>DASYVU010000063.1:0-15990 GCA_035936715.1 Gemmatimonadaceae bacterium
AACACATAAGCATTCGGCGCGCGTGTACCATGTTGCTTCAACCTAGCACGCGGATGTCTGCGGTCAAGTCGGTCGGCTCGTGGTGCGCGATTCTTACGCTGCATCCGCGCGGTCGGCGAGGGGTATCCTCTTCGGCGGCTACTCGCTTACACGCATCGAGCCCGTCAGCCCACTCGCCGCTTGCGCTGGCGAGCGGGCACCCAGCCGGAGTCTCGTGCTACGCCGGACGCCGCCTGCGAGGACACCCCCCGCCTCCCTGCTCGAGATCTTTAGCTGCGCGTGCCGTTGGTCCGCGCCGCGTTGCCTCGCGTGGCGGAGTCGCGGGAATGCCGAGCTGCGCTCGGCGCGCTGGCGCGCGATGGGCGAGGTCGCGCGGTATTCACGCGGCGCTTCGCGCCGCTGCAGTTACGAATCTCGTGGGAAGGAGGGAGAGGGGTTCCGTGCAGGCCGCGTCTCGCGTAGCAAGAAACCGGCTGGGTGCCCGCTCGCGAGCGCAAGCGGCGAGTGGGCTGACGGGTTCGCAGCGTGTAAGCGAGCTAGCGGCCGAAACGGAATCCCTCTCCCGACTGACCGGCGAAAGAATTCACAACTACAAAAAAGTCCAAAGCGACTCCGGCGATGAACTCGCGCAAACAGGCAGGCCGGTTTAGCATACCAGCATGCCAGCCCGCGAAACGATTCGAATCCCGACGCGCGAAGTCGTAAGAATACTCGCGCTCATATTCGGCTTCTATGTCGGCGTCCGACTGCTCTGGATCGCGCACCCCGTAATCTTCCTCTTCTTCCTCGGCGTGCTGTTCGGACTCCCGATCGCTCAGGGAGCGGATTGGCTCGAGAAGCGCCGCATTCCGCGCGGGATCGGAGTCGCGATAATTCTTACGGTGTTTCTTGGCCTCCTCATCGGCGGCGGCGTTGGGATGGCGCCGATTCTTCGCTCTCAATCGAAAGAGCTGCAGCAGCGACTTCCCGAGGCACTGGACAAGATCGACGCCTGGCTCGGCCACCGCGCCAATGGGGTGCTTGGCATCCTTTTCAACCAGGAGAGCACGGGCGACGATACGGGGACCGTGCCGGGAATCGCGGAAACGGATTCAGTCGGCACCGACACGGTCCCGGCTCCAACGATTGGCCCCGAAGCACGGAAAACGATCACGCGCAGCAACGAGGTCATGGTCGGCGGCAACCTCAGACGCGAGATAACCAGACAGTTTTCCGGGGCACAGCACTCATTTCTCCGGGTCCTGACGTCCACCTTCGCTGTTACCGGCGCATTCCTGCTGGTGCTCTTTATCGCGGCGTATATCGGCCTCGATCCCCACCTGTATCACGGCGGAGTTCTGGCGCTTGTACCGGCCCGTGAACGTGACCGGGCGGCGCTCACACTGGCCCGCCTCGCAACGACGCTGCGACGCTGGCTCGTAACGCAGCTGATCGCGATGGTCGTGATCGGCGCAGTCACTACCGTGTTTCTGCTCGCGTTTCACGTCAAGGCGGCACTGCCGCTCGGCATCCTGGCGGGTGTATCGAAATTCATCCCGATCGTCGGCTCGATCTTCGCCGCGATTCCAGCCATCGCGATGGCGTTCATCGACTCGCCGCACAAAGCGCTCGTTGTCGCGATCGGCTACATCGTGATCCAGTTCGTCGAGAATCACGTGCTCGTACCCGTGCTGATGAAGCGTGGGGTGAACCTCCCGCCGGCGATGACTCTCGGGATTCAGGCGCTCATGGCTCTCCTGTTCGGCTTTCTCGGCCTGTTGGTGGCAGTGCCGCTACTCGCCGCCATTCTTACCATCGTCCGCACAATGAACGAGAAGGAGCTGCGCGAGATTTCCGAGGAGACGACCTCGCGGCTACCCTCCGGCGACGAGGCGATCGAGCGGGCCTTCGATCATCGGACCGGCAAATACCAGTGACCTTCGGTGAGCGCGAGACGAAGGGGATCGCCGTAAAGGCGCGAGTGGCGCCTTCGCGTTCCCGGTGTATATAATCCAAGCCTTACAAAGATCGTTCTTACCGCTGTCACCTCGATTGCAGCCGGCGAAAGGTGGCGGACCCCAGGAGATTTCATGATTCGTTTTGTCAGCAGAGTCGTTTTGTCAGCCGCATTCATCGCTGTGCCCGTGGCCGCGCATGCTCAGGCCCCGTGGCGGCAGGTCTATAAGGACGGCGATGTCGCCGTCATATTCGACACGGCGAGCATCGCACTCCAGTCGCCGGGCACGTGGACCACGGTCACGAGCTGGGACTATACCAAGCCGCGCATACTGGAAAACAAGAAGCAGTACACCCGGCTGGTCGAAAGGGCGTACGTCAGGTGCTCACCGGTGCGAGTGAAGCGCGTCCGGAGCACGGTCTACGCCGGCAACAACATCCTCGTCAGGGACGAGGGAGAGGTCGATCCGCGTGACCAGGCGCATATGGTGTGGGACCGTCCGAAACCGGGGACTCCGGGACGAAATGCGTTCGAATCCATGTGCGGAATTCTTACGCGAAAAGCGGGCATAAATGCTATCACTCCGTCGTCCGCGAAAGCCGCCGAAGCGGCCGTGAAACCGGCTCCCAAAAAGACTCCCGCCAGAAAGAGGACAACAAAGGGCTAGCAGTAGCGACGGGGCTCCTGGACCACACCGGAAAGGACGCGGCTAAACCCCCGTCCTTTTTGAGCTTAAGCCCCCAGTTCCGGGCGGTGAATCCACTGTCTTCGCTGAGTCGGATTAGAGCTCAGCAGTGACGGAAAATCGTGCCAAAAATAACGCATTTACGACGCCCTAAAACAGGCCACTTTGGCCAAGCGTTTGCTCTATGGGAGGGCAGCTTTAATAGGGGAGCGACATGAGGTTACTCGAATCGAAACCAGAGAACAAAAAGAGGTCCCCGGGGGGGACCATATTCAGCATAGTATTGCACTTGACCATCCTCTTTCTCGCGATCTTCGCCACTGCCCGGGCCGGCGTCGGGAAGGCTGAGAAGCCGCGGGAAACGAAGGTCAGCTTCTTGGCGGTAAAGAAGGACGAGCCTCCTCCGCCAAAGAAGGAGCCTCCACCGCCCAAGGAAGCACCCAAACCGAAGGCACCCACGCCCAAGGTCGTAGACCTGCCCAGACTGCCCAAGGAAGTGGCTCCGGCGCCACCGAAGGGGTTCAAGGTCGTCGCGCCGCCGGTCAATATCCCGACGAATCTGCCGACGATCGACTTGTCCAAGGCGGTCACCAATGAGAACGACTTCAGCGGCAAGGGCGTCGCTGGCGGTTCGGACAAGGGTGTGAAGGGCGGCACCGGCACGGACGGCGATATCGGCAAGTTGGCTGGTGTCGCGGACCACGGGCCCTACATGGAGTTCCAGGTCGAGAAGCCGGTCGTGAAGATCGGCGGCGAGGCTCCGGAATACCCGGGCTCGCTCAAGGACTCGGGCGTAGAGGGCCAGGTGCTCGCGCAGTTCGTAGTGAATGAGAGCGGCCGTTACGAAGGCGGCACGCTCAAGATCCTCAGTTCAAGCAATCCGGCGTTCACCGCCGCCGTGAAGGATGCGCTCCCCCGTATGAGATTCTCGGCGGCGCAGATCGGGGGCAAGAAGGTTCAGCAGCTCGTGCAGATGCCGTTTCAGTTCCATCTCCAGAAGTAACGAGCAACCCGATCTCGACAAGGCCGCGGAGGTTTTTTACTCCGCGGCTTTGCCGTTGCGGTGTACCATTGCAGGAACGCGTAAATTGAACGGCAGATGACCTATCGCAAATTCCTGCTTGGAGTCGCGGCCCTTTTTGCGCTCGCTCCAGCAGTTCACGGACAAATTCGCCCAACTCGACCACAGCCCCAGCGGCCAATAGACGTCCCGCAGGCTGTCGTGGTGCTGCCGATCGACACCACCGACGGTGATTCGACGCGTACGATCATCCAGCGCGACTTCGATTACGGCGATCGGATCCAGCCGCTCATCCTCGACAGCGCGACTATGGGGGACATCTGGAAACCCGGCGACGCGGGAATCAACTTCTCGCCGCTTGCGCAGACTCGCGCCAATTTTCTGGTGCGCGGAAGACCCACGGCAGGCGGGCTGCGCATCGAAGTCTTCGACCCGAAGGGCACGCTGCGTCAGGAAGGAGTTTTCCGACTGCCAAAGCTTCCGCCCAACAGGCTTCCCGCGATTCGTGACTCATTATCGGACCTCCTGGCGGTACGCACACGAGCGACATACGCGGCGCTGGCGGCCGACTCGGCCGCGCGGGACAGTCTGGCGCGCGAAGCAGCCCGTCCGACACCCCTCAAGCATCCTGGCCAGCGCGTCGCTGCGCGCCTCAGCGCGGCCGCTCGCGATTCGATCTCTCGCGAGCTGGATCGGCGCGATGTGATTCTCCGCGCAGCCGCCCTACGAGACACGCTGCATTATGACTCGATCTTCGCGCGGATTGCGTCGCGGGATTCGAGCGTGCGGGATTTGGCAACGCGCGAGCGGCGCCTCGCCATCCACGGCGTGAGCGACGAGCTGGAGCGGTGGATAACCGGGACGCGCGGGATCGCATCGACGAAGATCGTGTTCGTCGAGGGGAAGGTGATGAAGATCGTCGACAGCGACGGCGCCAACGAGCGCATTCTTCCCACTGTGGGCGCCGCCCTTTCACCAGCATGGCATCCGTCGGGGAAATTGATCGTTTATGTCGATGCGGATGATCGCGGAACGCGAATCGGGCAGATAGATCTGCGCACTCTCCGTCCGCGTCTTCTCTCCGCGTCGAAGCGAGGACTCAACATCACGCCCGTCTATACGAAGGACGGAAAGAATATCGTATGGGCGGCGGGCGGTGATTCTCCCGCGGAATTGTTTCTGGCGAGCGCGACGGGAGAGGATTCGGTGCCCAAGCCATTCGTCGGACGTACGGGCTTCGAGACTACGTCGCCGAGCTTCAGTCCGGATGGAAAGCAAATCGTGTTCATGTCGCCGGTCCCACTGACCCCGCAACTGTACACCATGAATGTGAACGGCACCGGCCTGCGACTTCTGACCCCGGTAGTGGCGGGAAAGCGCAGCTATCGAACGGGTCCGGACTGGTCGCCCGCTGGTGACGAGATCGCGTTCCAGCAGCAGAACGGCGATTTCCAGGTGTGGACGATCGGGGTGAAGGACCGGGTGATGCGCCAAATCACGTCTGAAGGAGAGAATGAAGATCCCTCGTGGGCTCCCGACGGTCGCCACCTTTCAATCACCCGCCGTCTCGGCGCGATTGGAGACCAGCGCAACATCTGGGTGCTCGACAAGCGTACGGGCAGGCTGCGTCAGCTTACACAATCCGGGGACGCGCGGCTCTCCGACTGGTCTCCTCCGCTCAAGGCCGCGTTCTAGCTCCGCGTCGCCTGTACTCAACTGCGTGCGGGAGATTGTTGGTAACGCCCTGAGTTGGCCGCTCGTATATAGTAGTAATAGCGGTAATCACTGAGACGGAGAGAGCGTATGAGCACAGCCGCGGCACCGCGCAGTTTCTCGGAGCGCTACGACGCAACTACTTCCACCGTGGCACCTCTCGCGCCCAAGCGGGAGCGTCTGCTCTCGCTCGATGTCTTTCGCGGAATGACCGTTGCCGGGATGCTCCTCGTCAACGACCCGGGTACCTGGAGCGCGATCTTTCCGCCCCTCGAACACGCGGAGTGGAATGGGTGGACGCCGACGGATCTTATCTTTCCGTTCTTCCTGTTCATCGTCGGCATCACGACCCACCTCTCGCTCTCCGCCCGCCGCGCGCGCGGTGACAACGATTCCGCAATCGTAAAGCAGATTCTTCGCCGGGGACTGATCATTTATCTGCTCGGCTTCGCCATGGCGATGTTCCCCTTCTATCAGTGGGGATCCATCGACGCGATTCCGAACGCGGGTGCCTGGGACAGGATCCTTTTCCGAATCGAGCACGTGCGCATTCTCGGAGTTTTGCCGAGGATTGCGATCGTTTACGTCTGCGCCGCGCTGCTGACGCTCAAGACCACGGTCAAGCAGCAAATCCTTATCATTGCCGGACTGCTGTTCGGCTACTGGTTCGCGATGACGCTCATTCCCGTTCCCGGTGAGAATGTGGTCGGGGCGCTGTTGCTGCACACGAAGGACCGGAATCTCGCGGCGTATCTCGACCGCGCGATTCTCGGCACGAATCACACGTGGATCGGAAGCGTGACTTTCGATCCGGAGGGCCCGATGTCGACGATCCCCGCGATCGCGACCGCGATGCTCGGCGTGATCGCCGGCCGGTGGATCGCGCAGCGGGACAAGCCGCTTCTCGAAAGGATCACCGGTCTTTTTGCGGTGGGGTCGGTCGGGATGATGCTTGGCCTAATGTGGAACTGGTCTTTCCCGATCAACAAGAATCTCTGGACCAGCTCCTACGTTGTCTTCACCGCCGGAATGGCGTGCGTGGCGCTGGCGACGATCATGTGGATCGTCGACTACTGCAACGTGAAGTGGTGGACGAAGCCGTTCGTGGTGTTCGGCGTGAATCCGATCGTGGCGTTCGTTGGGTCGGGCGTTATGGCGCGGCTGATCTACACGTTGTGGCACGTCAACTATCAGGGGAAATCGATTGCCATTCAGGATGCGACCTATCAGATCGTGTTCTTGCCTTGGCTTCCGCCGCGTGTGGCATCGCTGGCATTCGCCTTAAGCTTCGTGCTGCTCTGGTATGGAATCCTGCTCGTTCTCTACAAGCGGAACATCATACTCAAGGTTTAGCCAACCGCTGGGAGTGGCAACGACCGGTCAAAGCGCGACACACCAGGGACGCGTATAACAGGCCGGTGCCGCAACGAGCGAGAGCCTGGAGCCGTAGAGGACCCCCTCCGCCGTACCGGCGCAACGATCCCAGCGAGCCAAGCGCTGACTCAACGCGCCGCTTTCGCCGTTCCGACGCGAGAGCGCGAGGTCTCGGCTAGCGAGCTGGTCGCGACCATCTCGGACTCGATCGGCGCGCCGGCGCGGCGGACCACGTACGCCTCCATCGCGAAGTACTCCGGCAGACCGAGTCGATCCACCCGGTGCGCGGTATCTCGGTTCCTCTCCTCGACCCGCTGCCAGAACTCGCGGTCGTCCTGCCCCGGAAACGGTGCGCGGTCTTTCTGACTCTGATGCTTGAAGATCGCCATCTTTTTCGCCCGCAGCTCATCCTCGGATAGCGGCACCAACACATCCGCCTCGGCGATCTCCCACTCCTGCCACGCGCCGCGATAGTACCACATCTCGGGGGGCTGACCTGAGTACTTGGCAAGCGCGCCCTGCACGGCCTCGAGACACATCCTGTGGGTGCCGTGCGGGTCGGAGAGATCACCCGCGACGAACACCAGCTCCGGCTTCTGCTTCTCGAGCAGGTCGAGAACGATGCGGACATCCTCCGGGCCGATTGGATCCTTCCTTACCTTCCCGGTCTGATAGAAGGGCAGATTGAGGAACCTCGCCTGCTCGCGCTTCATCCCGAACGTCTCGATGCCGGAGACGGCTTCGGCTTCACGGATCGCCCGCTTCATCACTTGCACGGGAAAGGCGTCGATCTCTCCTACCTGCTTCGAGTCGAGGAATTCTTCCACCTCCTCGATCAGTGCACCCGCGGTGGAATCGTTGATGTCGAAATCGTTTCCGAAGCGCCGCAGAAAATCCGCGTAGCGGCGCACCTCGTGGTCGAAGACCGCGATGTTGCCCGATGTCATGTAGGCGACGAGGATGTCATTCTTGTTCTGGTGCAGCTTGTTGAGCATCCCGCCCATCGAGATGACGTCGTCGTCCGGATGCGGCGAGAACACGACCACCCGCTTGCCGCTGGGGAGCTTGCTCCGTCCGCGAATTTTCGCGATCAGGGCGTTGAACACTTCCCCGTTGAGGGGTCCCGCCTTCCCATGGCGCGCCAGCAGCGAGCTGAGATGGTGCTCACGGTAATCGTTCTCGTCGAGCTTGAGCACCGACTTTTCCGTTATCTCGCTCAACCAGATCACCGCATCTATCTCCTTCTCGCGCGTCCACTTCATCTCGCCGACTACCCATGGGGTGCGGATGCGTGTCAGGTCCGCCGCCGCCGCGAAATCGACATAGAACACGGCGTTCGAGTGCCGCTGGAGATACGTCGCCGCCACATCGGGATCCGGCTCTCCCTCCACCGCCCGCCTGATGATCGCGGCCTTGTGCTCGCCTGTGGCTATCAGCGCGATCTCCTTCGCCCCCATAATCGACGCCACGCCCATCGTGATCGCTTCCGTCGGAACGTTGTCCTCGCCGAAGAAATCGCCGGCGGCATCGCGCCGAGTCACAGTATCGAGGGAGATGCGACGAGTGCGCGAGTCCGCACCGGAGCCCGGCTCGTTGAAGCCGATGTGGCCGGTTTTTCCAATGCCGAGTATCTGAAGGTCGATTCCACCCGCTTTCTTGATCGCCGCCTCGTACGCCTCGCACTCGACGTCCACATCATCGCGGGGTACGTCACCGCGTGGGATGTGGATGTTCTCCGGGCGCACATTGATGTGGTTGAAAAGATTCTCGCGCATGAACCGGTGATAGCTGTGGATGCTGTCCGGTCTCATCGGGTAGTACTCGTCGAGGTTGAAGGTCACGACGTCGGAGAAGTCGAGGCCTTCCTCGCGGTGCATCTTGATCAGCTCGCGATAGATCCCGATCGGCGTGCTTCCGGTGGCGAGTCCAAACACCGCGTGCCCCCCTTTTCGCCGCCGCTCCTTGATTATCTCGGCAATGCGTCTGGCGATCGTGCGGGCGATCTCATCGTACTCGACGATAACTACGGGGACTCGTTCCTTGGAGGCTGGCATTCATTAGGAGGAAAGAGGCGTCCAGCAGGCGTCCAGAAAGATAAGCTAGCGGTTCTCCCAGTTCACTATGCGCGCGCCGAGCACGGCCTGTTGCACGGCGTCCGCGACATCGCGACGAAGCTGTACGTGACGGGTGTTGTTGCGCGTAGGGTTCACGCGATTGGTCAGAACAACGACGAAAAGATCCTTCTCCGGATCTATCCAGATGGATGTGCCGGTAAAGCCGGTGTGACCGAAGCTCCACGGCGAGAAAAACTGACCCGCGCTCGAGCCGCCTTCAGGCGAATCCCATCCGAGAGTGCGGGACGATTCCTTGCCCTGACGAGCCGTCCAGCGGGCGATGGCGGCAGGCTTCACAATGCGGATGCCGTTTACTCCTTCGCCTCCGTTCAGGATCATCATCGAGAAGAGTGCCAGGTCGCGCGCCGTCGAGAATAGTCCCGCGTGTCCCGCAACGCCACCCAAAGCCCAGGCGTTCTCGTCGTGAACGGTTCCCCACAACAATCCGCCGCGCGCGTCGTCCACCTGTGTCGGAGCGATTCGCGGGCGCAGCGATACTGACGGCTGGAACTGTGTATCGGTCATGCCCAGCGGCTTGAAGATCTTTTCGTTGGCGAGCACATCGAGTGTCTTGCCGGTGATTCTCTCCATCACCAGCTGGAGAAGAATCATGTCCCAGTCGCTGTAGATCATGTTCGTGCCCGGGGCGTACTCGAGTGGGCGCGCGTTGATCTGATACAGGTACTGTTCACGTCCGCGCGCGTTCGCGTAGATGTTGGCGCCTGCCTCGAGCCCGCCGCTGTGGGTGAGGATCTGCTTCACCGTGATCTGCGCCTTCTCCGGTGAGTTGAACTCCGGCAGATACGAGGCGACGGTGCGATTGAGATCGAGCTGACCCCCTTCCTCGAGAACCATCGCCACGGTCGTCGTCGCAATCACCTTGGTGAGCGACGCCAGATCATAAAGCGTATTGGTGTCGACGGCTGCTGAGCCCGGCTGATTCCAATCGATGTAGCCGTAACCCTTCATGTAGGCGATGTGTCCATTCCGGCCGACAGCGATCGCAACTCCTGGCGCCACTGCTTCCTCGAGCGCCGTTTTCACGATCTTGTCGAGCTTGGCTGGCAACGCGGTGTCGAGCCCCGAGTTGTTCAACCCCATCTGGGGGCCGACGTACTTGATGGGCGTGGGCGCCACGGCGATGCGAGCAGCGGGCGGGGGCGCCGCGCAGGAAACGGCCGCGATCAGGGGAAAGGCAATTGAGGAGAAAGACTTCATGAGCCAGGGAGAGGGTACGAGGTCCACGAGGCGCCGGGCCAGCTCACCGGCCTGCGGTTCTTTAAGTAAGACGACTGTGACGCCTCGGGACAACCCTTGTTTTCTCCTGGCCTCAGCGCCCCGGTGCCCGGATACAGTTCCTGATGATGTCCCCCGCAGCGACTGAATCGGCGTGCGTGGTGAGTACAGGGCAGGGAGGGGGTACCGCGCTCGTCAGAGAGCGATGCCCGTTGGGGCCGATCGCCCGGACCGCGGCCCAGCCGTCGTCCAGCTGGTCGGGGAGGAGAAAAGAGGTGGCGGCTCCTGCCTGATAGATTTTCTCGTAGGTCGGCGCAGTCGTGCGGCGGAAAAGAACTTCGTAGCGGGCTGCCCCCGGAATCTCGCGCCAGCTCACCATCCACTTCTGTCCGCCGGACGCCTGATCGCGTCGGGCCAGGGCCGCAGGAGGTGCGGGCGCATTGGCCAGGGATCCAACCACCGATGCGTTGAGCCTGGCGACGTTCGCGACGTAGCCAAAGTTCACGTGAGCGAAGTCGTCCGTCGGCAGATGCTGGCGCTTGTAGTTCTCGAGCCGTTCCGTGAAACGGAGACCAGGATCGCCAAGACTCACGTACGGGCTGTGGTCGCCGCCGCGGGAGATGCGATCGAGGCGAAACACCGGAAGAATTCGAAATCCCGGGTTGTAGATCGTTCCCGTCGCCCAGGCGTACCGAGCGAGTTCGCGACTCGGTCCGTTGTCGGGATCAGCGCCGAAAATCCGCACGCTCGTCGAATCGACCGTTCCATCATCGGCGACGACGTTGCCGACGATGTCGTCAGTAAACGCCGACACGACTTTGTAGCCGGCGGCGTGAAGCCTCTGAGCGAGATGGGTAGAGCCGTACAGTCCCTCCTCCTCACCGGAGTAGGCGACAAAGATCACCGATGCCGCGAGCCCGCGCGGAAAGTGTTTCGAGAATACGCGCGCGAGCTCAACGATTGCGGACGTGCCGGAGCCGTCATCATCGGCTCCTGGCGCATCCTGCGTCGCCTCGAATCGTGCCAGCGGACCGAGATCCGTGCGCGCACACACACATGAGTCGTAATGCCCGCCCATCACCAGCACACGGCTCGTGTCGCGACCCGGCAGCCAGGCGAGAACGTTGACGACGTTTACCGTCGGATGATCCGGGTGCCCACGCATTTCGAGCAGTGCGGGATCGTACTCGACGCGAAGGCATCCACCGCACGCCTTGCTGTAGCCGTTCAGCTTGGCGAACAGATATCTCCTGGCCGCGCCGATCCCGCGAGTGTTGCTCACTGTGTCGCTCATCGTGTGACGTGTTCCGAACGAAACGAGCGCGGAATCCGTCTCGCGAATGCGGGCGGCCGAGATTTCAGCGATCGTCGCCGCCAGCGCAGGATCGCGGATCAATCCTATCGTGATGTCCGGCACGGCGGAGGTCGTGACGTTCCGCTGGGCCGCAAGCGGAGCGGCTATCGCGGCGAGCACCAATGCCGGGGCGGCAGAGCGAAGAGCTGAGATACGCATGTTATGTTATCCTGATGTGGACGGTTTCAACGGCTCAGAATATGGACAGGAAGTGAGCAAGACAAGCGTGCCCGGCGCCGCGACCGCCGGCGAAACGGCGACTGATCCGACCGACATCTTCTGGCAGTGGTCGCGCTTCAGTGAGCTCCGGCCGGACGATCTCTATGCCGTCGTACGTCTGCGGGAATCCGTGTTCATCGTCGAGCAGAATTGTCCCTACCCCGACGCCGACGGCCGCGACCCCCGAGCCTGGCATTTACTTGGATGGAACCAGGGGGCCGCCGAGCGCTCTCTCGTGGCATACGCGCGCGTGTTCGAGCCCGGAGTGCGCTATATGGAAGGATCGATAGGACGCGTCGCGACAGCCCAGGAAGTGCGAAGAACAGGTGTCGGGAGGCGGCTCATGGCTGAAGCCCTGCGGCGGCTGGAGACGCTCGCGCCCGGAGAGAAGATCAAGCTCGCGGCGCAGCGCCGACTCGAGGCGTTCTATTCGGGATTTGGCTTCACGACGGTGTCCGCGCCCTACGAAGAGGATGGAATCATGCACGTCGACATGGTCCGCTAGCCACATATCGTGATAACCAAAGCGCGCTACTGCGAAGGCGAGACCTTCGCCGAGTTCATGGCTCGGGAGACAATCAACCATGCACTGTGGGTGGGCATCACGCACCACGTCTCGATTCCCCTCGAGATGTCCGCTCGCGTCGAAGCACTCGGCGGCCACTGGCACCTGCTGGTGCTGAGCGAGGACTGGTGCGGCGATGCGGTCAACATCGTTCCGATAGTGGCCAAGCTGTCGGAGTCGGTGAGCAACATGGATCTGCGCATTCTCGCCCGCGACGAAAACCTGGACATCATGGATACGCACCTGACAGGCACGTCGCGCTCGATTCCGATTGTCATCCTCCTCAACAAGAAGTACGAGGAGTGCGGGTGGTGGGGACCACGACCGAAAGCGCTACAGAAGTGGGTGGTGGAGAAGGGGATGATGCTTCCGAAGGATGAGCGCTATAGGGAGGTCAGGACGTTTTACGCGCGGGACCGCGGGCTCACGACGATGGAAGAGGTCGTGTCGATGCTCGAGCACTGCTGCCGGAAAAGCGAACTACGGCCGCTGCAAGCGTAAAGTGAAAGTCGATCCTTTCCCCGGCTCGCTCGCGGCGCTGAGCGAGCCGCCCATGGCCGTAGCGAGTCTCCGGCTAATAGGTAGTCCGAGACCGGTGCCGTTGGTCACAGCGCCCTTCGGCCTGAGCTGCACGAATGGCTCGAAGATCGCTTCGATCTTGTCGGGCGGAATGCCTTTGCCGGTGTCGGTCACCCGGATAGCGACAGCTTCCGGCTCCGCCTCGCACTCGAGGGCAATGCTTCCTCCGCGTTCGGTGAACTTGATCGCGTTCGCGAGCAGATTGAGCAGAATCTGCTGCACCTTGCCGGCGTCCGCGTTGGCGACCATCGACCAATCTCTGCAGCGATAGGCGTAACTCAGCTCTTTCTCCTCGAGCTGAGCGCCAACGAGTCCTTCAATGTGCACCAGCACTTGGTGGATGAGAGTCGGATGAAGAACCAAATCGATCGACTGTCCACTCTCGAGCTTGGCGAAATCGAGGATCGTGGTGATGAGTCCGAGAAGGAGCTGCTGGCTCTGCTGAATCCGCTGTAGGTAGCGGCGCTGCGGGTCGGTGAGTGGTCCGTGAATCTCGCGCTCGAGCAGCTCTGTGTAGCCGAAGATTGCCTGGAGCGGCGTGCGGAACTCGTGGCTCAGCAAAGCGAGGAAGTCAGACTTGATGCGGTTCGAGACTTCCGCTTCTTTCTCCGCCTGCTTTCGCTTGGAGATATCGCGCACTACCCAGCGGTAGCCCCCGATGGTTTTGTCGCGCGCGGCCATCCGCACGATCGACACCGATACATCGGTCGGCGGGCCGTTGCGCGGGCGGAGCTGTACCTCCCAGTCGTCGGATCTCTCTGACCCACAGAGCTGATCGAGCTGATGACGGTAGGCTTTGCGGGCGGGCTCGTCGAAAAAACCCGGGAGCGTCTTGCCTGCGAGAAACTGAGCGGGTACACCAAGCAGCTGACTCGCTGCCACGTTCGCTTCACGGATGATTCCGTGCGAGTCGGTCAGGAAGCAGGCGTCCGGCGCGAACTCGAAGAGCTCGAAGTACTTCTGACGCTCGCGGTCGATCGCGTTTCTCGAGGCGAGCAGCTCCTTGTACTGAAGAGCGTTCGCATCTCGTATTTTTCGCGGCGCTTCACGCGTGTCAGCGACCGTGCCTTGCTGCTGGGGGTCCATCATCTCCGGCACCTGGGTTGAGCGGGAGCGCTCGCAGGATAGGGACATGCAACTCCAAGGCCGGACGATTTCGGCGGGAAAAAACGACGGGGCGCGGTTTTCACCGTGCCCCGTTCGCTTCCGTCCCGGCTGGGCAGTCAGCTGTTGCCTTGACCCGCTCCGCTCGATCTCCGTCCGCCGCGAGATGCTTCTCCGCCTTTTCTTCCAGCGACCCGCGCCTCTTCACTGGTGAATTCGTGCGCCGTTCCTTTCTGGTGCGCCGCGCGTCCACCTTTCGCCGCGATCGCGCGCTGTGCCTGCGGGTCCATCGCCGCAAATCCGCGGGGTGTCTTGCGGATGTTGCTCGTACTACGAGATTCTCCTCCACTGTCGTTGCGCCCGCTCATTCCACCGCTTCCACCTCCAACTCCGCTGCTTCTGCTCCGCTCGTCCATTCTTCCGTCTTGGTTGTTAAGCTCGTCTGCCATTATCGGTCTCCTGCCGCGATATTCGAGTTCAATGACGCCGCCGCAGGACGTACACCGGGTTGCGGTGGGTTGGTCGGAGCGAAACGGTCGTCTGCCGGATATTTTGATGCGCAAGCGTCAGGCCGTAATTTCGAGGGACGGGAGAAACCCCGCCAGTCGGTTGCATTGTGGATTTCTTTCCTTCTCACATGTCTGTGAGCGCTTATGTTAAAAGCAGTGGCCAAAACACTCCGAGGTGGTCAGTGAATCCAGTCGAAGCCGAGACGCTATCGAAGATCGAGGTGCTCGCCGACCTCGAGCCCCTTGTGGTGGAGTTAATGACCGCGCACGAAGCCAAGCGCGTGCTCTGGTTTCCAGCGGAATTGCTTGAGCCCGCTCCGGGCGAAGATCCGGATCATCATCTGAAGGCCCTCAGAGAGCGGGCGAGGGGGATCAGCGATCCTGCCCGCGTGGCGCTCGCGCTGAATCTGCTCACAGAGGAAGGACTACCGCACTTTCACCGGCTGCTCGCCGTCTACCTCGGGACGGACAGCATCTGGGCGAAGTGGAACAACCTGTGGACGGCGGAAGAGGATCGGCACGGGGCGATTCTCCACGATTACACGCGTGACGCGGGCGTCTTCGACCCGGTCGTGATCGAGAAGATGCAGTTCGATTACATCAAGGCGGGGTTCGAGCCGGAGTGGGACAAGGATCCGTACCGCGTCTTCGTCTACACGTCGCTGCAGGAGAGGGCGACGCAGGTCTCCCACGCCAACACCGGCAAGTACGCGTCGCAGTACGAGCCGACTATCGGGACGGTGTTGGCAAATGTCGCGAAGGAGGAGGCGCGCCACTACACGTTTTATCGCTCGGTGTTCAAGGCGGTGCTGGAGCGCGATCCCAACCAGGGCCTCGTGGCAGCGGCCAAGATCATGCCCGCGATCGACATGCCGGGTGTGAACATGCCCCATTTCCGCGAGCTAGCCGACGTGGTGCGCCGCGCGGAAATCTATGGTCCGCGCGACTATCTGAGCATCGTCGAGGAGTTGATCAAGTACTGGTCGATCGATACGATGGACGGATTGAATGATCTCGGGCGGAAGGCACAGGAAAAGATCATGGGGATTCCCGCGCGTCTCGAGCGAATCGCGCAGGTTATGGAGCTGAAGACCAAACCCAAGAGCTTCGCGTTCGACGTGATCTTCAATCGCGAATTCGCGATGGACTGAGTTTCGCGGGCACGCGATTACAAGATTTTCGCGCGTCGGTCAGTCGAAGAGGATCGCGGCTTCGGCGACTGCTCGCTTACACGCATCGAGCCCGTCAGCCCACTCGCGGCTTGCGCTCGCTCGCGGGCACCCAGCCGGTCTCTTGCTACGCGAGACGTCGCCTGCGCCCCGACCCTCTGCGACTTCCCTCCACACATATCTTGAAGTGCGCACCTAACTCTCGGATCGCGATCGGCGACCAGGTAACGCGGACGCTTCACCTAGGCGGCGCTATGACCCGGACAGACCAAGATCGGCCGAGCGCGCCTGCATGGCGGCTATTACGAAGTTGATGTGCTCGTCGAGATCGACGCCCAGCTCCTGCGCGCCATTGATCACATCCTCCCGGCTCACGCCGCGCGCGAATGCTTTGTCCTTCATCTTCTTTCGC
>DASYVU010000064.1:0-6440 GCA_035936715.1 Gemmatimonadaceae bacterium
CATCGTCGTACGAAATGACGCCCTTGTGGTACCAGTTCATCAGCGACTGATCGAAGCTCTGCATGCCGTAAGGCACCGCGCCTTCCTTGATCAGCTGCGGAATGTTGAGCGACTTGGTCATGTCGCGGATCTGGTCGCGCACCGCCTCTGTGTTGACGAGAATCTCAACCGCCGGCACTCGGCCCTTCTTGTCGGCCCGACGCACGAGGCGCAGCGAGATGACCGCGCGGAGCGCGTTCGAGAGCATGTAGCGCACCTCTGTCTGCTGGTGCGGCGGGTAGAACGACAGGATGCGGTTGATCGTTTGAGTCGCGTCCGTAGTATGAAGCGTCGAGAACACCAGGTGTCCCGTCTCCGCCGCCTTGAGCGCGGTGTCGAGAGTGTCGATGTCTCGAATCTCGCCCACCAGCAGAATGTCCGGGTCCTGTCTAAGCACACGCCGAAGCGCCTGACCAAAACTGTTGGTGTCGGTTCCCACTTCGCGCTGGTTGATGCTGCTCTTGATGTCGCGGTGCAGGAACTCGATCGGGTCTTCGATCGTGATGATGTTCGCGTGCCGGTTCTGGTTGATGTAGTGCAGCATCGACGACAACGCGGTCGACTTGCCTGAGCCGGTGATTCCCGTGACGAGAACCAGGCCGCGCGGCATCAGAGCGATCCTCTCGCACACCTCTGGCAGATTCAGCTCGGCGACGGTCTTCGCCTGGAACGGCACCGTTCTCATTGCGTAGGCGATTGTTCCGCGCTGCTGGTAGGCGTTGACGCGGAAGCGACCGATACCCGGCACTGCGAGCGCGAAGTCCGACTCCTTCTGCTCGGAGAACTCCTTGATGTTCTTGGGCGACATGATCTGCTCGGCGAGGCTTCGCAGATCTTCCTGCGTAAGCGGCGGCATCTCCAGCGCGAGCATCTGACCATCGACGCGCAGACTCGGCGGGCGCCCGACCTTCAGGTGCACGTCGGAGGCGCCGTGCTGAATCATGGTCTGGAGAATCGATTTGTAGTCGAAGCCTCCAGCGCCACGAGGGGGGACGGGTGCGGGACCGCTTCCGGCCGGCGCCCCTCTAGGCACGGCCTTCGGGCCAGACGCTTCGCGCTTCGTTATTGGATCAAGTTCATCAGGCATTGGGATCTATGCGGAGGAGGACCTGCCCGTATTCGACCGGATGCGCGTTCTGCGCGAGAATCTCTTTCACCACTCCGTCGAACTCGGACTCGATCTCGTTCATGATTTTCATCGCCTCGATGATGCAGACGATCTGACCCTTGCTGATTCTGTCGCCGACAGCGAGATACGGCTTCGCACCTGGCTCGGGCGCGCCGTAGTAGGTGCCGACCATCGGCGACTTCACTTCAAGGTACTTCGACTTCGCTGATTCGACCCTCGGGACTTCCACTCCCGTTCCCGCTTCCGCCAGCGCGGCAGGCACCGCCGCGGGCAGCAGAGCGGGCATCGCCATTTGCGGCGCCATCTGCACCGCCCCGCGCTGCTGAGGGGTCTTGGAGATCCTGATCTTCATCCCCTTGTCGGAGGATATCTCGATCGAATCCACACTCGACCCGTCCAGCATTTCCACCAGCTTTTTCACGTAGCGGAGGTCGATCATTGTCGTCATTTCGAGTCTGATGGGACCAGCAGGAGAGCGCCGCTCAGGCAACTTCGAGCAGCTCTCGAGTGAAATCCGTTAGTATCTCGGGCCCGCTCGAGGAGAGGTGAACGTCGTCCTCTATTCGGACTCCTCCCCAACCCGGACGGTAAATTCCCGGCTCTATCGTCACAACCGCACCTTCGCCGAGTGGCGTCTCGACGGTCTTTGCCAGACGAGGGGCTTCGTGCACCTCGAGTCCCAGCCCGTGACCGAGGCTGTGCCCAAATGCGTCGCCATAGCCACGGTCCTCAATGTAGCGACGAGCGAGACCATCGGCATCCTGTCCTTTCATGCCCGCCCGCACGGATTTGGAGGCGACATGATTAGCATGTTTCACAATTTCGTAAATCGCACGCTGCTCGTCCGATGCCCTGCCGATCACAACCGTGCGCGTGACGTCCGAGCAGTAACCGTTGTACTGGGCGCCGAAATCCAGGAGCAGGAGGTCGCCGCGCTCGATCACGCGCGCTGATGCCCGCGCGTGCGGAAGCGCAGCGCGCGGACCGGATGCTACGATCGTCGCAAAGGGGAAATCTTCGCTGCCTTCGTCGCGGAGCGCCCTCTCCAGAATTCCGGCGACGTTCAGCTCAGTCAGTCCTGGCCGAATTTCCTTGAGGGTTTTCTTGAGCGCGGTGATCGCCATCTCTCCGGCGCGGCGGATGAGAGCAACTTCGCCGGCATCCTTCGACTCTCGGAGCGCTTCCACCAGATTCACCTGCGGCCGCCACTGCCAGCGCGTTCCGTCGGTGAGCAGACGCTGGAAGTCGCGGTGCAGCAAGTGGGCGGATTCGAATCCGATTACTTCGAGCGCGCTTAGCGAGGCGGCCAACGACCAGAGCCCCGTCCAGAGACTCATTTGCTCGATACGGACAGTCGCAATGTCGCCGACTTCGTCGCGAACCTGGGTGTCGTAGCGGAAATCGGTTATGAAATGAAGATCGCGCTGCGTCACGAGTACGAGCGCGCTCGTCCCCGAGAAGCCGGTGAGATAACGCACGTTCGGCAGACTCGTGAGCACGAGGCCGTCGATATGCGCGGCGGTGAGCGACTCACGGAGCGCGGCGATGCGCGCTGGGCGGCGGTCAGCCACCCGCCGGCACCGGAAGCAGTTTCACCAAACCTCGAAGTCCTAACTCGTATCCATACGCGCCGAAGCCACAGATCACAGCGAGCGCGGCATCAGCCAGAGCAGAGCGACGACGCTCCGGCTCGCGCGCGTAGATGTTGGTCAGGTGGACTTCGACGAAGGGAATCTTCACTCCGGCGAGCGCATCACGGATGGCGAGGCTGGTGTGGCTGTACGCTCCGGCGTTGACGAGCGCGCCATCGACACGACCACGCAAGGCGTGCACGGCGTCGACGATCTCCCCTTCCCCATTGTGCTGCGAGAACGCGAGCTCGACGCCGAGCTCTTTGGCGACCTTCAAGAGGCGCGACTCGATGTCGGCGAGAGTCTCGGTCCCATAAAGCGCCGGCTCGCGAGTGCCGAGCAGATTGAGATTCGGGCCATTGATGACGGCGATTCTCACTCGCCTGTGAGTCCGTCGAGCCACGCGCGGAACTTGGCGACGTCTTCTTCCGACTCCTGCGCCTGCGGCACCCGCGGATTTAGGCGCGGGGTCGGCATCGGCGGAGTGGGTGGAGAAGTTCTGGAAGAACCCGTTGCTCCACTGAATGCGCCGGCGAGTCGCGACGCCGCGCGCGCATCAGCGGGGCTAACCGTTGCGCCGGCGAACACCGTGTCGAGCGTGGCGCCGGGGGGAGCCGCTCCAAGAGGTGGGCGCGTGTCCGCGATCGCGGGCTGATTGTTTCCGGAGCGAGATCCACCTCTCGACGACGGAGGCGGAGGACGACGCCTGCCCAGCGTGGCGAAGAATTCTCTGACCGAAGGCTGACGCCCGGCGATTTCCTGCGGCGCGCTCTGCCTTTCAACGGATGGCTGCTTGTGCGCGGGGACTTCGCCGGGATGCTCGGCTGCGTCCGCTGACTCTATCTCGGCGATCCTGTTCCTAAGTCCCTCGTCCTGCGGACGCGACACCGCGAGCTGACGATAGACCTGGAGCGCGAGCTGCTTGTAGCCTTGCTGTAGATACAGCTGCGCCATCGTCTCATTGACGAACGGTTCCGAGCTCGCGCCGCTGAACGTTCTCTCTTCGCGCGGCTGCGCGACTGGCTCGTCTACCGATGCTGAAGGTGGAGGCCCAGACCAATCGAGCGGATTGACAGCTGCGGGGATTACGCTGGTGAGCCCCTCTGCCGCGGAGTCTCCAGCGGGAACACCCAACTCCTCGGCGCGCGGCCCCTCGGAGGTGCTAGCCCGAGCGGGAGCTTGTTCAGAGGGAGCTGCCGGGGATGTGGATTCCGCAGAGAACGGTACCTGCGGCGTGGCTTCCTGGACGGGATAATGTCTTTCGAGGCCTACCGGAGCTTCTTCCGGCACGGATGGGGATTCCGCAGGCGCGGTTACCGCCGGTGACTCTTCTTCTCGCCCAGAAGACTGTACTGCCGGTGACGCTTCTTCTTGCGCAGGCACAGCCGCGTCCTCAGCCGGCGCGCCGCTCGAATCTCCCGACAAAAAGACAAGGTCGTTCGTCTTCTCGATCCCGGCGGGAATCTGTTGGTCGCCCAGATCGATATCGATGCCGGGAATCTCCGTCGCCATTTCTACCGGCGCTGCATCCGCTGCTACGTCGATCTCCGAGACCAGAGCAATCGCCGCCGTGTCTTTCGGATCCGCGTCGAGCAACCTCGTGTACCAGCTCCGTGCTTCGCTCGTATTCCCGGCCTGAAGCGACATGTCGCCGAGTGATCTGAGGGCGATGAGATTTTCCGGATCGAGCGAGAGCGCGCGTCCGAAAACTTCTTTCGCTTCATCGAACTCACCGGCTTCGTAGAGCGATTGGCCGTATACGATCTGCCCGCTCATGTGTCCGGGCATCTGCGCGAGGTGGGCGCGGCATATCTCTATGGCGCGCTTCGGTTGACCCCCTTTACGGTATTCGTTCGCCAGGGGCGCGAAATACCGTCGCGGGTTCTCGTCAAATTTTCCCTGTAGCTCCCGCAGCCGATCGTAGTCCATCAGTTCCCTCCGATGCTGAAAGATGCACCAATCCGAGCGTCCGCGCGACTTGCATCTCGGTCACCCAAACTCATACCTTACAAGGCTATAGCTCAATCCATCTCGTGTAAGGAGTAGTGCGCTTGCTGCAAGTAATGCGGGCCTCCGCAAAATACATCTGGATCATCATCGTCGTACTGTTCGTCGGCGGTTTTCTGCTCGCCCAGACCTCGGGTCTGCTCGGACGCGCGCCGGTCACTCCGACTACCGCCGTCGCCTCCGTCAACGGACAAGACATACTCGCCACCACCTGGTATCAGGCCACCCAGAACCTGGAACAGCAGGCGACACAGGTTAGCAATCAGAGCATCAGCCTCGACGAGAGACACCGTCTCCAGGACCAGGCATACGACCAGCTCGTGACCGACGCCCTTCTCAGCCAGGAGTACAGGCGGCGCCGCATTACAGTTACAGACGACGAAATTCTCCAGGCGGCACGGTACAGCCCGCCTCCACAGCTCATGCAGTCGCCCGATCTGCAGACCGAAGGGCAGTTCGATCCGGCGAAATATCAGCGGTTCCTGCAGAGTCCGGCGGCGAGGCAGCAGGGTCTGCTCTTGCAGCTCGAGCAGTACTACCGCACCGAGATTCCCAAAGAAAAGCTGTTCGACCAGATCGCCAATGACGTCTACGTCTCCGACGAAGAGCTCTGGCGCCGCTGGCAGGATGCCCACGACACCGCTGAGGTTTCATTCGTCGGCTTCGGGCCGGACCGCATTCCCGATTCCGCGGTACGCGTGAGTGACGACGAGATCCGCGCCTACTACGACACGCGCAAGAAGATCTTCGAGCGTCCGGGAACCGCGAAGGTCTCGATCATCATCATTCCACGAGCCGTGACGGCCGCTGATTCCTCCGCAGTTCGCGCGCGTGCGCTCGCGCTCCGCGCCAGGATCCTCGCCGGCGAGAAATTCGAGGACGTCGCTCGCGCGGAGTCGGCGGACTCCGTATCAGCGGCAAAGGGTGGCGCGCTGGGCAGCGGCGCCAAGGGGAGATTCGTTGCTCCGTTCGAGACGGCCGCGTACGCGCTGAAACAAGGCGAGATCTCGCAGCCGGTGCTCACGCAGTTTGGCTACCACATCATCAAGCTCGACTTGCGGAAAGGCGACACGCTGACGCTGCACCACATCCTGCTGCGCATCGGGCAGAGCGATTCAGCCGCGGCGCGCACGGATCGTCGCGCCGATTCACTCGCCCGCATGGCGGCCAACGCCGATCAGCCGGCGAAGTTCGACAGCGCCGCGCGCGCGTTGAAGATCCCGATACTCAGGGCGCAGTCGATCGAAGGCAATTCGCTGACAGTCAACGGGCAGTATATCCCGAGCGTCGGCCCCTGGGCATTCGAGGGAGCAAAGCCGGGCGAGACGAGCGAGCTGTTCGACGCCGAGGATGGATACTACTTGGCACGCCTGGATTCACTCACGCCGGGCGGGACGCTTTCGCTCGATCAGGCGAAGCAGGACATTCGGGCCTATCTGCTGAGGCAAAAGAAGATCGACGCCCTCGTGCCGCAGGCGCGCAACTTTGCCAAGGTCGCCGGCGCGAGCACGCTCGAGTCGGCGGCCAAGCTGATGAGCCTTCAAGTCGTCAGCACAAAGTCGTTCACGAGGGTGACTG
This sequence comes from Gemmatimonadaceae bacterium, assembly GCA_035936715.1. GTDB lineage: Bacteria > Gemmatimonadota > Gemmatimonadetes > Gemmatimonadales > Gemmatimonadaceae > UBA4720. The sequence goes on from DASYVU010000064.1 coordinate 6,385, forward strand.
GCGTGCCCGAGCTGGCGCAGGCGGCCGAAGCAGTTGGAGCAGCCTTCACCTTACCG
>DASYVU010000065.1:0-1827 GCA_035936715.1 Gemmatimonadaceae bacterium
ATGTTCGCGTGCGAAGCGCCGCAGTACTCGACACAGAATCCGTTCCAGACGCTGCTCGCCGTCGAAGAATCAGGAGTATACCAGATGTAATTCGTGCGATTGGTGACGACATCGCGCTTGCCGCCGAGCTGCGGGGTCCAGAACGAGTGAATCACGTCGGCGGATCGGAGACGGAAATTCACCGTACGTCCGACGGGCAGATAGATCTCGTTCGCCGTCGTGACTCCGTATTCGGGATATCTGAACTCCCACCACCACTGGTGCCCGGTCACATCGATGCTGAGCGACCCGGGTGCCGCCTGAGCCTGCGTGATGAAGATCGTCCGCACGGTCGGCACTGCGATGAACACCAGAATCACCGCGGGGATGAGCGTCCAGGTGATCTCGAGCTTGGTGCTGCCGTGCGTCTGCGGCGGTGGCGGCTGATTGTCTCTGCGCCGGTACTTGATGACGATGAAGATCAGCGCACTCTCGACCAGCACGAAGACGATGGTGCCGAGGAGAAGCAGGCGATTCCAGAGAAAATCGATCTCGCGCCCAAAATCGGAATGGGGAACGAGAGTACTGTTGGGATGTGCTTCGTTGCAGGAGACAGCCGCGATGGCGAGTGCGGCGAAGAACGCGTAGGATGCAAGCCGCCGGAGGCGGTCAGTACCTTTCATGCGAAGGAAATCCTGTGCTCGTCGTTGGGAAGCGTCTCACCTTCGCCGGGTGAACGCCGTGCGGATTCTTCATGCGGAAGCACGTACAAACTAACCTTGGACAGGTTGTTGTGGGAGGGAGGGAACGCTGATGCGTAGCGGGAAACCATACTCGGCCGATACCTTATTGAAGAACCGCGCCGCCGCGCTCGAGGACACAAAAACTCCTTCCCACCTGATCCACATGCCGCGATCCGTTCACCGTCTGGCCGCATGCGCAGCCCTTCTCGCCTCTTTTGTTCTTCCAGTTGCCGCCCGCTCGCAATCAGCAGTATCCGCGCCCGTCTTCGCGATGGTCATTCATGGGGGCGCCGGGACGATCCACCGGGAGAACATGACACCGGAAATGGAGAAGGCTTACCTCGATACGCTGACGATCGCGCTCCGCACCGGATATCAGATCCTCGCGCGCGGCGGCAGTAGTCTCGACGCGGTGGAGGCGACAGTCAGAGTGATGGAGGACTCTCCGCTCTTCAACGCGGGAAAGGGAGCGGTGTTCACCGCGAACGGCGTCAACGAGCTCGATGCCTCCATAATGGATGGCAAGACTCTGCGTGCCGGAGCAGTTGCCGCGGTCGAGCACGTCAGGAATCCGATCTCGCTCGCCCGATTGGTGATGGAGAAATCTCCGCACGTCATGTTGGTTGGGGCAGGCGCCGAGGAATTCGCCAAATCACAGGGAGTGAAGCTCGTCCCTCCGTATTATTTCTGGACCGAGCGACGCTGGAAAGCGCACGAAATCGAAATGGCGAAAGAGGATAGCGGAAAAAAGGGCGCGGCCTCTGGCGCGGAAAAACACTTTGGAACCGTCGGCGCAGTCGCGCTCGATAAGTCAGGCAACCTCGCCGCGGGAACATCGACCGGCTGTCTTGAGATGAAGAGATACGGGCGGGTTGGGGATTCGCCGATCATCGGGGCGGGAAATTATGCGAACAACCTGAGCTGCGCCGTGTCCGGCACTGGTGACGGCGAGTACTTCATCCGGAACAACGTCGCCGCCGACATTTGCGCCCGCGTTCGATACACCGGCGCGTCGATCCAGCGCGCCGCGGATGATGTCGTGATGAAGGAGCTCGTCGAGCAGCACGGTGGGGGCGGCGTGATCGTGATGGACGCCAAAGGAAAT
>DASYVU010000066.1:0-13441 GCA_035936715.1 Gemmatimonadaceae bacterium
AGCGGGACTTTCTTTGGACTGGAACCAGCCGCTGAGGGCACCTCCGCCACAGCCAAGCTCGTGCACAGCGACCGCGACAAGGCATTGCGTGAGCTCTATACGCTCGCGGCCGAGTGCAGAACCACCTCGAAGGCGGAAATCAGTGTCGATCTGCACGCTGGGCCGGTTGCCGATGTCCTCGAGGGGTATGCCCGGCGCCACCACGTCGATCTGATAGTAATCAGCACTCACGGACGTAGTGGCATTTCCCGCCTCTCGTTAGGCAGCGTAACCGATTCGCTGATCCGCCACACGACAATTCCTGTCCTGGTCGTGAAGCCTCCGACGAGCTATCTGAACCCGCAGATCGGCGCAGCATTCAAGCGCATCGTCGTTCCTCTCGATGGATCGGCGCTCGCCGAGCAGATTCTCCCGCGCGCGCTCAAGCTGGCGAAGCTAGAAGAAGCCGAAATCACCCTTCTTCAGGTTCTCATTCCGCAGTCCTACTCGCAGAAGGAGATCGTCGATCCCATCCTGCCCTGGTGGGACAAGCACGTTTCGCTCGCGCGGGCATATCTCTTCCGCGTCGCCGCCAGACTCCGCCGGAATGGCCTGGCGGTAACAACCGACATCGTCATCGGTGAGAACGTCGCCAACGCCATCGGCGATTTTGCGAGCCGGGAGAAGGCGGACCTGATTGCGATTGCTACGCACGGACGGGGCGGGCTCACCAGAATGCTGCGGGGTAGTGTCGCCGATGCGATAATGCACGCGGGAAGAATGTCCATGCTGGTGTACAAGCCGGACAACGTCGCGGAGGACGAGCAGGCACCCAACGTTGGCGGAGGCCTCGCCGCCGCCGCGGCGCTGGCCATGGTCGCCAGCTCTTCTGCCAATGAGAGAGATTTCATTAGCCACGCGTAGATTCGTGTGGAGTGTTCCAGGATAGGGCGGTAGTTTTGAGGAGCGCAACAGAGCCGTGGCACGACGCCGGCGGGCTTGCCAGATCGCCCATTACTGAGAGGAAACGCGAATGGAAATCCGATTCACCACCGGACAGAGTCCGCTCGGCAGCGTGCTGGTAGCGGCTACCGACAGAGGCATTTGCGCCGTGAGCCTGCGCGAATCGGATGAAGGAGCAAATGAATCGCTGCGCGCGCGTTTTCCGAAGGCAAAGATCGACCAGGACGATGCGGCGCTAAAGCCCGCCCTCGATCTGGTGCTGGCGAGAATCGCGGGGCACAAGCTGGATGACGCGCTCCCGCTCGATCTACAGGGCACCGGTTTCCAGCGCGAGGTGTGGAACCAGCTCCTCGCGATCCCGGCCGGGAAGACGCGGACTTACCTGGATGTCGCGCAGGCGATCAACCGGCCGAAGGCAACGCGCGCCGTCGCACAGGCGTGTGGGGCGAACCCGGTCGCGGTGGTCGTTCCCTGCCACCGAGTCGTAATGAGCGATGGATCCATCGGCGGGTACAGCGGGCTGCCCGGCGTCAAGAAGGCGCTGCTCGCGGCGGAAGGAGTGACGGAGTTCGCGGCGGCGATCTAGGTCTTGACTGCAACTGAACGGGTGCAGTTAAGAGCGACTACTTCGCCTTGAGCTTGCTCCGGTACGGTCGTTCGGGTGGCCCGATGTAGATCTGCCGCGGACGAGCGATTTTCTGCTCCTTGTCGAGGAGCATCTCCTCCCACTGCGCCAGCCACCCGGGCATGCGGCCGATCGCGAAAAGCACCGTGAAGAAGTCGGTCGGGAAGGCCATGGAGCGATAGATCAGGCCAGTGTAGAAATCAACGTTCGGATAGAGCTTTCGCGAGACGAAGTAATCGTCGGACAGCGCGATTCGCTCGAGCTCGAGTGCGATCTCCAGATCCTTGTCGACGCCCACGATCTTGAACACCTCATCGGCCAGCTTCTTCACAATCTTGGCGCGCGGGTCATAGCTCTTGTAGACGCGGTGGCCGAATCCCATCAGACGTCCGCCCTGCCCGCTCTTCACACTCTCGATGAACGCGGGGACGTTTCTCACGCTGCCGATCTCGCTGATCATCCGCAGCACCTGCTCGTTGGCACCGCCGTGGAGCGGACCGAAGAGCGCGGCGACGCCCGCCGACACAGCGGAGAACGGGTCGACGTGCGAAGAGCCAACCGCGCGCACGGCGTTGGTCGAGCAATTCTGCTCGTGATCGGCGTGGAGAATGAAGAGTATCTCGAGAGCGCGCGTGAACACCGGGTTCGCCTCGTATTTCGACTCGCTCATGCGCGCCACCATCGACAGGAAGTTCTCGACGTACGAGAGGCGGTTGTCCGGGTACACGAAGGGAAGTCCCTTCACGTGGCGATACGAGAACGCGGCGATTGTCGGCGTTTTCGCCAGCAGCCGGATGATCGAGATGTTCCGCTCGGTCTCGTCGAATATGTTGCGCGCCGACGGATAAAATGCCGATAGCCCGGCGACGGAACTATTGAGCATCGCCATCGGATGCGCGTCGTAGCGGAAACCCTCGAGGAATTTCCGCATGTTCTCGTGCACGTAGGTGTGGAACGTGATATCGTGCACGAACTGGTCGTACTCCTGCTGGTTTGGCAGCTCGCCGTGTCTGAGCAGCCACGCGACCTCGAGAAATGTGGCATTTTCCGCCAGCTGCTCGATGGGATATCCGCGATACCGAAGGATTCCCTTGTCGCCGTCGATGTAGGTGATCGCGCTGCGGCAGGAGGCTGTGTTGAGAAAGGCGGGATCGTAGCTCATGAGACCGTTGTCATCGGGACTGTCGGTCTTGATTTTCTTGAGCTCGGTGGCACGGATGGCGCCTTCCGCCACTGGAATCGTGTATGTCCTGGCGGTACGGTTATCCTTTATCTCGAGCGCGCTTCCAGCCTGGGCTGGAGCAGCGGCAGATGGTGGCGATTTGGCGGATTCTTGCTTGGGGGCGGCGGGGGCGGCACTCGGACCGGTCTTCGGCATCCTGTTCTCCAGTTGATAGCATCAAATTTAGCGCAACGGAGAGCCATATGGCATTTAGCAGGAGGGTGGCGGGAGTGATTGCACAGCGTGAAGTGATGGCGATGCCACCGCGCTCGCACTTTATCCGCAGAATGGCGCGCAACGCCGCGATTGCGTTCGGCGTAATCGGCGGCGGATTGGCCATCGGAATGGCAGGCTACCACTGGCTCGGAGAAATGAGCTGGCTGGAGGCGTTCTACTACTCGTCGATGATCCTTGCCGGAGAAGGGCCGCCCACGGACCCCGCGTCGCTCAGGGGTGAAGGGCTAGCGCACCTGCATTTGTTCGCCGGCTTCTATGCTCTCTTCAGCGGCGTGACTTTCATCACCATGGTTGGTGTTTTGTTCGCGCCCGCGCTGCACCGCTTCCTGCACCGCTTCCACCTGGAAATCTCCGCGCAGGACGACAATGCCAAGAGTTCGTGAAGTTGGTGTCGCTGCGACGAGCGCGGAGAAGTCTAGAGTCGCTTCACCCGCGTCACCTTCCAGGTTCCGCTGGTAACCTTGCTCCCTAGTGCGGATGGAACCGTCGTGTACGTTCCCTCGATGGTGCCTCGGTCACGGAATGCGCCCTGAAATGTCGTGTTCACCTGACAGGCGCACTCCGGATCGCGGTAGGGATCGAGCGTGCCGAGTACATTGCTACCTTGCTTGCGCACGAAGTGAATGGTTAGGACCTCCCGAGTGTTGGGTATAGAAGGATCGACCGGCGCATGATTGGCCTCGAACGAGGAATCGGCTCGCGGTAACATCACGACGTTTCCGGAAGCGGCAGATTCAGCCGCGCGAAGAGTGAAGGCGATAGTCCCGTTTCGCCCCGTCTCGCTGCTGCTGTAGTTCCCCCGCCATTCTCCGACGAGCGGGTTGAGATCGAAGTCGCTGGACGTGAGCTCGATCTCCGGCTGCCGAGACGCGCACCCCGCTATCGCGAGAGTGGCGCCCGCAATGGCTATAACAAAGGTCACGCGCCTCATCATTGCTCCGGGTTAGTTGGTTTCGACAATGCCGACCGGTTTCTGAAATCCCTTCCTCTCCATCGCTCCCCAATCCTTTCGCCCTAGCAGGAATTTCCAGAGGCCGCGCAGCCGCCAGTAAACCGTCATTTGCCTGTAGCCGAGATTCTCCAGCATTGCCCACCAGAAAAGGAGAGCGCGGTCGCGGAACGAATCGTAGCGGTGGAAGCTCACATCCTCGAGGATCAGCGTGAAGGCGGTGAGGGCGGTCCCGAGCCCGTACGCCGTCAGATAGAACAGACCGGCGAAGCTCCAGTCCACCACGTGAAAGGCGAGTCCCAGGGCGAGACTTATCAGGCCAGCTGCTTCAATGACCGGCGCGAGCAGCTCGACGAATACGTAGTACGGAAGAACAAAAAGGCCGGTTACCCCATACCGCGGATTGAACAACATCCGCCGGTGCCGCCAGAGACAGTCAGCGAGTCCGCGATGCCAGCGATCACGTTGCCGTCCGAGTACCCTCATCGCCTCGGGAACCTCCGTCCACGCCACCGGATCCGGAACGAAGGCGATGGTGCCGGCGCCGCGCCGCTCGTACGAGAGCCTTTTGAGCCTCAACACAAGCTCCATGTCCTCTCCGACGGTGTCGTGGAGGTATCCGCCGGCACTCAACACCGATTCGCGTCTGAAAAGACCAAACGCGCCGGAGATGATGATGTTGCCGCCCAGCCGGTTCCATCCGAGTCTCCCGAAGAGGAAAGCCCTTAGATATTCCACCACCTGCATGCCAGCGAGCGCATTGACCGGAACGCGGGTCCTTACGACGCGTCCGAGCTTGACCTCCGATCCATTGACGACGCGAATTGTGCCGCCGGTCGCGACAACGTCGGTAGCGTAGAGGAATGGCCGGACCATCCGCTGGAGTCCATCGGGTTCTATGAGAGTGTCCGCGTCCATTGCGCACACCAGCTCGCCTTGCGCGAAGCTGAGTCCGACGTTCAGAGCGTCAGCCTTGCCCCCATTATCCTTGTCGACGACTACGAGCGAGGGATAGGTCGCCGAACGATACAGGTCGCGCACCTGTTTCGTTTTGACGCGCTGCTGGTAGATCGTCTTCACCGGCACGAGATCGAATCGCTCCTTCAACACCTCTACGGTTCGGTCTTTCGACCCGTCGCTGATTACGATCACCTCGAGGCTCGGATACTGTAGAGCCAGCAGCGCCCGCAGACTCCCTTCGATCGTCGCCTCCTCATTGAACGCCGGGGCGAGAATCGAGATTCGCGGCGATAGAGTCGAGCTCAGGAGCAGGTGCCGGCTCTCGTCGGCGATCAGCAGCATGTGGCGACGCATCTCGAGCAATGAGCTGATGAGAAGAATCAGGTACCAGCCGTTCACCGCAAGGAAGTAGACGAGCACGACCAACTGGCCCTTGATCAGGATCTGATTCACTGCCGCCGTCAGCAACTCGTTCATCCCGCCGCCGCCGCTGCCGCCTCTGGAAGGTCGAGAACCTGCTGCGCCATGTCCGATGCGAACCGGTCGTCGCCCTTGATGGCGCGGCGCAGGAATAACGCGCCCGGAGCCCCGATCGCCCGCAACGCCAGACCAGCCTCTCGTCTCACCTGCCAGCTCGAGTCGCGGAGACATTCAGCAAGCTGTGACCCCGATTGCCAGTGCTGCATCCGGCCGAGTCCGTGTGCTGCTGCCGCGCGCACACCTGAATCCGGATCCTTCAACAGGGCGGCCAAACGATCAGCCGACGACACACCGCCGACCGCGCCGAGGACATTGGTAGCTGCAACCCGAACGCCAACATTCTCATTGGTGGAGAGGCGATTTGCAGCTGGAAGAAATTTCGAACTTCCAATTGCTCCAGCGACACGCAGTCCGGATTCGGCCGGCAGTCCAGTGTGAGTCTCCAGAAATGCCGCCAGCGGCTCGGTGATGATGCTTCCCATTCGCAGCAGCGCGTCCTGGACCGCGAAACGAGCCTGGGTCGCGGGATCCGCCAGCATCGTCAACATAGTCGCGATGATCGGCGGGGATGGCTGCGCCGCGGCCCATTCCGCGGCTTGAGCGCGCACCGCGGCATTCTGGTCGGACAGCAGCTTTACCACAATCGGGTCGGCAACATCCATCCGCGACAGAAGCCGCGCTCCGCGAAGCCGGCGCGTCCAGAGTCGGCTTTCGCACAGCTTCCGCGCGCGGTCGATCAGCGAAACTTCGTGAGCCACGAAGCGCAGCCGCTCCTTCCCGCTGCCAGTGAGATTGCGCGACGTCTCGAGGAACACCGTCACCTGCACGTCTTGTCGGAGTTGCCGCAGCAGCTCGATGTCCTCGACGTTTATGGTTCCGCGCGTGACGAGGCGTGCCAGGGACTGGCGCGCGGTCTCGGTCAAGCGCATCACCCGCCTATGGTTTAGAAACAACCAGAGTCCGTGGGTAAAGAAGACCCCCACCGCCAGTATGAGAAGCGCGATCTCCACGAACATCACAATGTTGAGAAGGTTCTGGTTGACCATCAGCTGCTCTGCCTCAAAACCATGCGGACTTTGTGCATCAGCACTGGAACGCTGAACGGCTTCGCGATGTGATCAGTCGCGCCAAGCTCCAGAGCCGCCAGAACATCGCGCTCTCCGGTGCGCGATGTCAGCATTACGACGCTGCTCGACCTCGTCACTTCCACCGCCTTGAGTCGGCGCAGAACGTCGAGTCCGTTGAGCGCTGGAAGATCGACGCCGAGCAGGATCACCGTAGCCTGCACCTCGGGGGTGCTCCCCGTAAGCGCGGCGACCGCGGTTTCGCCGTCAGCATATGTGGCGACCCGGAAGTTCCGGCTTTCCATCGCGTGCTGCAGCATCGTTACAAGAGCGACATCGTCATCCACTATTGCCACGTCCACGCGCCTGGTCATTGGTCCGGCGAGCTGCATTCCCGAGATGCCAACCCGATTGAGCCCAATCTCTCTCACCTGACGAAGGACCTCCGCGGCCTTCTGTCGTAACGTGCCAACCGTATCCCCGTCGGTCTGATACTGGGAGACTCCACCGCTGCACTGGACCTTGACCGCCCGCCCATCGTCGGCGAGGAAGCTCTGTTCCGCCACCTTGTTGCAGATCTGGGTGAGCTTGATGGCCGCGTGCTCCTTCGAGCTTCCGTACATCCCGATCAGGAATTCCGCACCGCCCCACCAGCCCACGACGTCTTCGCCGCGAAAGGATTTCGGAAGCAGCTCGCCGATAGCGCGCAATACCCGGTCGCTTATGGACCGTCCGTAACTCTCGGCCAGACCCATGAAACCATCGACCTCGAGAACCGCGATAGAGTAGGGATCGGACTTTCGCCGCGCCAGTCTCAGAAAGCGCTCGATGAGCTCGGTCGTTCTGCCTCCCGTCGGGAGGCCTGTCACGGGGTCTGTGTCGACCGGCCCGCGGCGCGCCTTCACTCCGGTGAGCCGGCTCTCGATGCGCATCATCAACTCTGCCGGCACGAAGGGCTTCCCTACGTAATCGTCAGCGCCAGCCGCAAATACGCGCCGGACACTGTCCGGATCCGAGTGTCCCGTGAGAAACAACACCGGGATCTCGCTCCAGCGACGATCGTTCCGCACTACGCGACAGAGCTCGGTGCCGCTGATTCTCGGCATCTCGAGATCGAGCATGATCAGACTCGGCTTGGTCTCGTCGAGCGCGCTCCAGAACTGGAACGGATCATTGATGGCTGTGACGCTGATCTTCCGCCGAGCGAGCATTGTCGTCAGCGCGCGGGTTATCTGCGCGTCGTCGTCGACGACGAGAACCTTTGCGCCCTCGACTGCCGAATCATCCGGCGCCTCTACGGCACCGGAGCGTGAGGAGCGTGCAGGACCATCGCGTGCGGGGTGCGCTTCAGCCGGTGGCTGTGGGGGACCCTCGAGAGCCGTACGAAGGGCGAGGAGCTGCTCGGAAATCGCGACCCCATCTACTCGCGTAATCGAATCACTCGCAAACTTTTCCGCGATCTCGTGCGCTATGCCCGAGCCACGCTGAAATCCGAATCTCGCCGCGAGGTCGGCCACGCTCTGGGACTCGGCCTGCGCGGTTTTCTTCAGGTCGACCGGGAGGCTGTCGTCGAGAAGCGCCATCGCGGCGTCGTCGAGAATGTCGATCTTCGCCAGCGTGGTGGCGCGAGCGCGATCCCACGCGCTGGCGACCGCGGCCGCGATATTCTCGACGTGCGACGACTGTGGGGCCAGGACCTCGGATTTGCACATCCTCGCCAGATCCCGCAACATCTCTTCGATGTCCACTGGCGAGAAAAAAAACCTGTCTACGCTGACTTCCTTGAGCGCGTGGAGCGCGGCTTCGGCCTGCGCCATGGAGATGAGAAAGGCTATCCGTACAGCCTCGTTCGCATCTCTGGCCCGTCGAGCCACGTAGATCGAATCGGCCGCCGGAAGCGTGTCGCTCAGAATTACCAGATTGGCCTCGCCCTGGGAGGCCGCTCTGCCCATCTGCTGAGCATTCTCAAACTCGGTGACGGTCGCTCCGCGGATCCTCAGTCCGATTTCGCGGCCGATTTCCGCGGGCAGCCCCGCTACCAGAACCTTGACCGCCTCGGCCACCAGCTACCCTCCGCTCATCCGCTCGTCTGCTTGGCGAGCGCAAGGACGGCGTTCCACTCCGCCGCGCCCACCTTCTGGACTGATAATCTGCTTCCTTTCTGCAGAAGCGGCATTCCTTCGAGCTCGGGCTTCCCTCGCATCTCGCTCAGAGGGATCGGCCGCGGCAATCGCTCGATCGCGTGTACGCCCACCATCGACCACGCCGACTCGCCACCCTTGCTTCTCGGATCGTAGTGGGGATCCTTCGGATCGATCGCGGTGTGGTCGGGGTATCCTTCGCGCGTGATCTCGACGATTCCCACGATTCCCGGCTCGGCCCCGGAGTGGTAAAAGAAGGCGAGGTCTCCTTTTTTCATCTCGTCACGCATGTAGTTGCGGGCCTGAAAGTTTCGCACACCATCCCAGTGCGTAGCGCGACCGGTGGAATTCCAGAGATCGTCAAAGGAGAAAGACCCGGGTTCCGACTTGAGCAGCCAGTAATGCCGGTCCCTGTGTGCAGCTTGCGCGACCTTCGCCATTCACCTCACCGCCTGTTCGAGAAGTTGGCGCTAGTGGAACCTAACAAGCCAGGCGCCGTAGATTGAGTACATCATAACCATCACCCGCGGGTCCTCTCACCATGCATCGCTACACTTTGCGCTCGTCTCTCTCTTTGCTAACGATCGTCGCGGCCTCCCTGGGTGCTCAGACCCAGAGTCCGCTGCCCTATCCCTCCGCTGCGCGCGGCAGCCAGGTCGATGTCTATCACGGCGTGAGCATCGCCGATCCCTTTCGATGGCTCGAGGATACCGAATCGCCGGAGACTAAAGCGTGGGTCGAAGCCGAGAACAAGCTGTCGGACAGCTTCCTCGCGAGCATTCCCGAGCGTCCCGCCATCAAGAACCGCGTGACGCAGATCTGGAATTTTGCGCGTTATAGCGCCCCGTTCAAGGAAGGCGGGCGGTATTTCTATTTCCAGAACACCGGCCTCCAGAACCAGAGCGTGCTCTACGTGCAAGATGGCAGAGGCGCTCCGGCGCGGGTGCTGCTCGATCCCAACGTGCTCTCTCCCGATGGCACGGTGGCACTATCCGGACAGGCCGCTTCGCATGACGGGCACTATCTCGCCTATAGCCTGTCGACGAGCGGATCCGACTGGCAGGAGCTGCACGTCCGCGACGTCAACAACGCGCGGGATCTCCCCGACACCGTGAGGTGGGTGAAGTTCTCAGGGATTTCCTGGACGCAGGACAACAAGGGCTTCTTCTATTCGCGCTATGACGAGCCGACGTCCGGGAACAAGATGACGAACGTCAACCGTAATCAGAAGGTCTATTATCATCGCATCGGGCGGCCGCAATCACGCGACGAGCTGATTTACGACAGGCCCGATCAGCCCGACTGGATTTTTTCCGCGAACGTTACCGATGACGGGCAGTACGTGATAATCACCGTGTCCCAGGGCACCGATGTTCGTACGCGCCTTTATTTCGTCGATCTCGACAATCCCGGTAAGCCGGAGATAAACAATCCCGTGGTGCGGTTGTTGGACAAGGCGGATGCCGAATACGAATTCGTGGGCAACAATCGGACGATCTTCTACGTGCGGACAGACCGCAACGCGCCGCGCGGGCGCATCGTCGCGGTCAGCATCGACAATCCGAGAGAGGAGCGCTGGAACACGATCGTCGCCGAGAGCAAAGACGCACTCGTGGGTGCGACGATGGCGGGCGAGGACCTCGTCGGGAATTATCTGCAGGACGCGCATTCCAGCATTCGCTTCTTCAACGGATCGCGAGACGCGCGGCGGGACATTCGCCCGCGGCAGCCGCAGCAGCAACAGCGCAATCCGGGCGGCGTTTATGACGACACGAGCACCGCCCCCATTGTGACGAGAGGCCCGCAGATGACTGGCGGAGGATTCGTGCTGCGTGGCGAGCTGCCCCTTCCAGGAATCGGCACGGTGGGCGAGCTGAACGGCAAGCAGGACGACGATGAGCTGTTCTACAGCTTCACTTCGTTCCTGTATCCAACGACGATCTATCGCTACGATCTCAAAGCTCGCCGGAACGAGCTGTTCCGCGCGCCAAAGGTTGCGTTCGACCCCAGCAAGTACGAGACGCGCCAGGTTTTCTACACGAGCAAGGATGGAACCCGGGTGCCGATGTTCATCACCGCGAAGAAAGGACTCGTGCTGGACGGTTCCAATCCCACGCTGCTTTACGCCTACGGCGGATTCAACATCTCCATGACCCCGACCTTCTCGTCAGCCAACTCGGCGTGGCTCGAGATGGGCGGCATCTACGCACTCGCAAACCTTCGTGGCGGAGGCGAGTACGGGAAGGAATGGCACGAGGGCGGTATGCTGGCGAAAAAGCAGAACGTGTTCGACGATTTCATCGGTGCGGCGGGGTACCTGATCAATCAGAAATACACGTCGGTTCAAAAGCTCGCGATTCGCGGCGGCTCTAACGGCGGACTGCTGGTGGGAGCGGTGATGACGCAGCGCCCAGACCTTTTCGGCGCCACGCTTCCGGAAGTGGGAGTGATGGACATGCTTCGCTTCCAGAAGTTCACGATCGGCTGGGCCTGGACTTCGGACTACGGCTCGTCGGATGATCCGGGGCAATTCAAGTTTCTGCGGGCATATTCTCCGCTGCAGAACATCAAGCCAGGCACCTGTTATCCGCCGACGCTGGCGTTCACCGCCGATCACGACGATCGCGTTGTCCCGGGTCACACCTTCAAATTCATCGCCACGCTTCAGGCAGCTCAGGCGTGCCCGAATCCCATTCTGGTTCGGATCGAGACGAAGGCCGGGCACGGTGCTGGAAAGCCAACGTCGAAACAGATCGACGAGGCGGCCGATCGGTTCGCCTTTCTGGTAAGGGAGCTGCACATGAAGCTAACGCCGCAGTAATGGAGGCTTTTCTTGCGGGGGCGGACGCGGTAATCCAGGTACTGCGCACCGCACTCCTGTCCATCGCGGTCGTGTTTGGGGCGATCTGCGTCCTCGACTGGGCGGTTCGGACGAGAAAGATCAGTCCCTTTAACCCTATCGCGCGGTTTTGCCGCACGACGATTGATCCATTCATCTCTCCCATTGAGAAAAGAGTCCTTCGAGCGGGCGGAACGCCGGCTTCGGCGCCGCTGTGGGCGCTCGCGGCAGTAGTGATAGGCGGAATCCTGCTCCTGACCTTGCTCGATGTAATCCGGATCGAGGTAATGAGGTCCATAGTCGCCTCGCAGGAAGGAGCAGCAGGAATCTTCCACCTGCTGGTGAGCTGGACGTTCACGGTCCTCAAGCTCGCGCTGGTCGTCCGGGTGATCAGCTCGTGGCTGCCAATCTCGCCGTATTCGCCGTGGATCAGGTGGAGCTACGCCCTGAGCGAGCCCATCCTCGCGCCACTTCGGCGCATTGTACCCACCCTCGGCGGGCTCGACTTAACGCCGATCCTGGCGTATTTCCTTCTCAACATCATCGAGTCCGTTCTGTTCAGATTGATTCAATAACAGACTGATTAAGGAGCGATACCGAGGTGGCCAAAGTAATTCTGGTAGGGGCGGATACCGCGCTCCTGGAGGGTCTCGCACAGACCCTGCTTGGACTCGAGCACGACGTTTTGTTTGCGACAACCGTTGGAGAGGTAGCCGGAATGGCGAGCGACGGCATGCCCGCGCTCACCGTCGTCTCTTCCGCCGCTCTGGAGGATGCTGGATTTGGCGCAGCGCTTCCACTTACGCTCGGTAGTGCGCTGATAGTTTACGGGTCCACCCACGACGAGCGGCCTTTCCTTCCGCCCAGGCTCCAACGCGCGACGCTCGCGCACCTCGTCCTTCCGCTCGAGCGACACAGACTCGTCGCGCTCATTCAATCGTTCGAGAGCCGATCGCGCACGACGGGCAGATCGATGCGCGACGACATCGTAGGCGACGTCCAGCCTGAGGTCTGACACGCGGTCGGCTTGCCCGAAGCCCATCCCCTCGCTACTATAGTGAAGGTGGGCACAACTGAATCCGTGGCGATTTAAAGCAACTTGCGGCCACGTTAAACAAATCGCTAAAGCGCTCGCCCGGCGCCTATGCGCGGGCTTTTTTGTTTTGCAGCCTGCACGCGCTTAGCGGGCGCAAAAAGGAATAGATCAAGGCTGAAATGAGCGATACACGCACACAATCAGGATACCTGGACGAGCTCAAGCGTCGAGTGCTGATATACGACGGCGCGATGGGCACGAACATCCAGCGCTACAACCTCAGCGCCGAAGATTTCGGCGGCAAGGCGCTCGAGGGTTGCAACGACAATCTCGTTCTCACTCGTCCCGACGTTATCAAGGCGATCCACGAGTCGTTCCTCGAAGTCGGCTGCGACGTCGTGGAGACATGCACGTTCCAGTCGACCCCGCGCCGTCTGCACGAGTGGGGACTGGGCGACAAGGTTCGCGAGATCAACGTCACCGCTGCGCAGCTCGCCCGTGCGGCGGCGGATAAATACTCTACGCCGGACCGCCCTCGTTTCGTCGCAGCATCGATGGGCCCCACGGGGATGCTGCCCTCCAGCTCCGATCCGGTACTGTCGAAGATCACCTATGAGGAGCTCGCCCACAATTTCTACGAGCAGGCCAAGTATCTCGTCGAGGGTGGAGTCGATCTCCTCCTGATCGAGACTTCGCAGGACATTCTGGAAGTGAAGGCCGCCGTGGCCGGGATCGAGAGATTGTTTGCGGAGATCGGGCGCCGTCTCCCCATTCAGACACAGGTTACGCTCGACGTCAGCGGCCGCATGCTCCTCGGCACCGACATCGCCAGCGCGATGACGACGCTCGAAGCGCTCAAAGTCGATGTCATCGGACTGAATTGCTCGACGGGTCCCGAGCACATGCGCGAGCCGGTGAGATATCTCTCCGAGCACGCGACGCTGCC
>DASYVU010000067.1:0-8858 GCA_035936715.1 Gemmatimonadaceae bacterium
CGTCAGGACGTCATTGCGCTGAAGCCAAAGGTGGTCGTGATTCTTGCCGGGACCAACGACATCGCCGGCAATACCGGCCCCTCGACACTCGAGATGATCGAGGACAATCTCGCCTCAATGGCGGAGCTGGCGAAGGCGAACAGAATTCGCGTCGTGCTCTCTTCGGTGCTTCCCGTCTGGGACTATCCGTGGAAGCCTGGGCTCGAGCCCGCTCCGAAAATCATCGCGCTCAATAAATGGATGAAGAACTACGCACGCGAACACGGCGCGGTGTATCTCGACTACCACTCCGCGATGGCCGACGCGCGCAGTGGAATGCGCAGCGAGCTTGCTGCCGACGGTGTCCACCCGAACGAAGCCGGATACCGGATAATGGCGCCACTCGCCGAGCAGGCAATCCAAAAAGCTTTGCGGGGCAAACAGTAGCTGGCCGAGTCGCTCAGTTGAATCGCGTCGTCCTCCAGAGGGAGACGCCCACACCCACGAGCATTCCCATCGTTGCCACTATAAGCACGGCCGCCCACTCCCCTCGGAGCGCGATCTCAGGAGCGCGCGCCACGAGCGCAAACCCGATGATCGTCGCCGTCGCGACAGCCACCACCAACCAGTCTATCCACGTGCGCCGGCGCACGATCGAACTAGTGTCTTCCCCGGCGATTCGGGATCGCGTGTACTCAGGATCGACCCCGTACCGCGCACCTTCGCTCGCCGCGGCTTTCTGCCAGCGCAAATGCTCGCTGCGACTCACTGACGAAAGAGCGATGACGCCGGCGCCGAGCGCCATCACGATCGATCCGCCGATGACCTGCGCCAATACGGAGTGGGGCGCACCGCGCAGCTCACCGAAAACGAGGATTCCCCACAACAGTCCCCACAACTGGTTCGTGTTCGAGAGTGGAATCCCGCGCGTGATCCCCGCGTACTTGACCGCGTATTGCTGGAACAGATCTCCGACGACCCAGACGAAACCGCCGGCCAGTAGCCAGAAAAGAACGTGACGCGCGCCTGATAGCTGCGCCCAGAGCGGAGCTGCTCCGCCAGAATACGTGAGAGCGAGCGCCGTCATCATCCCCAGCTCGCCGACAGTGAAGAAAGTGATGAAGGAGAGCGGGCTCATCCCCGTGAGATAGGCTTTGCGGTACGGGATGTACATCGTTCCCCACAGCACGCCGGCGGATAGTGCGGCAGCAACACCGCGCGCCGCATCACGCGGTGGCACCTGCGCCGCCGATGCAATCGCCAGCGCAGTCGCTCCAGCGAACATGAGCACCGCGCCGCCGAGCACTCCAGCCCAGCGCCGCCAATCCGCGCCGCGCAATTCCTGGAAGAAGAGAATTCCCCAGAAGATTCCGAGCAGGCTGTTGCTGTTCCACAGTGGGAAAGCGATGCTGAGTCCCACATCGCGCACGGCGAAGATGGTCAGTGTATTCGCGACCGCCCATAAGCAGCCCGCGAGCACCGCCCACACGATGAGATGCGGCGCCTGCCGCAGGTCCGCCGCGATGTATGACGTCCCCTGAATCAGGGCCGGCAACGTCCAGCGCGCGAGAAAAACGCCGATCACCATACCGAGCGAGATCACTACCGGCGACAGTCCGAGCGTCACCAGCTTGGTCGGTGCCTCGGCTGCTCCGAGCCAGGCGCCGGCTGTGAGTCCGCATAGCATCCCGACGCTCTGAAGAGTGCGGAGACGACGCGTGTCCAGTGCGCCCGGCTCCGCTGCTTCGCGGGACTCCTCGACCTTGATCGCGCTCAAGAGATCCAGCGCAGCACGAGAAGTCCTCCGGCCAGGACGACGACCGGCACCCAGAACTGCACGTCACGTAGGACAAGCCCCAGCCAGCTACCAGAGTGCTGCTCGCGGCGATCGTCGCTCATTGGTCTCTCTCAGCGGTCGGCGGCAATACTGGTCAGTACTGGCAACATAGCGCAAGGGTCGCGCGTATTCGGATCAAAGGGCGCGGAAGCCCTTTATTGGTCAGGCAACACTCAGGAGAACTAATGCAAACAATTCGCATCCCTTTCCGTCTGGCGTTCATAGCGGTAGTGCCCGTCCTCGCGTGTTCTCGCGGTGAGCCGCGGACAGCGTACGCCGGCTCCGCGCCTTCGACGAAGGTAGCTGCCGTACCGGCCGCGAACTCCGCCACTGCGGCGGCGCTTCGCTTTGTTCTCTCCCCGACGGGAAATGCCGCGCGCTACCGGGTGCGTGAACGCCTGGTGGGACACGACCTTCCGAACGACGCAATTGGTGAAACGAAGGCTCTCACCGGCGCGATCGAGTTCGACTCAAAAGGAAACGTGATCCCACAGTCGTCGAAGTTTGTCGTGGATGCGGGAACCTTTGTGAGCGACAAGGATCGTCGCGATGGGTTCGTGCGTGGACGTCTGCTCGACGCGGAGCAGTACCCGAGTATCGTGCTGGTGCCCACGGTTGTCCGCGGAGTTGGCCTTCCACTTCCGACTTCCGGTACGCTGCAAATCGAGATGACGGGGGACCTTACCGTCCACGGCGTGACGCGGCCCACTATCTGGAAGGGGTCGGCGAGATTCCAGGACGGCAGGGTCACGGGTTCAGCCGCCACCGTGTTCACCTTCAACGACATCCAGATGGAGCAACCGCGCGTGCCGGTGCTCCTCAGCGTTGCCGACACGATTCGGCTCGAAATCGACTTCGACCTCATTCGCCAGCGCTAGGCGGGTGCGGTGGTTGGGCTTGCACTTCGGTGTAGATTCCTAGCATAGACCCATCAATCACCGAAGTCACCTCTTCGAGATCCCGTGCCGACACATGGCTGACTCAGACAAGCCCCTTGCCCCATGGACCGCTTCGCGGAGCGCGAAGGAGAAGAACATCGTGCAGCGCGCGGTAACCGCGCTTCTGGATCAGCTCGCACCCGAGAAGGTGCTCAAGCGCGGTGATACTCTTTCGCTCGACGTCGAACAACACCGCACGCCAAACGGATGTGTGCTGCAGGCGCCGACCGCTGCTGTGAGCGTGTCATGGTTCTCCAAGACGGGAAAGGATACGCCATTAGGCGAGCTGCACGTAGTCGTCTGGAAGGGAGTCGTCTCGCGCCGAGGCAGGGCTGCCAACCCAGTAGGCGCCAAGGTAGTTAAGGAGTTGGTGTTGCGCCCGATCGAGGCACCGGTGGACGACAGGGTGTGGAGGGCGGTTGACGGAACTGAATTCGATACTGATGCCCTCGCCGCGCGTTGCATCGCACTCCTGGAAGAACAGATCTGAGTGTCGCGTTGATCGCTGACGGCGACAAGGCGCCGGGTTTCTCCTTAGAGGCCGACGACGGAACTACCGTGACTCGCGATTCTCTCGCGGGGAAGAACGTCGTCCTCTTCTTCTATCCCAAGGACGACACTTCCGGGTGTACGAAGGAAGCGTGTAATTTCCGCGACGCGCCCGCGTCTTTCGGGTAAAACGAGAAGAACAAAAGAAGACTAGGGGGACGCGACAGGCACAGCCGTCTTCCTTCCGTCATCGATCCCGAAGCCGAGCACGATCGTGCCAAGGACCAACGCGGCCGACGTGAATAAAGGGACCGTTTTCCCAAAGTGATCGTAGGAAAATCCGGCCCAAAGCGGGATGATGACACGCGACAAACCGCCGAACGTCTGCTGCACTCCCATGTACAGCCCACGCTCTCTGCTGGAGATCACGCGCGACAACATCGACGTCACGCACGGGAAAGTGAACGCCGTACCGAGTGGAATAAGCGCGACCGCAATCGCGAGCATGGGGTACCCGCGCGCGAGGGGAAGTGTCGCCAGACCGGTCGCAAGAAGTGCGAGGCCGATGCGGGACAGCTGTGCCTCGCCGTAACGATCCACCATCTTCCCCAAAATTCCAGCGCGCGTTACGACCGAGATCACACCGACATAGGTGTAGAAGATCCAGATGTTGTCCTTACTCACGCCGAATCTGTCAGCGAGAAAAAGTGCGAGGATCCCCATCAATCCCGAGAACGCACCCATCGCAATCGCGTAAATCCAGATAAGTCTCGGCGCTGGCTCGCCCGGGTGGGTGATCACGTAGGCAATCACCGTGCGTGATGCGCGCGGCTTCTCGTGGTGCGCTTCGGTCATATCTCGCGATTCGCGCAAGAACCGCCAGGCGAAGAAGATGTTCACCAGACACAGGCTCGCAGCCGCGAGGCCGGGGCCGCTTCGACCAAACCTGAGCGCCATCCCTCCGATCGCCGGGCCGATTGCAACGCCGACATTCGTCGCGGCGGAAAGCCAGCCGAGTGCCTTGGCGCGACTATCGGGCTCGACCGAATCCGCGACGTACGCCTGGATGACGCCCACAGTTCCGCCACCAGCACCCTGGACGACCCGCGATAGCAGCAACAACCAGATCGAGCCCGCATACGCGAAGACCACGTAAGCGATGCACGACGCAGTGAGTCCAACGAGCAGAGCCGGACGCCTTCCGTATCGATCGGAGAATCTTCCCCAGAACGGAGCGCTGAGAAGCTGTGCAGCGGTGAACGCACCCATCAGAATTACGACGACGAGCGCGCCGCCTCCAATCTCGCGCGCGTAGAAAGGCATCAGTGGGATGATCATTAGAACTCCCACCATGTCCACGAAATTCGTGATGATCAGCACGAACAACTTGCCGCTCGCGACCTTCGACATGCGTCCGCCCACCGCCGACGCTCTGGCGCGCAGAGGTGACGCCATCTAGTCCTCCACCTTGCCGAGCGCGGCCGGAGGAACTGCTCTGCCGACTACACCGGCGAGCGCGATGATAACAAGCAGGTAAGGAATCATCTCGATGAACTGTGATGGAATCGCGTGATTTCCCTGTAATTGTATCTGAAGCGTCTCCGCCGCCGCAAAAAGAAGACACGCCAGCGCGGCACGGATCGGGTTCCACCGTCCGAAGATCACGGCAGAGATGGCGATGAATCCCCGGCCCGCCGTCATCTGATCCGTGAACTGATGCTGATCGAGCGCGAGATACACTCCTCCGAGTCCGGCGAGGATTCCTGAGATCGCCACCGCGAGATACCGGACGCGCTTCACGCTTACTCCAACGCTCTCGGCCGCTTGCGGATGCTCACCAACTGCTCGCACCCGTAGACCGAACGGCGTTCTGTAAATCACGAACGCCACTGCCGGTGCGACCAGCAGTCCGAGCCAGAGAAGAGGATTGTCGAACCCGCCGGCTTTGATGTTCCCGCCAAAGCCCGTCACCCTCGGCGAATTTGAAGAGCTGGCGAAAAAGAGCTTGAGGAAAAAGCGCGTCACACCAATCGCCAGAAGATTGATCGCGACGCCAACCACGACCTGGTCGGCGCGATAGCGAATCGTCGTGATCGCGTGAATGAGAGCGAACACGAGCCCACCTAACATTCCGCTCAGAACACCGATCCACGGGCTTCCCGAATAATGGGTGCCGACGACAGCCGCGAATGCGCCGCCCAACATGAACCCTTCCAGCGTCAGACTCACGATTCCCGACCGTTCCGCTACGACTCCGCCACTCGCCGCGAAGAGATACGGAATCGCGATGCGAATCATCTGCGTCAGGAACGAAAGCGGGTTCACGCGTCGCTCCTTCTGCGGGCGCTCCGCAGCACACGCCGGACTTCCGGCACAGACGTGGCGACTGCGATGATCACGACGCCCTGTAGCACATCCATCATTTGCTTCGGCACGAAGGCGTGGATAGCGAGACCGCCCTGCGAGAGAGTCGCGAAGAAAAATGCCGCCAGCAAGACACCGAACGGATGGTTTCTGCCGACGAGCGCCACGGCGATTCCCAGGAAGCCGGCGCCGCTCGCAAACCCATCTTCATAGTAGTGCTTGTAGCCGAGCACGTAGTTGATGCCGCCCATTCCGGCGATCACGCCGGAGAAGGTGAGCGCCTTCATCCACACCCGGCCGACACTGATCCCACCGTACTCCGCCGCTTCGGGCTGTAGCCCGACTGCCCGCAGCTCGTATCCGCCGCGCGAGCGAAAGAGGTAGAACCAGACCGCCGCCGCAGCGAGCACTGCGACGACGAGCGCGAGATTCGCGGCAGAGCCGTGGAATCTCGGATTCATGTCGGCGAGCCGAGGCAGGACTCCGGCGTGGATTTCAGGAGTGTGGAGCGTCTCCGGAACGTGGAGGTGCCCCGCGATGAACCAGTTGAGCAGGGCGAGCACGATGAAATTGAGCATGATCGTCACGATCACTTCGTGCGCACCGAATCTGGTTTTGAGATACGCGGGCACCGCACCGACGACTCCTCCAGCGGCGCCAGCCGCGATCATGCAGAGAATGAGCGCGAGTACGAGCGGCGTTGCGCCGGGCAGCACCAGACCAGTGAGCGCAGCCGCAAAACCGCCAGCCGCGAGCTGGCTTTCGCCACCAATATTGAACAGTCCAGCACGGAGCCCGAACGAAACGGCGAGTCCGGTAAAGGCGAGTGTCGTCGCCTTGTAGAGAACCTGGCCGAATCCGTACGCGTTTCCCCAGGTGCCTTCCAGCAGCAGGCGATAAACAGCGGCTGGCGATTGTCCGTAGCTGAGGATCAGCAGGTCGCCGCAAATGAGAGCGACGAGGAGCGCAACCAGTGGCGGAATCAGCGCCTCTTCTGCGTGCTCGCGCCACGGCGTCGCGGCAAATGTTGGCTTTGCGCCGTTGGCCACCGGCGAAGCGGTCACGCGGCGTTCCCTTTCTTCGTGCCGATCATGTATTCGCCGAGTACTTCTTCGCTGGCCTCTGACGCCGGCATCACAACAGCAAACTTGCCGCGATACATCACGGCCACCCGATCCGACAGCGCGAGAACTTCGTTCAGCTCGGCGCTTACCAGGAGGATCGCCTTTCCCTTGGAGCGCGCTTCGAGCAGCTGCTGGTGGATGAACTCGATCGCGCCGACGTCGACGCCGCGAGTCGGCTGCGAAGCGAGCAGGACCGAGAAGCTACGCCCCATTTCTCGGGCCACGACGACTTTCTGCTGATTGCCACCCGAAAGCGCGCGTGCGGCCAGGACCGGATTTGCGGGTCTGATGTCGAAGGCGGAGATCTCGTGGAGCGCGTTCTCCATCACCCGGTCCTTGTCGAGCACGCCTCTCTTCGCGAAATACTTCTGGACGCCGAGTATCAGGTTGTCGGCGACGGTGTACTCGAGGATCAGCCCGCGACGATGCCTGTCTTCGGGGATGTGCGACAACCCCGCATCGTGTCGGGCCGCGACCGGACGGCGCGTGATGTCTGCTCTGTCGATCAGGATGGCGCCGCTGAAAACGGGTCTCAATCCGGCGAGCGCCTCGACGAGCTCGGTCTGACCGTTCCCTTCGACTCCCGCTATGCCGAGTATTTCGCCGGGCTTGATGCTGAAGCTCACGCCATCGACGGCTCGAATTCCCCGCGAATTGGCGACATTGAGATTTCTGACTTTCAGGCCCTGGTCCGGTTGCGGACCGGTCGGGCGAGCGATGGGCTGAACGCGCTTGCCGGCAGAGAGGGAGACCTCCCGTCCGACCATGGCACGGGCGATCTCTGCGGGAGTGGTCTCCGAAGTCTTGATGCGCGCCACCGTCTCGCCGGCACGCATCACCGTGATCGTGTCGGAGAGGTCGACCACTTCGTCGAGACGGTGCGTGATCAGAACGATGGTCGCTCCGTTGTCGCGCAATCTGCGGAGCACCGCCCACAACTCTCGCACTTCCGGAGGCGAGAGCACTGCGGTGGGCTCGTCGAGAACGAGAATCTTTGCGCCGCGGTACAGCACCTTGAGGATTTCGACGCGCTGCGCCTCGCCAACGGAAAGATCCGAAACCAGCCTGTCAGGCGCGATGACCAGTCCCGTTTCGCTGGAGAGCTTACGGACGTCGTTAGCAGCGTGACGATAGTCGAGAACGAAGAGGCGGGTTTTGGGCTCGCACCCGAGCACGAGGTTTTCCGCTACGCTCAGCGTCGGCACCAGCATGAAATGCTGATGGACAATGCCGATTCCGGCGGCGATCGCGTCGCTGGTGGACCAGCCAGTTACGTCACGGCCGTTCACTTCGACGGTACCGGCGTCGGGCTTCATGAGCCCGCCGAGTATGCGCATCAACGTCGATTTGCCGGCGCCGTTCTCTCCAACGAGGGCGTGGATCTCACCCGGCATCACTTCGAGAGACGCACCTCGGTTGGCCCGGATGGCGCCGAACGATTTGTCGATCCCGACCATCCGGTTCGCGGCCGTCATCGAGTGCTGGGCACCTTGATGCGTCCAGCGATTATCTCCTGCCTGAGCTCCTCGACCCGCGCATGCGCGCTGTCGGGAATGAGAGCGCGGTTGCGATCGTCGTAGATATACCCGACGCCGCCTTCCTTCAATCCGAAGGAGTAGATGCCGCCCTTGAAGGTGTGATTCTGCACTCTGCTGATCGCATCGAACGTCACGGTGTTCACGCCCTTCACCATCGAAGTGAGAACGTGTCCGGGCGCTTCGTCGTTCTGATCGGAATCCACTCCGATGGCGAGCTTGTTGGTCGCGCGTGCGGCCTCGAACACACCTTGTCCCGTCGAGCCGGCGGCGTGGAAGATCACCTCGACGCCCTGGTTGTATTGGCTGAGCGCCAGCTCCTTGCCCTTTCCCGGATTCTTGAACGCGTCGGGGGTGACGCCTGCGTACTGCGCGATGACTTGGCAGTCGGGGCACACCTTTTTTACACCGGCGCGATAACCTGCCTCAAATTTGTGAATGAGCGGAATATCCATTCCGCCCACGAATCCGACTTTCTTAGTGTGGCTGACCAGCGCCGCCAATGCGCCGACGAGGTATGATCCTTCCTCCTCGCGGAACTTGAGCGCGGCGACGTTCGGTGGCGGCGGAATTACGTTCCCGTTTTTGTCCG
>DASYVU010000068.1:0-11539 GCA_035936715.1 Gemmatimonadaceae bacterium
GATCAGCTCCCGCACCAATGTCACCGTTCCACGATGGCTCGGCTTGATCGCGACGATGCGTGCTCGCACACGCGCCCCCGCCAGCGCGAGATCGCCGACGCAGTCCATCGCCTTGTGACGCACGAACTCGTCGCTCCAGCGAAGATCGCCACTCAGAATATCGCTGTCGTCGAGCACCACCGCATTACTCAGCGAGGCGCCTTTTATGAGGCCCTTGCCGCGCAACGCGTCCACTTCATGAACGAACCCAAACGTCCTCGCTCTCGACAGCTCACTGGCGAACGTTTCCTTGGTGACCACGAACCGGCGCGACTGCTTGCCTATCAGCGGATGCGGAAATTCGATCGTTACATCCAGCTCCAACTGCGCGGACGGGTACGCCTCGTAAACTGACGCACCATCGATGATCCTCACAGGCTCGGTGAGATCCAGGAAATCCGGTTCGCCTTCAAGGTCCGCAAACCCAGCCTTGGTTAGCGCCTCCACGAATGGCGCCGCGCTTCCATCGAGAATCGGCGGCTCCGGAGCATTCATGTCGATTGTCACATCGTCGATACCCATTCCGGCCACCGCGGCAAGCACATGCTCGACCGTATGCACCGCGTACTCACCTCTGCCGAGTTGAGTCTGTCGCTCACTCGCGCTCACTTCGCTCACGTGCGCTCGAATGCGGGGCGAGCCAGCGCAGTCCGTGCGACGAAAAACAATTCCCTGCTTTGCGGGTGCTGGCTGAAAAGTAATTTTGCACGACACGCCGAGGTGCAATCCGATCCCCTCGAGGACCGCGGGCCGCGCGAGCGTCTTCCGACTCACTTGGTTTCCGAGTCTTCCAGGAGCTTCTCCAGCCGGCGGATCATTCCAGCCAATTTAAACACGGCAGCCGAGGCGCGAAGTGAGTCGCGATGGGGCCGCGCTGGATAGCCTGACCAGGTTTCCCCAGCAGGGATGTCGCCAAACACTCCCGCCTGCGCCGCGAGCCGCGCACCTGCCCCGATGCTGAGATGCCCACTGATGCCAGCCTGGCCGGCGAGGATAGCGCCATCGCCAATCGTCACCGAGCCGGCGACGCCAACCTGCGCCATCACCAGACATTTCTCGCCGATCCGAACGTTGTGGGCGATGTGTACGAGATTGTCGATCTTGGTGCCTCTCCCGATCACCGTGTCATCGATGCTGCCACGGTCAATCGTGGTGTTGGCGCCTACCTCGACGTCATCTCCGATGAGGCACCGTCCCACGTGAGGGATCTTGTTGTGCGCCCCGTCGCGGAAAACGTACCCGAACCCGTCGCATCCAATCCGAGCTCCTGAGTGGATCACAACACGGTCACCGAGACTGGCGCCCGGGTAGATCGTCACCCCCGGCCAGAGTCGCGTCCCGTCACCGACTGTTGCCTTTTCTCCCACGACACAATGCGCTCCGATTGCGACATCGGCACCGATCTTTGACCCTGCGCCGATGACGACGTACTCCCCAATTGAGACGCGCTCCCCGAGCGTGGCGCCCTTTCCAATGCGCGCGGTTGCCGCGACGCCAGGCGACGGTGGTGTTTCCGGATACAGCGTGGGCAGCAGCGAAAGCAGTTTCTCCAGCGGCTGCGTCACGATGATCCTGGTGCCCCGTCCGCCCGGAACATCGCGAAACTCGGGATCGACCAGGACGATTCCAGCCTTGGTGCTAGCCAGCATCGGCGCGTACTTCGCGCTCGACAGAATGCTGAGTTGACTGGCGTCGGCGCGGTCGAGCGGAGCGACACCGCTCACCGAGACCCCTCCGTCGCCGATCAACTCGCCGGAGACGAGTCCCGCAATAGCCTCAGCGGTGATGGTGCTAGCACCATCACCGCTGATTGAATTTCCAGAACCAGTCGCTCGGCTCACTTCTTCGGCCGAGTCACTCCCGCAGGCTGTGGAACGGCGCCGCTGGCCGGAGGTGCGGGCGGCGGACCCTGCGACTTGAGCCGCGCGAGCACGCGGTCTGTGAGATCGAGTCTCTTGTCAGCGGCCACCACGACGCTGGCTTGGGCGCCTACATCGAGGATCATCGAGTATCCATCCTCGGAGCGGATGGCTTCGATGACGCCCTGCACCCGTTCCATTATCGGCTTGACGAGCTGCGCCTGTCTGGCCTGCATGGTCGAGTCCAGACCGCGAGCGCGGTCCTGGTACTGGGCCTCGCGATCACGAATCGCCTTCCCTCGGGAAGCGCGCGTGGTGGTATCGAGCTTGGCAGCGTCACGGTCGAAGGCGGCCATAAGCGCCGTGAGTGAGTCGTTCATTCGGGAAAGCTGTTGCCGGTAGGCACCGACCTCCCTGTCGAACTGGGCTTCCGCTTCCGCTCGCCCAGGGGCCTGCTGAAGGAGAAGAGCGGAATTGATGTAGCCAATCTTGACCGGCACCTGCGCGGCGGCCTGCGCAGCCTGCGCGCGTGCGCCTCCAGTGACGATCAGCGATGTGGCCAGTGCGAACACGCTCGCACGAAGAAGCACTCGCATTATGACTCCAGTGTTAGAAGAATTGTCCGAGTTTGAAGTGGAGCTTCCAGCCAGGTGCCGGCCGCCCCGCGGCGTCAACTTTGTCGAAACCATACCCGATGTCCACTCCCAAAGGTCCGAGGGGACTCAGGGTGCTGACACCGAAGCCCGCGCTTCTGAACAGACGCGTCGGGTCGAACTCGCGCGGCTTGTTCCAAACGTTGCCGCCTTCGAAGAAAGTGTTCAAGTACAGCGACTGATTTAACCTGAGTCCGATCTCCCCGGTCGCCGTGAAGTACGCGTTTCCGAACGATGAGCGGCTTGCCTGATTCTGGTTCGCGTTGGGGTCATACCCATTGGGCGTTATGGAGAATTCGTCGTACCCTCGCAGCTGCTCGCCGTACTGAGTTCCGCCAAGAGTGAACGCCTGCGAATAGAAGAACGGTCCGGTGTCGCCGAACACTGCGCCCGCCTTGGCCGACAACCCGACTATGAACATCATCGGCTCGCCGCCCAGCAGGCTGCCGCCGATATGACCGATTGGCGCAAAGGAACGCAGCTCCGTCGTGTACCGCTGGAACGCCGCTGTCCCGCCTAGCGGTCCACCGTTGAACTGCGCGTTGAACGACTGGAGACCACCATCGGCCGGGAACGGCAGACCTGTGCGGGTGTCGTGCTGTGCAGTGAAGCCGAGGGTCGAGCGAAAACAGTTCTTGCACGCGTTGGCCACTGTCCCGAGCAGTCCCGAGCTCTCGTACTTCACCTTCTCGCCTCCGTATGAGACGAAAAGCCGCGTGTAAAGCGAGTTCGGCACTGGGAAGCCCAGCTGAAACTGGCCGCCTGTGCGGATCGCACCGCCCAGCTCCGCGAGCTGGAAGCGGGAGCGGCTGTGGTAGGCGGTAAGGCTTCCCGAGATGCGTGACTGGCGAATGTTCGGATCGCTGTAGGTCGCGTTGAAATCGTTGATGTACCGGCCGAACTGCCACTGCACCTGCGCCCTCTTGCAGCGCCCGAGAAGATTCGGCTGGTCGAGCCCGACGAATCCGCCGAGACCCGTTCCCTGTCCCATCGAAGCGCCGAAATTCACGTTTCCGGTCCGCTTCTCTTTCACGCTGAACACGATGTCGACGTCGCCCTGATCACCACTTGGCTTCGTGTCGGGCGCCGGCATCGGCGTCTCGAAGAAGTTGAGGTTGCCGATGTTCTGGTAGCTGCGGATCAGATAATTGCGATTGAAGACCTGGCCGGGGGCGAGCACGATCTGCTCGCGAATGCAGGACTCATGTGTGTAGTCGTTACCGACGATCTCGATGCGGTTCACGATCGCCGGTGAGCGCTCGTCGATCTCCCAGCGAAGATTCACCTTTCGCACGGAATCGGTGCTCGGCACCCGCTCCATCACCGGCCGAACCTGCGCGTAGATGTACCCTTCGTCGTTGTAGGCTTCGGAGAGCTTCTGCTGCGCGTCTTCCCATTTCGCGGCATCGAAGGTGTTCGGCGGATTGACGTAGCTGCGGCGGAGGAGTCCCACGGTGCGCTGGCTAATCGTCGCCTGCTGGTTCTTTCCGAACGGATAAAACGCGCCGATCTGCTCAGTGGAGAAGCGGCGGTTACCCAGCACTTCGAAGTTGCCGACAGTGTAGCGGGGACCTTCGCTCACGGTGATGTCGATCAAGCCTTTCCCGTTGGCGCGGTCGACGATCAGGGTGTCCTTCAGGATCCTGAAGTCAATGAACCCGCGGCCCGCGTAGAGCTGCGGTATGTGCTCGCTGAGGTCGCTCGCATACTTGGTGTCATCGAACTCGCCGTTGCGGGTCCAGAGAAATCCCTCCGGCTTCGTCTCCATGGAGGCGACGATGTCCGCATCCGAGATGTTCTTGTTTCCGTTGATCCGGATGCCCGAGACGGCGAGCCGGCGGCCCTCGTCAATGTGGAAGTCGATCGATAGCTTGCCATCCACTATCGTCGACTCCGGCTTGATGCGCGCGAGATAATACCCGTTGCTCTCGTACAGAGAGTCAGCGCTTGCAATTGCCTTGGCAATTTTCCCCGGATCGACCGGACCTCCCGTCGGAAATGCGAGCTTTTCCTTGACGTCCTTTGGAGAAACCCTGTCGGCGCCGATCACTTTGTAGCTGGTAAGAACCGGACGCTCGCGAACCTGGATTACCAGAGTCGCCTTGATGGTCGTTGGCGCGACGCGGCAGAGGATTTGGACATCGTCGAACTGACCGGTGGCATACAGCGCCTTGATGGCGGTCTGAATGTCGTGGACGTTGAGCTGCGAGCCGGCCGAGAGGCCCGCAGTGGATCGAATCCCAGCGGAGTCCACCCGCGAATTCCCGGTCACAACTATTGATTCAGGTGTCGAGCAGGCCCCGGGCGCGGTCTCCTGGGCGTACAAAGGACCCGCGCTCGCTGCGACGAGAGCCAGCACATATGAAGCAAATTTTCGCATCACACAAATATACACTATTGGGTTTTCGAGAGGTCCCGCTTGGGGACGAGCATCCTCATTAGACAACGGGGCCGGAAGAGAGTTGCTTCTCTCCTCCGGCCCCGTGTCTTGCGGAAGCTTTTGTTTTAGGCTTTCGGGGTACCGCTGAGAACGCGGAACTCCAGCTTCTCTCCGTCCGCCGCGAGATCCACTTCGATCTCGTCACCCTTCGAGAATTCGGCGAGAAGAATCTTCTCAGACAGCGGATCCTCGATGAACTTCTGGATCGCGCGCTTTAGTGGACGCGCGCCGAACCTCTCGTCGTATCCGTGCTTGACCAGGAGCGCGGAAGCAGCATCGGTCAGCTTGAGCGTCAGCTCCTCGTCGCCCAACCGCTTCTGCACGTCTTTCAGCAGAATCCCGACGATCTCGGCGATGTTCTCCTGCGAGAGCGGATGGAAGACGATCACGTCGTCGAGCCGGTTCAGGAACTCCGGGTTGAACACGTGCTGCATCTCTTCCTTCACCTTCTCCGCCATCCGCTCGAAGCTGGATTTCTCGTCCGGTGCATGGAAGCCCAGCCCACGACCCTTGGTGATGTCGCGCGCCCCGATGTTGGACGTCATGATGACCACGGTGTTCTTGAAGTCGATGACGCGGCCGTAGTTGTCGGTGAGGTGCCCTTCATCCAAAACCTGCAGCAGGATGTTGAACACGTCCGGGTGCGCCTTCTCGATCTCGTCCAGGAGAACCACGCTGTAAGGCTTGCGACGCACGGCTTTGGTGAGCGTGCCCGAATCCTCGTAGCCGACGTATCCCGGAGGCGCGCCGATGAGGCGTGACACCGAGAACTTCTCCATGTACTCGCTCATGTCGACGCGAATCAAAGCCGACGGATCCGCGAACAGGAACTTCGCCAGCTGGCGGGCGACTTCTGTCTTGCCGACGCCGGTTGGGCCGGAGAAGATGAACGAGCCGATGGGGCGATTCGGATCCTTGAGTCCAGCGCGGCTGCGGCGAATCGAGCGCGCCAGAGCCTTGATCGCCTCTTCCTGCGCTACGACTGACACGTGGAGCTCCTCTTCCATGCGCAGCAGTCTCGCGGTCTCGGCTTCCTGAAGGCGCATCACAGGTATTCCCGTCCACCGGCTCACGATGAAGGACACTTCGTCCTCACCGAGTACGGGACGGTGCGACTGGCGATGTTTCTCCCACTCTTCCTGCTTGCGGCGGATCTCGCCCTGTAGCTCGCGCTCACGATCACGCAGCGATGCCGCGCGCTCGAAGTTCTGATCGCGCACAGCGGACTCTTTGTCTACGTTCACGGCATCGAGTTGACCCTTCAGCTCGGCTACCGCGGGCGGAGGCGACTGAGTTGCCAGACGCGCCCGCGCGCCCGCTTCGTCGATCACGTCGATCGCCTTGTCGGGAAGGAATCTGTCGGTGATGTAGCGCTCCGATAGCTTCGCCGCTGACTCCAGCGTCGCATCGGGGATCGTCACCTTGTGGTGCTCCTCGTATTTCTTGCGAAGTCCCTTCAGGATCTCGACAGTCTCGTCAACCGAAGGTGGCTCGACGATGACGGTCTGGAAGCGACGCTCGAGCGCTCCGTCCTTCTCGATGTACTTGCGATACTCGTTGAGAGTCGAGGCACCGACGCATTGTAGCTCGCCACGGGCGAGCGCTGGTTTCAGCATGTTGCTCGCGTCGATCGCGCCTTCGGCCGCACCTGCTCCGACGAGCGTGTGCAGCTCGTCGATGAACAGGATGACGTTCTTGTTCTGCGCGATCTCGTTCATGACCGCCTTGAGGCGCTCCTCGAACTGGCCGCGATACTTGGTGCCCGCGATGACTGCCGCCATGTCGAGCGAAAGTACGCGGTTCTCGCGAAGAGAATCGGGGCATTCGCCTTTGGCGATGAGCTGCCCGAGTCCTTCGACGATCGCAGTCTTGCCGACACCCGGCTCGCCGATGAGCACAGGATTGTTTTTCTTGCGGCGCGTCAGGATCTCCATCACGCGCTCGATCTCCTTGGCCCGCCCGATCGTCGGATCGAGCTGGTTGTCAGCGGCGAGTTGAGTGAGATCTCTGCAGAAATGATCGAGAGCGGGCGTCTTGGACTTCTTCTCGCCCTTGCCAGTCTGGGTCTGCGTGGTGCCCGGAGCTCCTTGTGCCGCCGCAGGCGTTCCGCCCTGTGGCATTTCAGTGCCCAGGAGCCTGAGCGTCTCCGCCTTTGCCGCGTCGAGATTCACGCCCGCATCGGTCAGAACCTGCGCCGCGATACCCTTCTCTTCACGGAGGAGGCCCAGCAGCAGGTGCTCAGTGCCTACATAACCGTGGCTGAGATCACGGGCTTCGCCCATCGCGAGCTCGAGTACTTTCTTGGCGCGCGAGGTGTACGGGAGATCCGGTCCGGTCGCGGCTGCGGCCTTACCCTTCTTCACGGTCTCCTCGATCTTCTGCTGAATCTCGTCGAGGTCGACGCTGAGGTTCTGGAGGACCGCGGCGGCTACGCCTTCGCCCTCGCGGATCAGGCCGAGCAGTATGTGCTCGGTGCCGACGTATTCGTGATGGAGACGTGCCGCCTCCTCACGAGCCATGGCAAGAACCTTTCGGACTCGCTCTGTGAAGTTGTAACCGTTCATCTCTGCAATCCTCAGTGCGGGAGCTAGTTCCTTCGCGTGCGTACAGTGTCGAACTGTCAGGTGCGACTTGGCGCGCGTGATTACCCGCTACCCCTTACTCTGCCTCGTTAGCTAGCGTTTCCCGCACGTATCGAGCGCGCGCGACATTCGCTTCGCCTTCCGTCAGCACTCTTCCCTCGGAATTCCCGAGGTGTGCCAACTGACTAAAAATCAGGAGCTTGTTGAGAGTATATACACTGAGACCGCTTATCAGTTTCAAACCGACAGCCAGTCGCACGCCGCTCAGGTAGTTCATCGCTTCATCGAAGCTCAAGCTGCGTGCATATCGCAGCGTGCCAAAGGCACGCCAGAGCTTGTCTTCCATAATATAACCCGCATCGCGCAACAGAACCCGCCGCGCATCTTCTTCTCTCTCTATTACATGAGTAACGACGCGCACGAGGTAATCAAGTAACTCGCCTTCTGATCTGCCCAGCGTCGTCTGGTTGGAGATCTGAAAGAAATTCCCGACAACTTCGCTCCCCTCGCCGTACATGCCGCGATAAGTGAGCCCGACCTGCTGCAGTCCGGCGAGCACCTTCCCGATCTCCTTGGTCAAAACCAGGCCCGGCAGGTGGATCAGCACCGACGCCCGAAGCCCGGTTCCTACGTTGGTGGGACACGCCGTCAGATAGCCGAATTCGCTGTGGAACGCATAGGGAACCTTGTTCCCCAGCTCTGCGTCGAGGCGCTCCAGTACGCCGAACGCATCCGCGACGTGAAACCCGGAGTGCAGCGCCTGGAGACGAAGATGATCCTCCTCGTTTACCATGATGCCGACGCCGCGAGAGAGATACACGGCAGCACCCGTCCGGACTGGCTGCTCGTTGAGGCCCGCGAGCTCCTTGCTCACTACGTGACGCTCGTGCAGCAGAAGTCTGTCCTCCGGCGGCAGCTCATCCACCCGAAGCAGGACGCCGTCCTCTATGGACTGAAGACCTGCGAACGCTTCCCTGACCTGGGTCAGTATCCTAAGCCGCTCGCCGTCGCGAGCCCTCGGGGTGAACGCGTACCCTTCCAGGTTTCTCGCCAGCCGAATCCTCGTCGAGATCACGATATCGGCATGCTCTCCGGATGCGTCGAGCCAGCTCGCGCCTCCGTCGGGAAGCAGAGTGAGGTCGAGCATTACTCTATTCCCCGCAGCTTGTCGCGCAGGTCGGCGGCCAGCTCGAACTGCTCCGCTTCGATGGCGCGCTTGAGTCGATCGCGAAGCTCCGTCGCGCTCGAGACGTGAGGGAGCTCCGAAGGCAGGGGCGCGACGTAACGACGCCCTATGTGGCGGGAGTTGCCGTGAACCCTGCGCAGAAGGTCGCGCAGGCTCGCCTCGAACGCTTCGTAGCAGTGGGCGCATCCCAGTCGTCCGGTGGCGCGAAAGTCTGCCAGCGTCGATGAGCAGAACGAGCAATGCACCGGCTCGCCCTTGGCGCCCGGCATTTGCTCATGAATTGTCTGGAGAAAATTATTGATCTGGGGCTTCGCCGCGCTGATCGTCGTCTCGACCCCGCGCTCGGCAGCGCATTTCTCGCATAGATGCAGCTGCCTGACCCCGCTCCCCTCGATCTCTGTGAGCTGGATCACCGCTTCGCCGTTCTTGCACAGATCGCAAACCATTTATACCACGACCTCATCCACTGCAGTACGACTCAACTGGCCACCCTCGAGCAGCAGTACTTTGCCCGCGCGCGCCGCGAGAGAGCGGTTATGAGTAACGACGACCATCCCGATCTCGAGGTCATTGACGACCTCACTCAACAACTCGTGCAAGTTCTCGGCATTCGCGCGATCCAGATTTCCGGACGGCTCGTCAGCGAGAACGATCTGCGGATCCATCGCCAGCGCTCGCGCGACCGCGGTCCGCTGCTGCTCGCCACCGGATAGCTCTCCGGGGCGATGCGACATTCGAGCGCTGAGCCCGACTCGCGCGAGCAGCTCCGCCGCGCGGCCCCTCGCCGCCTCCTCCGACCGTCCGCCGATCCTGAGCGGCATCATCACGTTCTCCAGAGCAGAAAACTCCCGAAGCAGGTGATGAAACTGGAACACAAATCCCACGGTACGGTTGCGCAGCTCTCCAAGCCCCATCTCGTCGCGGCCGTGAATCGGCTCCCCTCCGATTACAACATAGCCACGCGTTGGCTTGTCCAGCGCACCGAGAACGTGCATCAGCGTGCTCTTTCCGGCGCCGCTGGCGCCGACGATTGCGATCATCTCACCGCGCTGAACGGAGAGATTCACACCGTTGAGAACGTGAAGAGCGTTCCCATCGCCGCCGATGTACGTCTTGTGGACGTCGTGCGCCTCGAGTACGGTCATCGTCATTCGTGCCTGATCGCTTCGATCGGAAAGAGTCTCGATGCCTGTACTGATGGATACACCGTAGCGACAGCCGCGATAGCAATGCTGGCGAGGATGATCCACATCACGTCGGTCGGCTGCGTCGACACCGGCAGGTGATCGATGAAATAGACCTGTGGATCGAGCTTAATGAACTGATACTTGTCGAGCGCGAGCGCCGCTCCAAATCCGAGCAGGAGTCCGAACACCGTCCCCACGACTCCGATCACGAGACCCTGTGCGAAGAAAATCCGTCGGATCGAGCGCGCCGGCATGCCCATCGCCTTCAGGATTCCTATCTCTTTCGTCTTGTCGGCGACCACCATCGTCAGCGTGCTGACGATGTTGAACGCGGCGACGAGAACTATGAGCAGGAGGATCACCCCCATTCCGAGTTTCTCGAGCTTGAGCGCCTGAAAGAGTGAGTGATTCTGCTCCTCCCAATCCACACCTCGATACGGCCAGCCGAGCGCGCCGACCACCCGCGAAGCGACCTTCGCTGCCTGCCAGCGATCCGCGGTCTTCACTTCGATTCCAGTGACACCGTCGCCCAGTCCCGCGAGATTCTGCGCCTTGTCCAGCGCGATGAACGCGTAGGCGTTGTCGTACTCGTACATTCCCGTCGAGACGATTCCCGTCACCTCGAACCGTTCCACCCGCGGCACGAACCCTCCGGTTACGGGGTTCATCTTCCCGCCGCCGGCCGACAGCAGATTGATGCTGTCCCCTGGCCACTTGTTGAACCGCGAAGCAAGGAGTTTCCCAAGGACCACGCCGCGCTGCTGGCCGTCGGTGCTGGCGAAACGGAAATCTCCCGATATCGCGTGGGATCGAATCGTCGTGACGTCGGGTACCCCCCTCGCCTCGGGCAAGAGTCCAACGACGTACACGCCGCCAGCGTAGTCGTGTCCGGCTGTAATCAGCGCTTCGGTCAGTACGAATGGAGCCGCAGTGACGACCCCGGGCTGCTTGCGGACCTTATCCAACACTTTGGGCCAGTCGGTGATCTTTAGATCCTCTCCGTAACTGAGCACCCGGATATCGGGACTTCCGACGAGGATCTTCTCGCGGAGATCGTGCTGCAATCCGTTCATCACGCCGATGATGACGATTAGCGCGCTGACGCCCACCAGCACGCCACCTATCGCGATGATGCTGATGAGCGACAGCAGCTTCGAGCCGCGTCGACTCCGCAGATATCTCCATGCGATCTGTAGCTCTAACCTGGTCACTCGGGTCTCATTGTCGGAAAAAGAATCACGTCGCGAATGTTGGTCGTCCCGGAGAGATACATGAAAAGCCTGTCGATGCCTATTCCTACACCACCCATCGGCGGCATGCCATACTCCATGGCGCGCAGGTAGTCTTCATCTACACCAGACGCCTCCTCATCGCCGGCGGCCTTGAGTTTTGCCTGGGCCTCAAAGCGCCGGCGCTGGTCGAGAGGATCATTCAGCTCGCTGAAAGCGTTCGCCATCTCTTTACCGTTCGCAAAGAGCTCGAAGCGCTCGGTAAGGCCGGGGTTGCCGCGCTTGGGTTTTGCCAGCGGTGACAATTCCACGGGGTAGTCGACAACGAACGTCGCCTCCTGAAGCTTCGCCTCGACCAATGCCT
>DASYVU010000069.1:0-4239 GCA_035936715.1 Gemmatimonadaceae bacterium
TCCATGTGCTTCGCCTCGATCTCGGCGAGCATCTCATCGATGTCGTCGAGCTCGCCGGAGAGATCGCGAAGCCTGTCTTCCCACGGACGGATTTCTGGATCGTTGTCGCGCAGGCGATAGATCATCTTCTTAAGCTCGATCAGTCTCCAGATCCCGAGCTCGTCCCAATGGTCCTCGGGAGTCGAGCGATCGAGATGATAGAGCGCTGCCTCGTAGTCGCCGCGATCGTAGAAGATGTTGCCGAGGTAGATGCGCGCTTCAGTGTGATCGGGATCCATCTGCAGCGCACGCCGCAAAGTTGAGATCGCCGATTCATCGTTGCCCAACCTGTGCTCGGCGTACCCTATGCACGACACTGCTTCCGCCGCGTCAGGTGTCTGCTGCGCGGCGATCTCGAAGAACTGCTTGGATTCGTCGATCAACCCTTCGCGGAAAAGCGCGCGCCCGATCTGGAGCATCAGCTCGACATCATCCTGGTAGCCGAGTTCAAGAGTGTGGCGGAAGCTGCGTAGCGCCTGCTCTTGCTGGCCGAACTTGAGAAGGGTCTCGCCGAGGCCGGCTAGCGCGTCCTCGTGGTCGGGATCGAGAACGAGCGCTTCCTCGAAGCTGCGCCGTGCCCAGGCGTATTCCTCGCGGGCGTGGTGTGCGTAGCCAACTCCAATGTGGAGCTCCACCGAATTAGGGTAGAGGCCGAGTCCTTCGCGAAGTACGTCCAGAGCTTCGTCATACTGTCCTTCGTTGTACAGTTGATGTGCTCTTTCATCGTACTCTTCAGAACTCAAAAAAGGTGTTGGCATGACGACGCACCCTCCAAGGAGTCGAGTATAAGTCTATTGTACTCTTTAGACACCACTATGTTCAAGGGAGTAACATCCAAGGGACAACGGCTCAGGTTACCACCGCGATCTTCTCGGAGAACCGCTGCCAGCTCCCACTCCTGATAGAGGTGTCAATTTCATAGAGTGCCTCGTCGAGCTCCTCTTCCCTGGTGAAGACGTGAGGGGCAATCCTGATACCAGCGCCCACGCGATAGTCGACCAGGATGTTTTTTGAGAGAAGGTGCTGGGTCACTTCGTAGGCGTGAGGAACATCCACCGCGACGGTTCCGCCTCTTTGCGCCGGGTCACGCGGCGCGTTGACGGCATAGCCGCGCTCGTCGGCCAGCTCTATCAGCCGCGACGTGAGTCGGACGCTCTTCTCCCGAATCGCCGCGATCCCTGCGCGGCGAAGGATCTTCGGCCCTTCGGCCGCCGCGTAGAGGGCGGGAATGACAGGAGTTCCATTCAGCCAGCGAAAGGCGCCCGAGGTGTACTCCATCGCTTCCTCGAACGCGAACGGTCGCGAGTGGGCCTGCCACCCGGTGAGTGCGGGCTTGAGCTCATCGCGCACGGCGGGACTGACGTAAAGGAAGCAACCTCCAGGCCCGCCGCACAGCCACTTAAGGACGCCGCCGGTGAGAAAATCGACGTTGCTCCGTTTCACGTCCACCGGCACGATTCCGACGGCGTGGAAAGAGTCAAGTGAGACGAGCGCGCCCATCTCGTGAGCGCGGCGGCAAATCGCATCCGCATCCATGAGATACGCGCTGCGGAAGAGAACGTGGGAGACGGCGACAACGCGCGTCCTTTCGTCTATCGCGGCGAGAAGCTCGTCGCGGTCGATGCTGAGTCCATCCTTCGATCGCACCACCACCACGCGCGCACCGAATCTTTCCGCCATCTCCGCGTAAGCGTAACGCACCGATGGAAAGTCGAGCTCCGTCATCACGACAGTGTCGCGGCCCTTTGGAAAGTCGATCGAGGAAAGGACAGCCATTTGCGCGATGGTGACGTTGGGCATCATCACCACTTCGCCGTCTCCGGCGTTGATGAGCGGGGCGATCTCGTTTCCTACATCAACCGGCTTCTCCCACCACCCGCCTGTCCACGCCTTTACGCCGAGCTCACCCCAGTCCCGCGCGTACTCGGCGAGCTTCTCCGGGACGGTGCGCGGCATAGGCCCGAGCGAATTGGAGACGAGATAATTTGTCTTCTCGAGGATCGGGAATTCATCTCTGAAAGCCAGCAGTGGGTCGCGTTGCTGGCTCGTCGCCGGATTCACTGCCAATCGCTGCTGCCCGGGCTCACTGACCCTTTCGAGAAGCGTCGCGTGCCGCCTTGAATTCTGCGTCCGCGTTCCAGGTTGGGACAGTGCGCGCGTTCCCGAGAGACAGCCCGAAGCGATACACGATCTCGGCGAGCTGCGCCGCGCCGCTCAGATCAAAATCGGGCCGATACTCGTCGGACGGCTGATGGTAGCGATGGGCCGTGTAGTCTTCCGACTGCTTGAGGCCCCAGCCCGCGGGGCGTCCCATGTAATCGACGCCGCCTCCAATCGAGACCGACGGAATTCCGGCAATCGCGAAAGAGAAGTGATCCGAGCGGTAGAAGTGGCCCTGCTCCGGATGCGCCTCCGGAGAAAGTCGAATGCCCTCCGATTTCACCAGCTGGGCAAGCGCGGGCCCGAGCGAGCTCTTGTTGTCGCCGATGACGTTGAGGTCGCGCACACGGCCATTGAGCGGAACTATGTCCATGTTGAGAGCCGCGATGATCTTCGACGCTGGCACGATCGGATGCTGGCCGAAGTACGCGGAGCCGAGCAGACCGGATTCTTCGGCAGTGACGAAGACGAAGAGCTGGGACCGGCGCGGCTTTACTCCTTCGGCCGCGGCATGCGCAATGGTCAGGACGGACGCGACGCCGGATGCGTTGTCCGCCGCGCCGTTGTAGATCGAGTCTCCGCTGACGACCGGGCCAATTCCGAAGTGATCCCAATGGGCGCTGTACGCGACGTACTCGTCACGCACCTTGGGATCGATACCCCGCACCACTCCGACGACGTTGTTCGCCGACATGTGCTGGAGGCTGTTGCGCATCGTCGCATCGATGACGATGCCGGTTGAAACCGGGCGGAAATCGCGAGACGCGGCCCGCTTGCGCAAATCGGTCATGCTGAGGCCGGCCTGGGCGAGCAACGCAGTCGCGGCGCTGTCGGTGATCCAGCCGCGCACGCCAATGGGTGCAGGCGCAGCGGGATCACGCGGAAGCAGACGATGCTCGGTCGAATTCGAGTTGACCACGACGTGCCATGGATATCCGGCACGCTCCGTCGTGTGCACGATCAACATTCCAGCCGCGCCCCGGCGCTCTGCTTCCTCGTACTTGTAAGTCCAGCGTCCGTAGTAGGTCATGGCCTTCCCGCCGAACAGACTCGGCTCGCCGGAGGTGGCGGGCGGATCGTTGACGAGAACAAGCAGAACTTTTCCGCGCACATCGGTGCCCTTGAAGTCGTCCCACTTGTACTCGGGCGCAGTCGCTCCGTATCCGACGAAAACCAGCTCACCGTGCGCGGAGCTTGCATCGGTCGCGGAGCCAGGCCATACGACGACGTCGTCCGTGAAGCGGAGGTTGGCGCTGGCTTTACCCGAAGCAGTGACTTTGATGGTGGCCGGGTCCGATTTCACGACATCGATCGGAACACGCTGGAAGTAGGAGCTGTCTCCCACGCCCGGCTTCACGCCGAATGCCTGGAGCTGCGTCGCGATGTATTCTTCGGCGATTCGTCCGCCGCGTGTAGCGGGTGCCCGGCCTTCAAGGAGGTCGGACGATAGAAAGCGCAGGTGCGCGTCGATTTCCTGGGGAGTGATCCGGCTGGGTGCGCCGTCTGTCTGCGCGTCCGCACTCGAGACGGAAATAATCGAAATGAGCGCGACTGAGACCAGAACGGTGGGACGAGTCATCGATTTACTCTATGTGTGTGGTGTACGTCAGTACATTATAACTTCCCGCACCCAACCTTAGCATGCCCCGCCAGACTCCACGAAGCCTGAAACGAGCCTCTCCGTCCAAGCAACGACGCAAGGCGCACAAAATCGCGCTCGTGCTCGGCGGCGGCGGCCTGAAGGGATTCGCGCACATCGGCGTTTTTCGCGCGCTCAAGGAGCTAGGGATCGAGCCGACGGTCGTTGCGGGCACGAGCATCGGCGCGCTTATCGGCGCTGCGTATGCCCGGGGAATGGACGTCCCGGAGATGGTCGATCGTGCCCGGGCTCTCAAGCGGCGTGATCTCTTTCGTCTCAATCGAATGGGTATGCTGCTCGAGCGGCAGCACTCCCCCGCGATCTATCTCGACGAGCCACTCAGGAATGTCGTGAAATCGGTAGCAGGGGATAAGAAGTTCAATCAGCTGAAAAAGACACTG
>DASYVU010000070.1:0-5390 GCA_035936715.1 Gemmatimonadaceae bacterium
GATCTGCTATCTTGGTGGCCTTCGCCTTGGTGGTCTTTCTAGGGGGCGTAGCTTTCGACAAGTCTCTAACTCACGTCGGTGCGCAGAAACATATCATCGAAACGGGCCGCAACCCTCGCCGCCGTTGCGTGGATCTCCTGCCTGGTCGCGAGCACTTCCTGCCGATCAGTCGGCCCGCGAGCAGTACCTTCGTCCGGTCGGCAAGCTACGCCGGAAGAGGAGATCACCCTCATACGAGCCGATTCCGAAGTGTTCGCCGCCGTCGTTCGCGCACAGCTCGAACGCGGGGGCGACGATTACCCGTACCATCTCGAGCGGGTCCGGTACGACCCGCGGCCTTACGGAACGCGCACAGGCTATCCGGAAGTTTTCGCAGGTGTGCAGGGGATCGATCCCACACTCAGCTTTGCGCGAGCAGGAGAATCGGCGATTGACCAGCTGGTCGACAATCGAAAACAAATTCTGCGAATGAGCGGCGTGCTAGCGGGAGGTCCTGTTTCATATTCCCAGTGTGCCGGGGCTCGGGTGCCGCTGCCCCCTCCAGTGCGTGGATCAGCGGCGCGCGTGAAACACGCCGACGTGCACGCCGGGTGCCCGAAAGCACCCGAGTACTACCTGACTGTGGGTCTCCCGATCCACGGACAACCGGAAGGTCTCAGGAATACTCGAGACACCCGAGGTCGGCGAGTGTCGCTCGGAGGCGACGTGTGGACGGCTCTCGTCGACGAGCACTCCGCGGGTCCTCGTGGATGGAGCTGGTCCCAGTACGCCTGGCTGTTCAGGCGCAACTGGCGCGGCCGATTGGACCTGGCCGCCACGATCTTGATTGGCGTCGTCGAGTAAGAAAGAGCTGGAATCGTCATTTCACATCCCGCTTCAGTTCGGTCAGTCGCGTAGATATCTCCGTCGGCAGGAATAAATCGTCCGAAATTCCTGCGATCTCCTCGGCTTCCTTCCACGCTTCCTCTAGAACATGCAGCTCGCCTTCGAGCGCGCGTCGTTCTGAATCCTCATGTGACACCATCTCTAACGCGAGCCGCATCTCAGCCGGAACTTTGGTGATCTTGCCAACTTCGCCCCATTCATTCCAGCTGCGTTGGTTCCCTACAAAACGTGCTGCTGCGTCGAACACCGCCGTCGGGTCCGCGTTTTCCGTCGCGAGCTTCACCGCATCACTGACGACGCGCGCTGACGCACCCTTCCGGTTCAGATGCGGGAGGATCTGCGCCGCCGCGCGCATCGCATCCTCCCCGCGGACGACAGTCGTCTCTTCGTCCCGATCGTAGCGCCACCATGGCACTTGCGGATCTCTGTCCTTGCGGTGCCCGATTCTCAGGCCCCACGACTCCCGTCCAATTGGCGGCAACATCAGAGTCTCCTTCACGTGCTTTCTTCTGATCAGAAGGAGATTGCCGCCTGGAGCGGGGAAACGCGCAACGATCCGCCTTTCCTGGAACATACTGACGCTGAAGTTCACGACCTGAAAGACATTCCACCCGGCCCCCGCGAACGTGACGCCGAGCACAGGACCGACTAACGGAACTGCCACAATGCCCACGGCGAGGGCACTCATCTGGACGATATTCTT
The DNA here is from genome assembly GCA_035936715.1 of Gemmatimonadaceae bacterium. Lineage (GTDB taxonomy): Bacteria > Gemmatimonadota > Gemmatimonadetes > Gemmatimonadales > Gemmatimonadaceae > UBA4720. The sequence continues at coordinate 1,589 of DASYVU010000070.1, forward strand.
GCGCCTGCGCCTTCCGAACTGATCTCCGTATCGCCACGCCGCGAATTCGGGACGCAATGGCTTACCAATACGAATGAGCTCGAGGCCTTCGCTCAGGCGCGCGAGGCCGATCTGGTCGGTGGAGACGCGGAGCTTGGTCCCGCGATACGAGCGCTCACACTCCTTGATCGCCTCCCAGCGCTCTTCAATGGGAGTGAGGTTCCACCGCTCGCACTTCCGGCAGACTACCCAGAGCCTTCCCTTTGCCGCGTCGAATGCGAGCCGCCGGCCAACTGGAAAATGTTCTATCGCCTCGTTTGCACCGAGAGCGGTTTTGCAGAAGAGACAGGTCGAGTACATCCGTGGCGGATTATTCTACCGGCTACCGGCGGGAGCGACAGCGAAAGTCATCGTCACGAAATCGCTTCGCCACTCGAGTCCCGGCTCGTTCGTGCGGCGCAAATGAGTTCCGAACAGGAGCCATCGTCCTTGCTTCGGAAGCGGAACCGATGCTTGACCCGATGCGTCGGTCGTCACGAATGCGTCGGCCGATCCGCCTTCCCGCCTGGCACCGACCGGGAAACCCGCGAGCGGCGCTCCGTGGAGAAGCACTCGGATGCGAAGGGCGTCACCCGCCGACAGCGCGGTCGGATTGCTTTCCGGGACGATCTCGAAGTCGAGTCCGGTGGGCGAATTCCACTTCGAGTCTTGTTCCGATTTGCCGACGCGCACAAAGCTTGTCGCATACTTGGTGTAGCTCTCACGCCAGTGACGAGGCGCGGGGACGCTGTTCCATTGTGCCCTGACGGTGGAATCAGCGCGGATCTCGGCCAGATATTCCTCGATGAGCTTTGGCTCGAGCTCCAGCGTGCGCGGCTTGAGAGCAACGGAGATGGTGGCGACTCCCGGCTGCCGCGGAGTCCAGATGTAGCGGAGAGATCGGCGCGTAGCTCGCGGTGCGCGCAATCGCTCGACGTTCCCGCCCGTCCGCACTTCGGCTCGAACGACGCGCGTGGGATCGATGGGCAGCTCGTTCGCCGGAAACTTCATCCCGCTCGTGACGTGGAGCTCCACGGTGCGGCCCGGCGCGACTCGCATGCTGGATGGCATGAGCCACGTCTCGTGGGCGGCGGCCATCGTCGCGCTCGCTAGCAGAGCGGCGGCACTCAGAGTTGCTATTCGTTTTGTCGACATGCCGGGAATCTACAGTTCCGGTGCAGAGCCGGGCGACAATTCGAGACTTAGCCCGCAGCCAAACGCTGGCCCGCCGATAGCCCCCGGCCGGTAGTCTTCAGTTGCAGTTAAGAAGATTCGCCCTACGAGCTAGAACAGCGTAGGCTGCTGCACTCCACCGTTGGTTGGTGCCGGAGGATTGAAGCCGAAGTGCCGGTACGCCTGCGCGGTCGCGACGCGGCCGCGCGGAGTCCGCTGCAGAAATCCGTTCTGCACGAGAAATGGCTCGTAGACTTCTTCGAGCGTCCCCACGTCTTCGCCAACTGCGGCAGCAATCGTTCCGACACCGACCGGTCCGCCCTCGAATTTCTCGATGATGGCCTTGAGGATTCGCGAGTCCATGTCGTCTAGTCCGAACTGATCGACTTCGAGGAGCTGTAGCGCGTCCGCGGCAACTTTGCGATTGATGTTTCCGTTCGCGCGGACCTGGGCGTAGTCGCGAATGCGCCGAAGCAGCCGGTTGGCGACGCGCGGAGTTCCACGCGATCTCTTTGCGATCTCCTTCGCGCCGTCTTCGTCGATCTCCACCTGCATCACCTCGGCCGTGCGGTGAACGATCTGCTCGAGATCGGCGGGCGGATAATAGTTGAGCCGCATTTCGATCCCGAACCGCGCGCGCATCGGTGGAGTGAGCATACCGAGCCGAGTCGTCGCGCCGATCAACGTGAACTTCTCGATGCCCATGGTGATCGTCTGCGCCTTCGGACCTTCGGAGAGCCTGATCTCGATCTTGTAGTCCTCCATCGCGGGATAGAGGAATTCTTCGATGACTGGGCGAAGCCGATGGATCTCGTCGATGAAGAGGATGTCGCCTTCACGGAGATTCGTGAGCGTGCCGACGAGATCGCCGGGCTTCTCGAGGGCTGGGCCGGAGGTGGTTCTGATATTCACGCCCAGCTCTCTCGCAATCAGCTCAGCCAGAGTGGTTTTGCCGAGTCCAGGCGGACCGAAGAAGAGCGCGTGGTCGAGGGGTTCGCGCCTGGCCATCGCTGCATCGATATAGATGCGCAGAGATTCCTTCACGCGGTCCTGACCGATGAACTCGGACAGGCGCTGAGGGCGGAGGGAGAGCTCGACGACGCTCTCCTCGGGCATGATTTCAGGCGTGGTTATTTCGGCGCGGGACATGGAAACGATTTACGCTCTGTCGTGAAAGCTTGAGTCTTAACTTACCCGAACACAGGCCGAAAATCGAGCGGCTAGACTCGCGCTTGAAGTGCGGACAATCGCTCCGCTGCCCTTTCAAGAGTCTCCATTTTCTTACAAAACGCGAATCTCGTAACGCTGCGCCCCAACTCTGGTCGGGAGTAAAAACTCATCCCCGGCACCGTCGCGACCCCAACCTCCTTCGCCAACCAGATGGCAAACTCGCGCGACTCGAGATCCGAGATCTCCGAGAAGTCAGCGAGTATATAGTAGGCCCCCTCCGGAGCAGCGTACTTGAACCCAGCTTCATCCAGAGCCGAGCACATGATGTCCCGCCGAGCACGGTACTCGAGCGCAAGATGGTTGTAGTAGTCAGCATCGAACGCCATCCCCACCGCACCAGCAGCCTGCAAAGGAGCCGGCGCACCCACGGTCAGAAAGTCGTGAACTTTTCTGATAGGTGATGTGAGCTCGAACGGCGCAACCGCGTAACCAAGCCTCCACCCAGTGCACGAGAAAGTCTTCGACAACCCAGAGATGGTGACGGTCCTCTCCCGCATTCCCGGCCAGGTGGCGAGGACGTGATGTCCGCCCGCATACCGGATGTGCTCGTAGATCTCGTCCGTGATCGCGATCACATCCCACTTCTGACATAACTCCGCGATCAAAGAAATCTCTTCGCGAGTAAAGACTCGCCCGGTAGGATTGTGCGGCGTATTCACGACAATCGCGCGAGTCCTGTTCGAGAAAGCAGCACGAAGTTTATCGGGATCCAAACGCCAGTCCGGCGCCTCCAACGGCACGAACACCGGCTTGGCACCAGCGAGTATCGCGTCCGGACCGTAGTTCTCGTAATACGGCTCGAAGACAATCACTTCATCACCAGGATCGACCAGCGCGAGAAAAGCAGAAGCCATCGCTTCCGTCGCGCCGCAACAGACCGTGATTTCCCGCTCCGGATCCACGGTCATCCCGTACCAGCTCCGGTACTTCTCGGCGATCGCCAGCCTCAGCGCCGGACTCCCCCAGGTGATCGCGTACTGATTGATGTCCCCCTTGATCGCCGCGCACGCCGCATCCTTCATCGGCTCGGGCATTGGGAAATCGGGCATTCCCTGCGCGAGATTGATCGCACCGTACTGGTTCGCCACGCGAGTCATCTCACGGATCACCGACTCCGTGAACGTGCTGGCGCGCTTCGCCGTCGCGGCGCGCGCGGAAATTTGTTCCGTGCTCGTCATTACGACTTGGATGGGAGATTCATGGTGACTTCGATCACCCCGCCGCTGCCGCCCTTTATTCCGAATCTGGCCCCAGCCTCGGTAATGTTGTAATAGCGGACATCGCTCACGTGATAGGTTGGGATAGTGCGAAGCGAGTTGATGTCGCCGTACGCCTGCCCGTCGACGAATACAGTCGCGTGCTCGGTGCCTGCGCCACCGGC
>DASYVU010000071.1:0-7607 GCA_035936715.1 Gemmatimonadaceae bacterium
CCAGTCGCTACCACCCAGCCTTTGCCCGGACTGACGCCGAGCACACGTATGGCCTGACCGGGCTCTGTGCCGGTGATCCGTAGAATCGTGCTCGGGCGTACCGCCCAAATGAGGTCTCGCACCTCCGCGATACAGACGGGCAATCCCGGCGCACAGGCCGACTCGAAGACTATCCGCTCTTCGCCCACCCGGACCGAGTCAGGGTAGATCCCCGGTGGATCGGGCTTATCAACCGCAACCTGTTCCAGGCCTGCGGGGTTGCACGCTACCAATGTGAGCACGGCAGTGATCAGTATGAATCGCGTTTGCATCAGGATTTCTCATGGGAACAATGTGAGAAGCGGCGGTAGTCGACGTTGTCGCTACTTCATCACAAGATGTCGGTGCGACTGCTGTCGCCCTATACGTCATGCAGCGTAGTAGTCCGTCCTAGTCTTGCGGGTGGTGATCGAGGGTCGCGAATCGTTGCGCATAGAAGGAGCCCGTGGATCTCGAAGCCAGGCTTCTCGTTCCGTGCTCCAGAAGACTCCGGTGGCCCGGAATCCAGCTGCGCGACTGCTGCTAGCCATTCGTCATCCGATAATGGCGCTCGGGCCAGCGCGTCGAGCTCTGCTTCGATGGCGGCGCCATGTTGCGCCGTGGCTACGCTTCTGGCCCTTGCGGCAGTTGCGAGTCTATGGGTGCGTGAGTGTGGCGGCGCGTTTTCGATCGCTGTGTCGATCCGATTTACGAGCCGCTTTCTGCGCAGCGTGCCCGAATCAGCGAGACCCGCCAGTACCGATGCGTACTCGCGGGCGGTCCATTCGCGCAGCTGCTGCATCACACCATCATGGTCGACCAGATTGGTCTGAACATCGACCCCGTTGCCCAAATGGCACGCGGTGATTTGGGATTCGAGGTCAGTCGACAGATGTCCCGACAACCCCACGACCAGCTTCGGTTCGCCATCGACGCTTACTCCGGCCACAAAGCCTGAGCGCGGCGACGAGATGGATGCGACGCACATTTCATCGCCGTGCAGCTGCGCAATAGGCCGCCGCCAACCGCTGAGAATCGCACGCAGTCTCTCCGTCTCCTTCGTCACACTCTCACCGGCCGCACCGCGTTCGACGGATGACTGATCCGGGAACGGTGCGGTGCTGGCTGAACCGACTACGCGTCGAGCGATGTCCCACTTTCGCTGAACGAGAATCTCGTTTTCGAGCAACGCTGCCGCGCTGTCGGGCGGTCTAATCAGGTAAACGCTCACCGAGGAGTGTGCGGAGCCCATCCGAGCCACTCTGCCCACTCGCTGCTCCAGGCGAGCCGCGGTCCACGGGATATCCAAGTGCACAACGATTTCGGCGTCCTGCAGATTCACGCCCTCGCTCAGCAAGTCTGTCGACAGAAGAAGGTCGATTTGCTCCGCGGATACCGGCGGCGGAGCGTTGAGCGCTCGCGGGGCGAAGCGAGAAAGGGCCTCGCTGCGCGAGAGTCGCCCTCCAGCGACACGCGCTCCGTGCGCGGTGAGCATTCCAACACCACCCAGCTTCGCGAGCCCGCGAAAAAACATCGAGACGGTCTCGGTGTACTGAGCGAAAGCGACGATCTTGGCCTTCGGATGTGCGGCGCGAAGGCTCGCGATCATATCGGAGCGCTCGATGTCGAGCGACGATCGCGCCGAGTGCGATGCATGAAACTGCTCGAGAGCATTTGAGTGGAGTCTCACGGATTCGAGCAGTGTCGTCGCGTCTTCGGTTGGAGCAGATAGAAGCTCTGGGAACCCAAGTTGGAGGGCGCCGTCGTCGAAGATCCACGTACGGAGCTCAGTCTCGGTGGGATATGTACCCGCTTCCAGCGACGCAATGAGCGCGAACGCTCTCGCGATTCGTCTCCGAAGCGCCTCATTCAGAGCCGCTTCGCTCGATGCCCACTGGTGCACGAGACCGCGCCCGATGAGACTTCGACCCAGCCCCCCGTCACGAACCGGAATTGGGTCGGGAAGCATCATCAGCTCACGCACGATCCGAGGATCGTCAGAGGTCTGAAGAGCTACGGTCGGGAGCACGTTGGGAAAGAGAGCCGCGCTCTTCAGCTGTTCGTGATCGCGCCGCACGATGCACCGGGCGAGCTCCGCCTGTGTAAGTGCATTCGCTCGTGAGCCGAGGAAGAGTGAGAGCAGCGCCGACAGATCTTTACGGCGATTGTGGATTGGTGTGGCAGTGAGAAGGAGAAGCTTCGCGCGGCGGGATAGTTCTTGGAGCCGAGCATACCTTCGGGTCGCCCGATTTCTGGCGTGATGCGCTTCGTCGATGATCAGCAGGTCGTACTCCGCACTCTCTTTGGAACGGATCCCACTCAACTTCTCGAAGCTGACGAAGTCCGCGTCGATTTCCGTGATGCGAAGTGCGTGCGTCCACATCTGCGAAAGAGCAGCGGGTGCGACGACAAGCCGGCGAGCATAACGGCGCGCGATCGCGGTCGCGACGAAGGTCTTTCCCATTCCCACTTCGTCGCAAAGCAAGGCCCCACCGAACTCGTTGATCGCGCTCTCTATTCTCGCCACGGCCGATAGCTGGTGCGGCTGGAGCGAGATGGCTCCAATGCTCGCATCCGCCGGGTCTTCGCCGAGAATGAGTCGCGCGATGCGGGCGCGGACTTCTTCCGCGGTGGTTAGTCGCAGTCGCTCTGCCAGGAGAGCAGCGGCTGTATGTCTGCGAGTGTCACTCGATACGCGTCCAACGCGGCCGCGAGTAGCTCGTCGGCAGATGGAACGTCGCCTGACATTGCGCGCGCGCCAAGCGGCGCGAGACGTTGGCGAGCACACTCCCAATCGCTCGGCAACGGCAACAGGGATACAGTCCAGCCCAGGTAGCGCCGGTACCCGCCTCGGGCAGGTTCTGCCACAACGTTCAGCCACGCGGAGACCAGCGGGCCGTTGAGAAGTGCGGCAAGGCCGTGCGCGTCATCGAGCGTGTCGCAGCTAACCGCGTAACAGGTGTTGAGCGGCACGATCGGATCACCGCGTTCGATCACCATTGCCCGAGGAGTGAGCCCAAAATCCGCCCAGACCACGCGAGCACGCTGGTGACGCGCGCTCTCTGTGCGGAAAACCGTCCACCACGGCAATCGCCCGCGAAGATCGGTGCGGCCCCCGAGCTGATCGCGAAACGGGAGGAGCCAGCGGCGCACTAGGGGAGGAAGCTCTTTGCGAGGAAGGTTGTTATCGCAGTGAGGCCAAACAAGGTATTCGCGCTGGCCAGTCGTTTTCCAGGCACCAAGCGTCTCGCCGCGGACTAGTGGCCTGAGCATCTCGCGCTCGATCCAGCCGCGGCGGTCGCCTGCTGATATCGATGCGATGTCATCCTCGATTCCGTCGACGCGGACGACGTATGCTCGGTTGCATCCTGTCTTGACTCCGAGCATGGGGCGTCCGAACGCGCTGCCGGCGAAGGGAGTACCCACGTTTCGAATACGCTCGAACGCATTTCGCGCCAGCGGCGGGAGCAGAATCCACGGACTTCCAGGTGTGTCGTCAAAACGGAGAGCCTCGGGGCGGGCCGACCACCGCACAATGCGATCAGGCAGTCGAATCCTTGCGCTGCAGCGTGGCTGCACCGTTGCCGAGAGCGGCGTCCTCTTCCGCGAGACGAGGAGTGATGGGTACGCTGCTGCGTCGAACTGTGAAGGTGACTCCGCCAGATCCTCGAGGGTGACGACGTTGGTTTGATCCAACAGCAGCTGCCTCACTCCACCACCGGCGAGGGACCGCCACAATTTCGACGGTAAGAGCAGCGCCATTGTCCCAGCCGGTCGCAGAAGCTCACACGATCGCTCGACGAAAAGAGCGGACATGTCGATCTGCGCGGCAAATCCCCGCCCCACGCCCGCGGTACCGGCCCCACTCTCCCACGCCGCGGTACGATACACGACAAAATCACTCCGAAGCCTGGCGCGCGATGATTCGGCGATTTGATGCAGGCGTACCCACGGCGGGTTGCCGATGACGAGGTCAAAGCCACCGCCGACGGCAACGTCTGAGAAGTGAGCCGCGAACGAGAAGGGAAGTGCGGCGCCGTTGCGTAACTGCCGCGCGGCACGCGCTGCATTCCTGATTTGTGAGCGGACGGTCAGGAGGCGGAGCCGCGCGTCGCGACCGGGCGGCTGACGGTCGCCGAAGAGGTCCTTTGCGCGCAGTGCGATGAGCAGCTCCTTGCGCGTCGCGGTCAATCGCGCGCCTTCGCGATGCAGAACCTCGATTGCGGCGTTGCGCTCCGCGCGATCCATCGCCTTCGCCAGAGTTCTCTTTCGCGGCCCCGACGCGCGCATGTAACGGTTGCGAAGACTCGCCAGCTTGCGTCCGCTCGTCAGGCGCAGCGCATCGTCGAATGCGCCGCCTGATAGCGAATCACCCACCCTAATGTGGCGGTCAAGGTTTGGGAGTGGAACGACCTGCATTGGATCGCCCTCAGCGCTCTCGATCACGATCGCGAGCCAGAGCCGGAGTTCGCAAAGCCATACCGCCATCGGATTCAGGTCGACGCCGAAAATCGAAGTTGTCAGCACGCGCCGCCTGATCTCTGCAATCGATCCGCGTTCGCCCATGTCGAGGCATAGTGAAGCAATCCGTTCGAGCACGTGAACTAGAAAAGCGCCCGAGCCGCAGGCGGGATCCAGCACTCGAATATTGCGCAGACGTTCCAGCTCGGCGGAGCCAGGCCCACCGACGTCAAGCGCCGAGCGAAGCGCCTCCTCTGCGACTTCCTCTACCAGGGTCTGTGGCGTGTAGAACGCTCCACTCGATTTTCTCTCGCCCGCACCCATGAGCGCTTCGAAAGCCTTGCCGAGCATCTCGGGATCGATCGATGCTTCCGACCAGACTGCTGAATCCTCCCGTGCGCTAAAGCGGTACCGCGAGAAGAGCGAGCCGTACGCATTTCCAAACGAATCGTCGCTGAAGACACAACCGCGCCGGAGCTTCTCCAGACTCGACCGCGAAAACAATCCGCCATTCAGGAACGGAATGCGTCCAAAGCTGCGGGCACGGCCCGACCGTGCGCGCATCGTCGTGTTGAGCGTTCCGAAAAAAAGGGGCTCGAGCACCTTACTCTGATAGCTCCCGCCTGTCGCCATGCATTCGGAGTAGCCGTTGATGAGAAAGCCAAAATCACCGTTCAGCCAACCCTTCGTCTCGAGGAAGGAGAGGAAGATCAACCGTGAGACGTAAAGCAAGGCGAGCTCGTGGCGCTCGCTCCAAGTGGCTGGAGTGTCGGCAGAGGCCGCCAGCTCTGCCACCGTCTTCTCTAGAATGCGAAAGAATCGTCGGGTTATCGCTTCACGGCCGAGTATGTCCAGCCAGCGTGAATAGGTGAGCAAATCGGAATCGCTCGTCGCGGAAGCGAGCGCGCACAATGTTTCTGCATCGCTCTCGAACAGCCTGTCACGGTTGCACAGTAGCGAGGCAATCCGCGTTCTGGATCCGCTCGACGACCAGCAGACGATCGCGACTTCGCCTGTTGTGTTGCGCGTCGCGATGACGATCCAGAGAAGCTGCGGCGAGTGTCTGGCCAGCGCATTGGCGACAGCGGTGAGACTTTGCCGAAGATCCGCGTCATCCTGAAAATCCAGGGCGAGGCCGCGGATCGATCCGACACCCTGGGCGATGCTAGCGGCACGGATAGTCCCGGGGAGATGGAGCGCATTTGTCGCCACCGCATCGAGGGGCAGCAACTGCCCGCCGAATCCGAGTTGGCGGACGAGCTCTGCCAACCCTTCTTGAGAGCCGGCGCCTTTAAGCAGCGCGGTGGCACGCTCGAGAGTCTGCACTCATCGAGCCTAGCCGAGCGGGCGATCAGCGCTTACATCGTTTGACGACTACGCGACGCGAATCTCTGCTACGTTTCTACGGTCTTCCCTTCCGATAGCAGTTTGGTGGTGAATCGCTGTCCTTCACTGATTCGCTCGATCTCTATCGAGGTCGCTTCAACGATCTGTTCGATGCGCGCGATCCGCGCGTACAGCTCCGGATCCCTGCCCGCAGTCAGCGTGTCTCGCTGACCTCTGCTCTTTCCAAAGAAGTAGGCGCCGGCGAAGGCGCCCGCGAGAATGCCGATGCTCGCGAGGAGTCCGATCTGTGCGATGTACACTCCGACGTCACCGGACATACGACTCTCCTAGAATGGTTGACAGGGATTGTATGCCGTACGACGCGAGCGACGCGGGAGTTCCAACGGACCTGGCTACCTACTCCGACAGATACGTCCGCCCCTTCCAAGTCACGCGCCGCCCGCGAATCACCGCGGTGACAAAGATGTAGAGAAGCACCAACGCACCCAATGGATAGGCGAGCGCGTACAACGGGTTTTCACCGATGGTGACGTAGACGACGATCCACCAGACTAGCGTTGCCGCGCTGGCGATCGTCGCCCACAGCATGATGCCCGGAGTCGCCTGGCCCAACGCGCCGAGAATCAGCACCAGCACCGGCAAGACCTGCATCAGCGGCGGCAGCAGCAACACCAATGGAAAGAACGTCCGTCCGATTCTTCCGAACGGCACCGAATCTAGTCCGCCCGCGAACACATTCTTTCGCCAGCCCGTGATGATCTCGCCGAGCGATGCGTACATGCGCGTGGACAGCTGGTTGACGCCGAGCATCAGCACCACTCTCTTGCGCGCGGCGAAGAAGCGTTGCGCGAGCATCAGGTCCTCCGCTACGGACGAACGTACGGCGCCGTGCCCCCCGATCGCGTTGTAGCTGTCGTGCGTAACGAAGATGCATTGGCCGTTGGCGATCTTGTCGCTCACGCTCGTCGCCTGAGTAACCGACTCCGTGCCGCCGTAGCGCATCGAGATGATCGTGAAGATCTGCGGCTGGATCACTTTCTCCCAGAATCCGCCGAGCTCCTGCCGGCCGGCGACGGAGAAGAGCTGGGCTCTGGCGCCGCGCATCGCGTTGGTGGAGCGCGTCACCAGATCCGCGCCGTGTATGGTGTCGGCGTCGGTGAACTGGAGGACGCTGCCGCGGGCGACCTTCGCGCCGGTAGCGCACGCCCACTGCTTGCCGAACCAGCCATCCGGCAGCGGCGGGGACGTGATCACGCGCGCTCTCGGATCGCCTGCCGCTGCCTCGCGCGCAATCGACACTGTTTCATCGGTAGAGCTGTCGTCTACGACGATGAGCTCGAGATTCGGGTACGTCGTCGAAAGAATCGACGACACACACCGCGCGATGTTGTGAGCTTCGTTGCGCGCGGGAACGATCACGGAAACGAGCGGCGGATTCTGTAGTGGGATGCCGCTCTCGTCGTCCAGCGAGCGCGAGTGGCGCAGCCGGAAATACGTGACGAGAGGCGGCACGATCCATGGCAGCGACAGAAGCATCGCGGTGAAGTAATGCATCAATAAAAAAGCGGGGCGCCGCATACACGCGACGCCCCGCTGGATGGGAGTGAGTTAACGGTTTCCGCCGCCCCCGCCACCGCCGGGAGGACGTCCACCACCGCCGCCTCCACCTCCCATTCCGCCGCCACCGCCAGGAGATCCGCCGCCGCCACCACCGGGGCGACCGCCGCCTCCTCCGCCACCACCTTGTCCACCGCCACCACCAGGGGGACGTCCACCACCGC
>DASYVU010000072.1:0-2760 GCA_035936715.1 Gemmatimonadaceae bacterium
GATCGACTATCACCGCGCCGTTTGCTTTCATGGCATCGATCGCATCGTTTATGAGCTTGTCGGTGACATCGCTGTAGCCGAAGAACTTGGTTCGCGCGACACCAATCCTCGCCCCACGCAATCCATTGGCATCGAGGAACGTCGTGTAGTCAGTCTGGCCACGCGTCCCGGTCGCTGATGTCGCGGGATCACGCGGGTCGACTCCCGCCAACACGTTGAGCAGGATCGCCGCGTCTCTGACTGTCCGCGTCATCGGACCTGCGGTGTCCTGACTGTGCGCGATCGGGATGATTCCCGCCCGACTCACCAAGCCGAGTGTCGGCTTGATCCCGACTATTCCGTTTGCCGACGACGGGCACACAATCGAGCCGTCGGTTTCGGTTCCGATGGCGATGGCACACATGTTGGCGGAAACCGCGGCCCCCGACCCCGAGCTCGAGCCGCATGGGTTTCGATCGAGCACGAATGGATTCTTCACCTGTCCGCCGCGTCCGCTCCAGCCGCTCGACGCATGCGTCGAGCGGAAATTCGCCCACTCACTGAGATTCGTCTTGCCGAGCAGGACTGCGCCCGCCGCACGGAGCTTGGCGGCGACAGTGGCGTCCTGAAGGGCAATCGATCCAGCTAGCGCGTAGGAGCCGGCCGTCGTCGTCATCCGGTCGGCCGTGTCGATGTTGTCCTTGATCAGAATCGGAATTCCATGGAGTGGCCCGCGCACTTTGCCCGCCTTCCGCTCGCGATCGAGAGCGTCGGCAATCGATAATGCTTCTGGGTTGATCTCGAGTACTGAACGAAGGGTCGGGCCAGTGCGATCCAGTGCCTGGATTCGATCGATGTACTGCTGCGTTATCGAACGTGCCGTCATCCGTCCGGACGCCATCCCTGCCTGAAGATCCGCGAGAGTCGTTTCGTCGAGGGCAAACGGGGCGTTCGAAAAATGATTCTCTCTGGTCGGCGTGCCCGCGAATTCAACAGCGAGTGATTCAGCGCCAAGCGGCCTACCGCGCAGAGCAAGTGCACCTGCGACAGCACCGAGCCGCACGAAATCTCTACGATCCATGATTTCCCTCTCCGGAAAAGAACTGAAGATCGCCCGCAGCCATCAGCCTGCACGCCGACAGCCCCCGGCCGGTAGTCTTCAGTTGCAGTTGATATCAGTTACAGTTGACGTAAGCGGAACTGACCTTCAATGGCCTGGAGCAGGTCCGCGCAGCTCCGCAGAATCGTCCCGCAATTCTGGCAGATCAACTTGCACTTGATCTCCTTGACGTTCGTCGAGCCGCATACATCGCATATCTCTGCGTTCATCAATCGAAATCCAGTGCGAGATCGAGCGCTGGAGCCGAGTGCGTCAGCGCCCCAACCGAGATCCAGTCGACTCCGGTCTCGGCGATCCTTCGCACCGTCTCGAGCGTTACCCCACCGGATGCCTCCGTCACTGCGCGGCCGTCGACCAGCTTCACTGCCTCGCGCAAATCCATGAGGCTCATGTTGTCCAGCATGATCACGTCCGCTCCTGCGTCGATGGCGATCTTCACCTGATCCAGCGTATCACATTCGACCTCCACCTTGATCCCCGCCGGTCCTACGTCGCGCGCGCGCTTGACCGCGATGCGGATGTCGCCTTCGACCGCCGCGAGATGATTGTCCTTGATCAAAACCGCCGACGCCAGATCCATTCGATGATTCAGGCCTCCCCCGGCGCGCACCGCATACTTCTCCAGGCGCCGCAGCCCGGGAGTCGTCTTCCGCGTGTCGAGAATATGGGCGCCGGTTCCAGCCACCGCTTCCACGTAGCGCGCCGTCAGCGACGCAATTCCCGACAAGTGCTGCACGAAGTTTAGCGCGACCCGCTCAGCCGAGAGCAGCCCGCGCGCGTGACCGGAGAGAAACATCACCGGTGTATCTCGGCCAACGCGGCTGCCATCGTCGTGGTCGATCCGCGTCGTCACTGCCTTGTCCAGCTGCTGAAACGCTTCGCACGCGAGCGGCAATCCTGCGACCACGCCCGGCTGTCTCGCAACCAATCTGCATCGCGCCCGTCGGTCCGACAGCACCGTCGCGGCGGTCGTGATGTCGTGCCTGGTATCGTCTTCCTCCAATGCGGCGGCGACAACGGCGCGCGTCTCTTTCGCGGTCAGCGGAAAATGCAGACCCTCTTCCCAGAAGAATCCGTGAGCGGCGAGCTCGCTCTGCCGCCGAGCAGTCATTCGCCCGGATCTACCGAAGCTTCCGGAACCGGCGAAAGTGGAGTCCGGCCTCCGATCGCAACCATCCGCTCGATCGCCAGGCGTGCGCGCGCCGCAACGTCCTCCGGTACGGTGATGCGGTGCTCCATCCGCCGGAGGGAATTCAGCACCTTCGGCAGCGTCGTCACCTTCATGAACGCACACACCGCCTGCGGATTCGCCGGATGAAACGTCTTGTTTGGATTCTCCCGCCGCAGACGGTGCAGGATACCAACTTCCGTCGCGACGATGAACTCGTCGGCTTCCGAGATCTTCGGACGCTTGATCATCCCTTCGGTGGACAGGATCTGCACACCAACCGGATCGATGTCACCTGCCGATACCGCCTCGACCACGCTCGTCGCGCAGCCACACTCGGGATGAATCAGAAACTCAGCGCCCGGATGCGCTGCGCGCTGGAGCCTGATGTCCTCGGGATCGATTCCAGCGTGAACGTGGCACTCGCCCATCCACACGTGCATGTTCGCGCGTCCGGTGATGCGCCGCACGTGCGCGCCGAGGAACATGTCGG
>DASYVU010000073.1:0-7842 GCA_035936715.1 Gemmatimonadaceae bacterium
GAGCTCGACGGCCGACGCGCGCGGTCTGCTGGACCTGCCGACGCAGGCCCGCCGGTATCTCGATCGCATACAATCGCTGGTCGAGACGCAGATCACCTACGTGAGCGTGGGAACGCGCAGAGACCAGATCATCGGAGTGGAAGGCGCACTTCCCGCGCCTCCCGCGGCCGTCAGCTAACCGTTGAGCGAAATGTCGGACGACGCGGACCTCGTCATAGTGGGAGCGGGGCCGTGTGGACTCGCTGCGGCGATCTCGGCGCAGAAGGCGGGGCTCAAGCCGCTGGTGATCGAATCGCAGGTCGCGGTGAGCACGATTGCCGCTTATCCGGCTTACGTGCGATTCTTCTCGACCGCCGAGAAGCTGGCGATTGGCGAGCTGCCGTTCGTCATCGCGACGGAAAAGCCCAGCCGGCGGGACGCGCTCGCGTATTACCGCGCTGTGGTTCTCCACTTCGCGGTTCAGCTGCGGCAGCGCGAGCGCGTGACGGCGATCGAAAGGCAGTCCGCCGGCGATAGCTTTGTGGTCCGCTCCCGCACGCAGGCTGGGGAAGAGCGCCGAACCAGAGCGCGAGCGGTCGTCGTCGCCACCGGATACTTTGGATCACCGAACCGCATTGGTGTCCCGGGTGAGGATCTCCCGCACGTGTCGCACACCTATCACGAGGGCCACGAAGCTTTCTTGCAAGACGCCATCGTCGTGGGCGGCGGGAATTCCGCGGCAGAAGCAGCCCTGGACTTGTGGCGCTCGGGCGCACGCGTGACGCTCGTTCACTTCGGTCCGACGTTCGATAAGAAGATCAAGCCATGGGTACTGCCTGATTTCAGCAATCGGGTGAAGGAAGGAGTCATCGGAGCACGATGGAATGCGCGTGTGGTTGCGATCGAGCCCGAACATGTGGTCATTACGACGCCGGAGGGCGAGGACCGGCTGAAGGCTGACCGTGTGTACATCATGACCGGATTTGCGCCGAGCCTCGATCTTTTGCGTGAGACCGGTGTCCCAATCGATCGTGAAACCGGGATACCCGCGCACAACCCGGAGACGCTCGAAACGTCGGTTCCCGGCCTGTACGTAGCCGGTGTCGTGGTCGCCGGATTTGATGCGAACAAGGTGTTCATCGAGAACGGTCGGTATCACGGCGATCGTATCGTCGCGCACTTGCTGGGCAAGCGCGCGCCAGCGGAGCCTAAACTGAGCGCGGAGCTCGATACCTGACAGATGCGCGACTCCCGCCTCGTACCTCGTGCCTGCTAGCTTTCCCCCATGCCAAACCACCCCGATGTGATGGAGAAGCTCGTGTCGCTAGCCAAGCGGCGCGGCTTCATCTTCCAATCCTCAGAGATCTACGGCGGCACCGGCTCCGTCTGGGATTACGGCCCGCTCGGCGTCGAGCTGAAAAAGAATCTCAAGGATCGCTGGTGGCGCGCGATGGTGCGCGCGAGGAATGACATCGAGGGCCTGGACGCCGCGATACTCATGCATCCAAGGGTCTGGGAGGCGAGCGGACACGTGAGCGGATTCGTCGATCCGCTGGTGGACTGCCGGAACTGCAAAAAACGTTTTCGAGCCGATGATCCGCGTATCAAAGGCACGCCTGGAACGCCCGATGCGCAGTGTCCCGCTTGCGGAATGAAGGGCACGTTGAGCGAGGCACGCCTGTTCAATCTGATGTTCAAGACATTCATGGGCCCGGTTGAAGACTCGGCAGCAGTCGTCTACCTGCGCCCCGAGACGGCGCAGGGCATCTACGTGAACTTCCTGAACGTGCAGCAATCGACACGGCAGAAAGTTCCGTTCGGAATCGCGCAGATAGGGAAAGCTTTTCGCAACGAGATCACGCCGGGCAACTTCATTTTTCGCACGCGCGAGTTCGAGCAGATGGAGATGCAGTTCTTCGTCGAGCCCAGCACCGACATGAAGTGGTTCGACTACTGGAAGCAGCAGCGGATGGACTGGCACCGCGGCCTCGGCCTCAGCGAGAACAGGCTCCAGTTCCACGAGCACACCAAGGAGGAGCTCGCGCATTACGCGCGCGCCGCCTTCGACATTCAATTCGACTTCGGCGGAACGCTGGGCTTTCAGGAGATCGAGGGTGTTCACAATCGCGGGGACTTCGACCTGTCGCAGCACCAGCAATTCTCTGGTAAAAAGCTGGAGTACTTCGACCAGCCGAACAACAAGAGGTTCCTGCCGTACGTCATCGAGACATCGGTAGGCGCCGACAGAACGACGCTGGCGGTGCTGGTAAACGGATATCGGGAGGAGTCCGTCGAAGGCGAGTCCGAGGGACGGACCGTGCTCGGGCTGGACCCGTCGATCGCCCCGATCAAAGCCGGTGTCTTTCCGCTCGTGAAGAAGGATGGTATGCCGGAAATCGCGCATCGGATCGCCGACGAGCTGAGAGCGTCGTTCACGGTCTTTTACGACGACAGCGGAGCAATTGGCCGCCGTTATCGGCGGCAGGACGAAGTGGGCACGCCCTTTGGAATCACGGTCGATGGTGAGTCCATCACGAACGGCACCGTCACGGTGCGGGACCGCGACACGCTCAAACAGGAGCGTGTCGACGCGGGCAGGCTGAGGGAGTATTTAAGCGCGAAGCTCGCACCGTGACCGCATTGTCCCTTCAGCGCCTGCGAGCTGAAGGCCAGGCGTTCATGGAAGCGATCTCGCGCGAGGGATATCTCGCGCTCGCCGGTCACAAGAAGACGGCGGAGTTCCAGTCGATCTACGAACAATACCAGGGAATCCTCGGGGCGGACGCGCTCGAGCTGACACTGGAAGTCTTTCGGTCCGCTCCAGAACAGAGCGACGACAAGCGATCCGCGCAGTGGCTCCTGGAGTGGGAAATAGAGTCCCAGGCCTCCAAGCCGTTGGCGGCTCTCGATGAGCGGGAGATCGAGTGGGAGAACTCCGCCGTGATCCGCTCTCCCGACGGACGCGTCATTCAATACCAGGCAGCGCCAATCGAGATCGCGAACACACAGGACCGGAAGCTTCGTCTCGCGCTCGACGCTGCGCGGGCCGACTTGGTCGAGAGGGAGCATGCGCCGCTTCGTCGCGAGCGATTGCAGCGCGAGAAGGAGTACATCGAGTCTCTGGGCGTGGCGGATGATTACAACAGCTCCTTCGAGGCGGTGACTGGTATCTCGCTCGCCGCGCTCGCGGCGAGCTGCGAGGGGTTTTTGCGCGATACCCAATCGATGTGGGACGACACGCTCCCGCGAGTTCTGAAGAAGAAAATCGGCATCAAGGCGTCACAGGCGAAGCGCTCGGACGCGCTTGCGCTCTTCAGAGCGTCGGAATACGACGATGCGTTTCCCGGAAACCACATGGAGTCGGTGATACGGCGGCACATCAGGGAGATGGGAATCGATCCGACGGCCAATGGCCGGATCATATTCGACGTCGGCGACCGGGAGGGAAAGCGATCCCGCGCATTCTGCTCGCCGGTTCGCGTTCCCCAGGAGGTGTACCTGGTGCTCCGCCCGCATGGCGGCCAGAGCGACTACAACACCTTTCTCCATGAGCTGGGGCATGCCCTTCACTTCGCCAATGCGAGCCCCGACTACCCATTCGAGTTCCGCTGGCTCGGAGACAACTCGGTGACGGAGTCGTACGCGATGCTCTTCGATCATCAAATGCACGACAGAGGATGGCTGCTGCGGTATGCGCAGCTCGGCGCGAACCGCGTGGCGGAATTTCTGCGCGCCGCGGGCTTCGAAGAGCTTCACTACCTTCGACGGTACTGCGCGAAGCTTCTGTATGAGCGCGCCCTCTACGCCGGCGAGGTGCCCTGGGAGCAGCTACCTGATCTGTACGTCTCGCTTCTGAGCAAAGGTACGGGTTTCGAATACGATCCCGCCGATGCGTTCGTGGACGTGGACCCCAGATTTTACTCCGCGCGATATCTCCGCGCGTGGCAGCTGCAGTCCGTTCTCAATGAGAAGCTGACAGCGCGGTTCGATGTAGACTGGTTCCGGAATCCCAGCGCAGGCCCTTGGATGGTCAGTGACCTCTTCTCCCACGGTCAGCGCGAGACCGCGGAAGAGATCTCGGCGCGCGTGGGTGGCGGCACGCTTTCCTTCCGGCCCCTGGTTCGAAAAGTCGAGGCGCTGCTTGAAGCCTGACTGGCAAAACGCGGACGCGGAGACGGTCTCGAGGCTGCAGGCGATAATCCGATTCGACACGACGAATCCGCCGGGTAACGAGATGCCGCTGGCGCTCTATCTCGACGCCGCGCTTCGTGACGAAGGCCTCGATACCACGCTCTTCGAGCCCGAACAGAACCGCGCCGTGCTGGTTGGCCGCATTCGCGGCAATGGAACGAAGCGGCCAGTGATTCTCCTCGCGCACATGGATGTCGTGGGAGTCGAAAGAGCGCGCTGGTCAGTCGATCCTTTCGCCGGCGAAGTCCGGGACGGCTACCTCTACGGCCGGGGCGCGATCGACGACAAGGGGATGCTGGCGGCGAACCTGATGACGATGCTGCTCCTCAGGCGCACGCTACTGAAGGGGCAAGGAGCGCTGTCCCGCGACGTTGTCTTCCTCGCCACCTCCGATGAAGAAGCTGGCGGCGAGTGGGGAATGGGCTGGCTCGTCAAGCACCACCCCGAAGTACTCGACGCCGAGTTCGCGCTCAACGAGGGAGGGCGGACACGCATTATCGAAGGTGGGCAGAGGTACCTTGCAGTGCAGAGCGCGGAGAAGGTGTCGCACGTCGTCACGGTGACCGCTCATGGGTCGGCGGGCCACGCGGCGGTTCCTCTTCCCGACAACGCGATCTTTCGCCTCGCCCGCGCGCTCGAGACTTTGTCGCGGTACGTCGAGCCCGTGATGCTGACCGAGATAACGCGCAAGTTCTTCGCGCAGCTCACCGAAGTCTGGCCCCGGGATGTCGAGAAGACCGCGATGATCGATCTCGTCTCGTCCGATCCAAAACGCGCGGAGGCCGGCGGGAAGGTGCTCTCGCTGATTCCGGTTTTCAACGCCGTGCTGCGGAACGGGATCTCACCGACGGTCGTGGAAGGAGGGACGCAGTTCAACGTCATTCCAGCTTCGGCGGAAGCCGTGCTGAATGTTCGCACGCTGCCGGGCCATTCAGTCGATAAGGTGGTGAACCGGATGAGGGCGATCGTGGCTGAACCGGGTGTGTCGATAGAGATCACTCATCGGGGCGAAGAAGCGCCGGCGTCGGACCCGGGCTCGGAGATGTTTGCCGCCATCGCCGAAACAGCGCGCGAGCTCGATCCGAAAATGGCGGTCGTACCGTATCTGAGCACGGGCGTGACTGACAGTGCGCGGTTGCGGCATCTCGGAGTCAAGGCCTATGGCGTGCTTCCGTTCCCGATGTTGCAGTCGGACGAAGAGCGCATGCACGGGCACGATGAGCGCGTGCCATTGGAATCGCTGCACTTCGGCACTCGTCTCATTTACGGCGCCATCTCGCGAATCGCGCGATAGAGTTCTCGGCGCGTTTCCTATGGATCTCTGCGCGGGTCGAGGCGGGGTGTCCTCGAAGCCGATACCTCCCTCCTGACCAGCGTCGAGATCCCGAACAAAACGCGCGCGAGGCCTATCGACCCTGCAGTTCGTCAGCGATGCGCGAGCCGTCGTACATTTTCCGCAAGGCCTCGATGATCCCGCGCGAATGCACACTGACCATACGCCCGACATCCGACGAGAAAATGAAACGGTTCGAGATGCCCTCGATGTTCGAATCGAACGCCAGACCCACTACTTCGGCGTTGCGGTTGAGGACGGGGCTCCCGGAATTGCCGCCGATGATGTCGTTGGTCGACACGAAATTGAAGGGAGTCGTCAGATCGAGATTCCCTTTCCTCTCGACCCACCGCTTCGGAAGCTTGAACGGATCCCTGTCGTCGAACGCGGCGGACCGCTCGTATAACCCGTAGAAAGTTGTCTTGTACGGGGCAACAGTTCCGTTCGATGGGAACGACTTCACCAGACCGTCGCTGATGCGGAGCGTGGACGTCGCGTCGGGCGGCAGCGCCGTTCCGTAAGCGGCAAAGAGAGCCTGTCCGATCTTCGCGCTATTGGCAGCGATGATCTCGTTGAGCGCGTTCGCTCTTGCCGTAACCGCTCGGTTGAGCGGATCTACGTCTCGCGCAAGAGCGATCATCGGGTCCGTCGAAGCCGCGACGGCGGCTGCGCCTCCCTGTAGGAGTGATGTTCGGTACGCAGGATCCGTGAGCCTGGTGCCACGCACCAGCGCCGCAGCCGCGGCTTCAGGGGTGCGTCCAGCCAGTGCGAGCCGGACAAATGGATCATTCGGTTCTAGCTCACCCTGAGCTGCGCGTAACTGTGCAGCAATTGCCAGTCTCTCGAACGCGGTGTCAATCGGCACATTCCGAGAAAGGGCGGCAGTCATGTTCGCAATGCCGGAGCCGCGGTAAGGGGCAAGCCGCGCCGAATCAGGCTTTCCGGATTCCGATGCAATTCGCACAAGTTGAGTCGCTATTCCGAGGAGTGTCGAGTTGCCGAGGATCGGGTTGCCTCCGAAACCCTGATTGCGAAGCTGAGGGTTGAACGCCGCCAATTTTCGCTGGGCCGCAGCTATCGCGTCCCAGGCCCCGCCATACTCCGCCTGCAGCCTCGGATCGGCCGCGATGCGAGCGCGGAAATCGCGTTCGAATGCGCGCTTCTTGGCCATGCTCAGCGTGTCGAGGAGTCCCGTCCTGTATCCCGTCACCGCCTTCTGTGAATTCGCGACTAAGAAGGCGGCGTTCTGATACCGGCGAGCGGCTGAACTATCAGTTCGCGCTAGCTCAGCGTAGATCGCGAGCGCCCGCTTGTACGCGGCGAGCTGCGCGGGATATCCGATATCGCGAAGGAATTCCATCTGCGAGATCGTATTCAATCGTCCAGTCGAACCAGGATACCCTACGATAAAGACGAGCTCATTCTCAACCGCGCCCGCTGGACTCCACTTCAAATAGTCGGGAGGCGCGTAGGGCTGATCGTTCTCGTAGACGCGGAGCAGCGTCACGTCGAGGTCGTAGCGTGGATAAGTAAAGTTGTCCGGGTCACCACCGAAGAACGCGATATCGCCCTCCGGCGCCATAACGAGGCGAACATCGTTAAATCGGCGGTACCGATACATGGAATAGATGCCGCCCTGATACAGCGGCACTACCTGGCAAGTAAGCTGAGTCTGTTGATTGCACTCGGTCTGAATCTGGGCGATCACTGCGTTTCGCTGCGACGCCTGATCGGCAGCGGTCTTTCCGGTGACGGCGGTCCGTACCCGGGTCGTCACGTCCTGAATGGATTGCAGCCGGTCGACGTAAAGACCGGCGCATTTCTTTTCATCGCTCAGATTTGCGGCCGCAAAGCCGGTTTCGATGTAGTTCGAATCGGCCGGTGAGGACGCAGCCGTGCAGTCGCGCGCGCAATGGTGGTTGGTCATCACCAACCCGCGAGAGGAAACGAACGACGCCGAGCAGACTCCTCCCGAAATGCGTATCGACGAGAGCCGGACGTGATCGAGCCACTTCTGGTCGGGCGCGAAGTTATAAGTGCGGCGCCAGTAATCGAGCGGCGGTGCCTCGAAGGGCCACATCGTGCCGAATTCCGGCTTGTAGGTCGCGGGCGGAAGCTGATTGGCCTGAGCCTGCCGGGTGGCGGTGCTTTGTGCGGAAGCCCGGGCGGACAGAGCCAGCGCGGAGGCGAGAGCCAACGCGCGGAGAAGTGATCTACTCGCCAGCATTTGTCGTCTATCCTTTCGTGAATGTCTTGCCGGGTGACTTGCAAGATATTGACCGCGACGCTGAGTTGGCTTGTCGCTCCGTCGAGGGCGGCCTAGATTGCACGGACTTGCT
>DASYVU010000074.1:0-6917 GCA_035936715.1 Gemmatimonadaceae bacterium
CGGCCTGGGTTGCTCGAACGTGATTTGCGCGCGGAGGAATCTCTCGGTGAACGTGTTGTGGATGTCGCCCATCAGGTCCACGAACATGTTGTACGCCTCGTGCTTGTACTCGATGAGCGGATCCTTCCGGCCCCACGAGCGGTAGCCGATGGCGTTGCGGAGCTGGTCGAGATCGTAGAGGTATCCTTCCACTTCTCGTCGAGCACGTGGAGCATCACCAGCGAGAGCAGCTGATCGGAGTACTCGCCGAGGCTCGCCAGCTTGTCGGCGAATGCCTTGCGACCCGCTTCGATCGCACGCGTCTCCGCGTGTTCCTCGCTTGTTGGAAGGCTGCCGTCCTCGAACCCGGGGACCGTCAGCATGTAGTGCATCAGAAGATCCTGGCGCACCAGCGCGAAGTCCCATTCTTCCTGCGAATCGAACGTGTTCAGCATGTTCTCGACGCGCTTCGAGACTCCCTTCTCGATCATCTTCTCGGCTTCTGCCTTCAGTTCTTCCCCGCCCTCGAGCGCGAACGAGCGCAGCGAATAGATGACCTCGCGCTGCTGATTCATCACGTCGTCGTACTCGAGCAGCCGTTTGCGTGACTGGAAGTTCTGGAGCTCGACGCGCTTCTGCGCCTGCTCGATGGAACGCGTGATGAGGGAGTGAGTCAGCATCTCCCCCTCTTCCGCGCCCATTCGATCCATCAGCTTGGCGATGCGGTCCGAGCCGAAGAGACGCATGAGGTCATCTTCGAGTGAGAGGAAAAACTGCGACGCTCCAGGATCGCCCTGACGCCCGGCGCGTCCACGCAGCTGCCGGTCAATGCGGCGCGACTCGTGGCGCTCGGACCCGATGATGTGCAGCCCACCCCACTCGACGACGTCGACGATCTGATTCTCGGCGTCCTTGCGCTGTGACGGCTTCGACTCCGTGACGCCGGGTCCGAGCTTAATGTCCGTTCCGCGGCCAGCCATATTGGTGGCGATCGTCACCGCTCCCGGCTGCCCCGCGCGCGCGACGATTTCCGCTTCGCGCTGGTGGTACTTCGCGTTCAGGACTTCGTGCGGGATTCCCGCGCGCTTGAACGTGCGCGCCAGCGTCTCCGACACGTCGACGCTCACGGTTCCAACGAGAACCGGGAATCCAAGCGCGTGCAGGCGCTGTGTCTCCTCCAGAATTGCGTTGTACTTCTCGCGGCGGGTTTTGTAGACGAGGTCCTGCCTGTCCTCGCGGATGACGGGCTGGTTGGTCGGGATCACCGAGACACCGAGCTTGTAGATCTGGTGGAACTCCGTCTCCTCGGTCTCCGCGGTGCCGGTCATGCCGGCCAGCTTTTCGTAGAGCCGGAAGTAATTCTGGATGGTGATCGTAGCGAGAGTCTGCGTCTCGCCTTTGACCTGGACGCCTTCCTTGGCCTCGACAGCCTGGTGGAGTCCTTCCGACCAGCGACGGCCGTGCATCGTACGCCCTGTGAACTCGTCGACGATCAGGACCTGTCCTTCCTGCACGACGTAGTTGACGTCGCGCTCGAACAACGCGTGCGCGCGCAAGAGTTGGTGGACGATGTTAAGGCGCTCGCTCCTCGCCGCGTAGTCGCGATTGAGCTTGTCGCGCGCGGCCAGTTTGTCCGCCGGACTCATATCCGGGTCGTGATCGATCGCGTGGACCTCCTGCGACAGATCGGGCAGCACGAACTCGTCGTGCGCCTCCGGCGACATGAAATCGACGCCCGCATCGGTGAGGTGAACAGTGTGGCCCTTCTCGTCGAGGACGTACAGCATGTCGTTCTCGATGTCGCGGTACTGTTGCTTACTCGCGGGAAGCCGGCGATCGGAGATGTGCTGCAGCTCCATTTTCTGCACGAGCTGTTTGGCGCCCGTCTCGTTGAGAACTTTCTGGAGTCGCTTGTTCTTCGGGCCGCCGAGCTGCGCCTTGTACAGATTCACCGCCGCTTCGTCGTTGTCGCCCGCTTCGAAAGCGTTCTCGCCGGCGGCGACAAGCGTGTTCACGAGATCGGTCTGCCTCCGGACCAGTCGCGCCACGGCGGCGTTGTGCTGCGCGTATTCGGCGTCGCTCTCGTTGCCCACCGGCCCAGAGATGATGAGCGGCGTGCGCGCCTCGTCGATGAGCACCGAGTCAACTTCGTCGACGATCGCGTAGACGTGGTTGCGCTGAACCCTCTGCTCCAGCGACTGCACCATGTTGTCGCGCAGGTAGTCGAAGCCGAATTCGTTGTTCGTCCCGTAGGTGATGTCGCACTCGTAAGCCGCGCGACGTTCCTGGGTGCCTGCCTCGCTGTCGTCGATGCAGCCGACGGTCAGACCGAGGTACTTGTAGACGTGCCCCATCCACTCCGAGTCGCGTCGGGCGAGATAGGAGTTAACGGTGATCAGGTGCGCGCCTTTCCCGGGCAACGCATTGAGGTACAACGGCAGAGTTGCGACCAGTGTCTTTCCTTCTCCGGTCGCCATTTCGGCGATCCGACCGGTGTGAAGCTGAACGCCGCCCATCAGCTGCACATCGTACGGAACCATGTTCCAGTCCATTTCCTGACCGGTGACCGTGACTTTGGTCCCCACCAGGCGACGCGCCGCTTCGCGGACAGTCGCGAATGCTTCCGGCAGTAGCTCGTCGAGGACTTCCGCGATCGCCGTCCGAAGCTCCGCCTCCACGCCGCCGCGCCCGTCGACGCCACTCAGCTCATTGTCGATCTGCTCGCGCTCGGCCGGGTCGCTCGCGACGCGCTTGCGGTCGCGCAGCTCGGCGATGCGCGCCTCGATGCCGGTCGTTACCTCGCGGATGCGCGCGCGAAACCTTTCGGTCTGACCGCGTAGCTCTTCTTCCGAAATGGTCTGGAGGCGCGCATACTGCCCGTTGATCTCGTCGACGATCGGCTGAACGCGCTTGCGCTCACGATCATGGCGAGTTCCGAACACTCCGCTCAGCAGGCCTGTCAACATTTACCGACTTTCCTCAGACGGTTGCTCCGTCTCAACGATAAAGCCCGCGAGCTTCGATGAACCTCTCGACGCTTTCGGGCACGAATCCCTTGATCGATTTTTTTGCGCGCCGCCGCTCTCTGATTTCGCTGGACGACACATCCACGCGCCGCGTGGACACGGTTACCACATCCTCCGCAGCGATTTCGCTCCAGAGCTCAGGGTCTCCGGATCTACCCATCGCGGCCAGCGTCGCCAGCTCGCGAATCCGCTCCGGATTGCGCCACTGGGGAAAGCCGGCCAATGCGTCCTGTCCCATCAAGAGAAAGAGCTGCGCCCCCTTGAACCGCTCCGCCAGATGCTCCAGCGTGTCGACCGTGTAAGATAACCCCTTACGATTGATTTCTGCGTCGTCGACGGCGTAATTCGCGTCGTCGGCGACCGCGAGCCGCACCATCTCAAGACGGTCCTGTGGCGACGCAACCGGCGGCGTCCCGACCTTGAACGGCTGCGCCCAAACCGGGATGAAAATCAGTCTGTCGAGCTTGAGCGCCTCGCGTGCATCGGCGGCCAGAAGAAGGTGGCCGATGTGGGGTGGATCGAAGGTGCCGCCGAAGACCCCAATTCGCATCGCTCTAGGTCGCCGGCGTCGCTTTCGCGGGGCCGCAGGCATTTCTGACGTCGCGGTTGTTGGGATACGCCTTGCGCATCGCATCACAGAGATCGCGCGCGTCTTCGGTGTACTTGATCGCCCGGTACGCCTCCAGCAAACGCAGGTAAGCGTCCTTCGCCTTCGGCGCGTTCGGGTGACGCCGGATCACGTCCTTGAAGTACAGAATCGCCGAGTCGAACGCCTTTCTTTTCAGGTACAAATAGCCGGTGTTGTAATCCTTCTCCGCCAGCCATTCGTCGAGCTTGCTGATCTCCTTCTTCGCCGGCTCCGCAAATGGCGAGTCGGGAAAGCTCGCAAGAAGAGATTGATACGCGGTGAGCGCGTTGTTCCCGTAGGTCGCGTCCAGCTCCGGGTGCCTCCACTCCCCCTGATAGGCGCGGCCCGAGAGATACAGAGCGTCATCTACGAGGCTGTCCTGCGGAAAGGCGTCGATCAGGCGGTTGTACGTCCCCGCGGCGAGCAGATTCTCCCCCATCTTGTCCTGGGATTGCGCGAGGTAGTAAAACGCCAGGGGCAGCCGCGGATCGCGGGCGGGTAGATCGAGCGTGAGCTTCTCGAATGCCTTGGCCGCATTATCGTACCGACGCGCTTTGTACTCCGCCGTCGCTACCTGGTAGAGCTTGTCGGTGTTCGGGTAAATCTTGGGATCGAACGGGGGCTTGCACGCCAGCGGTGCCGCGAGCAGCAGGGCCAGCATTAGGGGTCTGAATCTCAACATCCGAATGATATTACCCTCTGCCGTCGAGCGTGTTCATGCGGATGGGCGCCCGATGGAATGGTATCGCAGGCCCAGCTCCCGCATCTTCTCGACGTCGTAAAGATTTCGGCCATCGACGATGACCGGCTGCTTGAGCGTGCGCTTTACCCGCTCGAAATCCGGATGGCGGTACTCGTTCCAGTCCGTTACCACGACTAATGCGTCCGCGCCGGCGAGCGCCTCATAATTAGTCTCAGCATAATCTATTCGGTTGCCGAGCAAACCCCGGGCGTGCTCGAGAGCGGCAGGGTCGTGCGCGCAGACCGACACTCCCTCTTCCAACAGCGCCTCGATTAGCGTCAGCGACGGCGCCTCACGCATGTCGTCTGTTCCCGCCTTGAAGGCGAGGCCCCAGACCGCGACACGGCGGCCGGCGAGCTGCTCTCCAAGAGCGCATCGGATCTTCGTCAGAAGAATTGTCTTCTGACGGTCGTTGGCTGATTCCACCGCCGCGAGCACATCGAGCGGCACGCCGTACTCCGCACCCATCCTGACCAGCGCCTTTACATCCTTCGGGAAACACGATCCGCCGTAGCCGGGACCGGGAAACAAGAAGGACTGTCCGATGCGAGAATCGCTTCCGATACCGCGCCTCACGAAGTCGACGTTCGCGCCGACTTTGTCGCACAGATTGGCGATCTCGTTCATGAACGAGATTCGCGTCGCCAACATCCCATTCGCCGCGTACTTGGTCATTTCCGCCGACGAAATATCCATCAACAGAACTGGTTTTCCGGTGCGCACGAACGGGGCGTAAAGGTCCATCATCACTCTTCGCGCCTGGGTGGATTCTACGCCAAGCACCACCCGATCGGGGCGCATGAAATCCTCGACGGCGTCGCCTTCCTTGAGGAATTCCGGATTGCTGCAGACATGAAAAGGAAATCTTGCTTCGCGCGCCACGGCCTTCGCGACCTTCGCCGCACTTCCTACCGGAACGGTGGATTTCGTCACGACGACGATCTCTTTGGTCATATGCCGGCCAATGAGCTCCGCGACCTCGAGAACGTACTTGAGATCGGCGGCTCCGTCTTCGCCCGGCGGCGTTCCCACCGCGATAAAAATGACATCAGCCGACGCGATCGCTTCCGGCAGCTCTGTCGTGAACGACAGTCGTTGCTCTTTCTGGTTCCGCTCGACGAGCGGCTCGAGGCCCGGCTCGTAGATCGGAATGTGATTTTTCCTGAGGCCGTCGATCTTCTTTTTGTCGATGTCGGCACAGCAAACCGTATTGCCGGTCTCAGCGAGACAGGCGCCCACGACGAGTCCGACGTAGCCGGTGCCAATTACAGAAATGTTCACGAGCTGATCGAGTCAGGCAGTTGCGTAGGATGCAGCTGATGCGAGCGAGACGATCCTGCCCTTCCCCTTCGTGAGCTTTGCCGTCGCGTTACGCGTGTCGACGACGACTCCCGCGAGATCCACCACGCGCTGATAGTCGACAGAGGAATGGTCGGTGACGATCACGACGGCGTCAGCGCTCTTGATCTCCTTGTCCGTGAGTGCCACGCTCGCGTGCTCGCGCCCGTCCTCACGGAACTTGGGGACGTACGGATCGTGATAAAACACTTTCGCGCCCTGGGTCTCCAGCAGGCGAATCACATCGAGTGCGGGACTTTCCCGCATATCGTCGATGTCCTTCTTGTAGGCGACGCCGAGCACGAGTATGCGGCTTCCATTGACAGCTTTCTTCTCTTCATTGAGCGCCTGTGCGACCTTTCGCACGACGACCGCCGGCATCTCGCTGTTGATCTCGCTCGCCAGATCGATGAACCGCGTCTTGTAGTTGAGGGTCCTCATCTTCCAGGCGAGATAGTGCGGATCGAGAGGAATGCAGTGCCCGCCGATTCCCGGTCCGGGCGTGAACTTCATGAATCCGAAAGGTTTCGTCGCGGCGGCTTCGATCACTTCCCAGATGTTCACGCCGAGCTTGTCGCACACGATCGCCATCTCGTTCACGAGTCCGATGTTGACCGAGCGGAAAGTGTTCTCGAGCAGCTTCACCAGCTCCGCTGTCTCCGTGCTGGATACAGGTACGATCGTGTCGAGACACGTGGCGTAAAGCGCGGAGGCAATCTCCGTGCAGGCGGGCGTTATTCCGCCAACGATTTTTGGAGTGTTCTTGGTGTTCCAGACCGGATTGCCGGGATCAACCCGCTCCGGGCTGAACGCCAGGAACACGTCCTCGCCGACCGTGAGCCCGGCCGCCTCGAGCTTGGGCTGCATCAATTCGCGAGTCGTACCCGGATAGGTCGTGCTCTCCAGGATCACTACGACGCCGGGCCGGCAGTTGCGTCCAATCGCATCCGCCGCGGCAATCACATAGCCCATGTCCGGATCGCGTGTTTTAGCGAGCGGCGTGGGGACGGCGATCGAGATTGCATCCATCTCCTGCATTCTTGACTCGTCGATCGTCGCTTCGAACTTCCCCGCCTTCACCAAACGCGCCACCTCCGCGTTCGGCACGTCCTGGATGTGCGACTTTCCCGACATCAGCGCTTTCACGACGTCCTTGCTGACGTCGTAGCCGATCACCTTGAAGCCAGCGCGCGCAAACTCCAGC
>DASYVU010000075.1:0-8272 GCA_035936715.1 Gemmatimonadaceae bacterium
AGGTCGCCGTGATTTTGCATCTGCGCCCACCCGAACGCGTACGCCAGGCCATTGCGATCCTTGGCGAAGATGTGTGGCACGCCGTAGCTGTCCCACAGGATCTGTGTCCCTCGCGCCATAGTCTTTGACTGAGACGCAAGGGGCGTCGCGCACAGGCACGCGAGCGATGTCAGCGAAAAGAAAAGTCTTCTCATGACGGAGAGAGAGTGAGGGCTCGTCGGCGTTGTGAAACCTTCATTTACGGTGCTCGCTTTCGCAACACCGCCCGTGCAGGCGCGCCTTCGTGCCCCCCTACCTTCATTGGCAGCACAATCAAGTCGTAGTCTCCGGGACGCACATCCCCCAGCGCCAGCCCCTCGACGATAGGAATTCCCTTGCCGAGAAGAATCCGATGCGTCATCGGCGCCGGTGCAGCGAACTGCTCGGCGGAGATGTAGTCAATTCCCACCAGCTGCACGCCTGCGTCGGCCAGCAGCTGCGCTGCATCGGGAGCGATGTAGGCGAAGTCGCGATGAAACGTTGAAGAATGCATCCAGCCGCGGCGCGAGCTCCTGGTGCGAAAGATCACTCGTGGCGTGCCTCTCCACGCGTGCCGGTTGAGCTCTCCGGCGTTTATCGCTTGCACATCGTCGGGGATGTCGATCACTCGCGCCGGCCCGATCAGCGGATCGAGCGGCACCCTATCGATCGACGCGCCGTCGCGCACGAAGTGCATCGGCGCGTCGATGTGCGTGCCGCTGTGCGCGCCCAACGAATACTTGGACAATGTCAGCCCGTCACCTTTGCGCATGTCCTTCAGGAACTCGAAATTCATCGGCGCATCGCCCTCGTACACCGGTGTCGTGGCTGGATCGAGTGTCGCGGTCGCGTCGATCCACCCGCTCGACTTTGACGCGTCGCTTGTGGCGATCCATGACGACGATTGCCGCTGAGGGGTGCACGCAAATGCTCCCAATGCCGCCCCGGCCGCAATCGTCCAGGAAATCCAGCTGCTGTTTGTTCGCATGTATGTCCCCTAGGAGGAAGCTCAGAGCAGAAAACTCAGAAGCATTGTGAACGCCAGTCCCGCTACACCGATGATCGTTTCCGCGATGGTCCACGTCTTCAGCGTCTGCGGAACGGTCATGTTGAAGAATTCCTTGATGAGCCAGAACCCGGCGTCGTTAACGTGCGAGAGCATCAACGAACCGGCGCCTGTCGCGAGCACCAGCAGCTCGGCGTTTGTGCCGGGAATCGCCGCTGCAATTGGCGCGACGATTCCGGCGGCGGTCGTCATCGCCACCGTCGCCGATCCGGTTGCCACCCGTATCAGCGTCGCCACGGACCAGGCAAGGATGAGTGGCGAGGCGTGCGATCCAATTGCCAAATGGGCGATAGCGCCTCCCACCCCGCTTTGCACCAGCACCTGGTTGAAGCCACCACCCGCGCCGATCACCAGCAGGATCGTAGCGGTCGGCGCCAGACAGTCGTTGCAGAACTTCATCACTTCTTCCCGTGTAAAGTGTCGCGGCCGCCCCAGCGACCAGAACGAGAACAGCAGTGCGAGAAGGAGCGCGGCGATCGGGTTCCCGACGAAATGCAGAGCCGTGCGCACTGAGCTGGCCGGATCGAGAGTGATGTCAGCCGCGCTAGCGATGAGCATCAGGATCACGGGAATCAGCACCGTGAAAAGCGAGATGCCGAAGCCCGGCATCTCTTGCAGTGATTCACCTTCGAGTTGTCTCGCCAGCGGATTCTCCGCCGGCAGCATTATGCGCGGCGCTATCCACGTCGCGAAAATGGGCCCGGCCAGCGAAGCGGTTGGGAGACCGACGAGCAGACCGTAAAGAATCGTGCGCCCGACATCGGCGTTGTACGCAGTTACCGCAAGCATCGCCGCCGGGTGGGGCGGCAGCATCCCGTGCACCACCGAAAGTCCGGCCACCAACGGGATTCCGATCTTGACTAGCGACAATCCGGTGCGCCGCGCAATCGTGAACACGAGCGGAATCAGGAGTACGAAACCCACCTGGAAGAAAACGGGGATCCCGACGATGAAGCCGACGAACATGATCGCCCAGTGCACGCGCCGTTCGCCGAAGAGTTCGATGAGAGTGGTCGCGATGCGCGTGGCGGCTCCGGACTCCGCCATCATTTTCCCGAGCATAGTGCCGAGTCCGACCACGATCGCGATGAAGCCGAGCGTGTTGCCCACACCGTCCTGAAACGCTTTCACCGCCGCGGCAGGGGCCATGCCGGCGATCACCCCCGTGACAAGCGAGACCGAGACCAAAGCGATGAAAGGGTGCAGCTTGAAACGCGCGATGAGCACGACAAGCGCGCTGACCGCGAGGAGCGCGAAGAGTAGCAAGCGAGCGTCAGGTGTCATGTCGAAGCGCTGGCCACGATAGCAGCGACGAGATCTCGTGGCGACTTCCTGATATCGCACACCCACGCGTTCTCGTCAGGCGAGGGCTCCTCGAGGATGGCGAGCTGACTATCCAACAGGGGTGCCGGCATGAAGTGTCCGCGCCGGCTCGCGAGACGTTCAGCGATCAGCGCTCGCTCGCCTCTGAGAAACACGAAACGCAGATCGCTGGCGCCAGCGCGAAGGATGTCCCGGTAGGAACGCTTGAGAGCAGAGCACGACAGCACCAGGCCCGTGCCGACCTCCTTTGCCTCGCGGATTCGCGCCGCGAGAGAGCGAAGCCATTGCGCGCGGTCGTCGTCTGTGAGTGGCACTCCTCGGGTCATGCGCTCCACGTTTTCGGCGGAGTGGTACTCGTCGCCCTCGACAAACTCGATGCCCAGCGCGTGGGCGAGCGCCGCCCCGATCACGCTCTTGCCCGAGCCGGCGACGCCCATCACGACGTAGAGACCTCTGTTCACGCTGCAGGGTCAACAACTTTCGTGATTCTCAATTGAGCCGAACCCATTGTAACCCTGTCGCCAGCGCCGCCGTGAACGCCGGAGTGTCAACACCGATCTCCGGAAGTGGTCGCGGCGGCCGCGGCTCAGCTTCGTGCGGACCGAGCGCACGCTCGAACCAGGCCACATCGTGCCAACGACCGAGCTTGTAACCGATGTCGTGATAGACACCGACGGGCCTGAACCCGACCGTCTCGTGCAGTCTGACGCTCGCCGGGTTTGGAAGGGTGATCCCGGCGTACGCACTGCGGAACCCCTGTAACGAGAGGACGGCGAACAACGAGTTGTAGAGTGCCGTCCCCACGCCGGCGCGGTGGGAGGTGGCGTCCACATATGCCGAGACCTCAACCGACCACGCGTATGCTGGCCGGTCTCGATGCAGAATCGCGTATGCATAGCCGATGGTTCCGCCGCGGTGCACGCACACCAGCCACGGCGTTCGCGCTGTCACCGCGACGACCCGACGCCCCATCTCCAAAGGGTCGGGAGGTTCGAGCTCAAACGACGTCGCCTGGCCCTCGACCGCCGGAGCATAAATGGCCGCCAACGCGGCGCCGTCCGCGGCTGTAGCCAAGCGAATGTCGATGGTCACGCTTCCGAATGCTACGGCAGCGTTCCCGCGATCTTCTTGAACTCTGTCTCGGTGAAGGCTCGCATTGTCTCGCTGCGAATATTGCCTTGCATTCCCATTCCCAACGCCATTCGGGCGACCGCCTCGTCATTGGGCATCTCGGCAATCGCGACGAGGTCGTACTGTCCCATCGTCAGATAGATCGCCTTGAGCTCCCCACCGGCCTTCTTGTACGCCTCTTTGGCCGCGTCAATACGCGAAGGCGCATTCTTGGCGCTGCTGATTCCCTGCTGAGTGTACCGCAACAGCGAGATGTACGTGGGCATCCGGTCCTCCCGAGAGGTGAGAAGCTACGTTACCACGATTCTTTCACGCCGGTAACTCCCTCGCAATGCTGTCCGCCCCTTCCGCCTCCCGTTAACTTCAACGGATAGATCAAACCCGTAGACGAAGTAACTATGCCCGATAAATCCCGCACACCCGTTATCGTCGGCGCCGCCCGAACTCCGATAGGGAAATTCCTCGGAGCGCTTTCATCCATGAGCGCGCCCGAGCTCGGCGCCGTCGCTATTCGCGAAGCCCTCAGGCGATCCATGGTTCCCGCCGAAGACGTACAGGAAGTCATCATGGGCCACGTCATCCAGGGCGGTACGGGCCAGGCGCCCGCGCGCCAGGCTGCGCTCAAAGCGGGGCTTCCTGCAACAATCTCCGCGGTGACAGTCAACAAGGTCTGCGGATCCGGTCTCAAGGCGGTCATGCTCGCGTCGCAGGCGATCAAGGCAGGCGACGCGCAGGTCATCATCGCCGGCGGACAGGAGTCGATGTCCAATGCGCCGTACTATGTCTACGGCATGCGCAACGGCGTCAAGCTCACCGACCAGAAGATGATCGACGGCATGATCAAGGACGGGCTCTGGTGCGCTTCGTGTGATGTCCACATGGGTAGTCACGCCGAGTATACGGCGAGAAAGGGGGAAGTCACGCGCGAAGAGCAGGACGAGTTCGCTGCCGCATCGCACCGCAAAGCGGTTTCCGCGATCGACTCCGGCAAATTCAGGAGCGAGATCGCGCGCGTGGAGATTCCGGGCAAGAAGGGACCGACTGTCGTCGACACAGACGAAGGACCGCGCAAGGACACGAGTGCTGAGACTCTCGCCAAGCTCCGCCCCGCGTTCCCCGGCAAGAATGGTCAGAACGAAAACCTGACGGTCACTGCCGGAAATTCATCGAGTCTGAACGACGGCGCGGCCGCACTGGTCGTAGTATCCGAGCAGTACGCCAACGACCATAAACTCGAGATTCTCGGCCGGATCACCGGCTACGCGACGGGTGCGACTGCTCCGGAAGATCTCTTCTTCGCGCCCATCAAGGCCGTCAGAAATCTGATGGCCAAAACGGGGAAAAAGATCGATGACTTCGATCTGATCGAAGCCAACGAAGCATTCGCTTCGCAGGCGCTTGCCGATGGTGACGAGCTGGGCTGGGATTGGAAGCGGGTCAACGTCAACGGCGGCGCAATCGCTCTCGGCCACCCGATCGGTGCGAGCGGCGCACGCGTGTTGACGACTCTGCTCTACGCGATGAAGGACCGCGGCGCGAAAACAGGTCTCGCGACGCTCTGCCTCGGCGGAGGCGACGCCGTCGCTCTCAGCGTCGAGCGCGCGAATTAGCGCGGATTGACCGCCCCGCCGCACTCCGCAGCAAGGCAACGGAGGCCGTCCGCATCGCTGCCGCCCAAGGCGAAGCAATTCCTCGGCGCGGTCTGGCGGATCGTCGCGTTTTATGCGATCTGGTGGGCAGCGCTCCTCGTGTTAGGGGCATTTGCAGTGTTGATGGTCGGAGAGAAAGCAGTCGATCCACGAGATGTTCTATTCCAGTGGATCAGCCTCGCCAGCGTGCTCATCGCTACGTGGGTCATGCTTCGGGCAGTCGACAGGCTCCCGTGGCGTGAGGTCGGACTTGATCCCCCTGCTGCATCGCCGCCGACCCTCATCAGAGGCGCGGCGCTCGGCGGACTCACCATAGGGGCGGCGAGCCTGCTTCTGCTTGCGACGCACATGCTGCGTGTAGCTCCCACGGGCCCGGGAAACTGGTGGGGCCAGGCCGGCCATTCGACGATCCTTTTGTTGCCGGCGGCGTTCTTCGAAGAGCTTTTCATTCGTGGCTACGTCTTTGCCATACTGAGACGCACTGCTGGGTGGAAGATGGCGCTGATCATCACCAGCATCGTTTTCGGTCTGCTGCACGTCACCAACCCTGGGGCCGATGCTGAATCGATTCTCGCGGTAATCGTCGCCGGGTTTTTCCTGGGGGTTGTATTCCTCGCAACCCGGAGCCTTTACGCCGCGGGGGCCGCGCACTTCGCCTGGAATTGGGTGATGTCGGGCGCGCTCCACATCGCGGTGAGCGGAATTCCGTCAAATGAACCGGACTACCGCGTCGTAGATTCCGGTCCCGACTGGCTCACCGGTGGTCCGTGGGGACCGGAAGGGGGACTCGCCGCGGTCGCGGCAATGTTCGTTGTTGTCTTTTACCTGTACGGGCGTCATCTGCGCCGCATGGAGTGGAAAGCATGACCGACCGCATCGCGGTTGTCGGAGCGGGACAAATGGGAAACGGGATCGCGCATGTGTTCGCGCAGTCCGGATTCAAGGTCGTGATGATCGACGTCTCGCAGGACGCGCTCGACAAGGGCCGCGCGACGATCGCGAAGAACATCGAGCGGCAAGTGAAAAAAGGCGCCATTCCAGCCGAGGATCAGGTCGGGATCCTGTCGCGCATCGATCTCAGCATGGATCTCGATGCCGTCGCCGAGGCGTCGCTCATCATCGAAGCGGCGAGCGAGGACAGCGGTCTCAAATTCCGCATCTTCACCGACGTCGACCGCATCGCCAAGCCGGACGCTGTTCTGGCCACCAACACCAGCTCCATCTCGATAACCGAGATTGCGCGACGGACATCCCGCCCCGACAAGGTTGTCGGGATGCACTTCATGAATCCGGTTCCGGTGATGAAGCTCGTCGAGATCATTCGCGGGCTCGCAACTTCCGACGAGACTACCGAGTACGTCACCGACCTCAGCCTGCGACTCGGCAAGACCCCTGTCGAGGTGAACGATTTTCCTGGCTTCGTCTCCAATCGCGTGCTGATGCCGATGATCAACGAGGCGGTCTATTGCCTGATGGAAGGAGTCGGCGAGCCGGATGCGATCGATCAGGTGATGACGCTCGGCATGAATCACCCGATGGGTCCGCTCGCGCTGGCGGATCTGATCGGGCTCGACACCTGCGTCGCCATTCTGGAGGTTCTGCGCGACGGACTCGGCGATCCGAAATACAGACCGTGTCCGCTGCTCAAGAAGTACGTCGCTGCGGGGTGGCTCGGCAGGAAGTCCGGGCGCGGCTTCTATACCTATAGTAAGTAATCCAAAGTGTCCTGGGCCCTCCACCCGCTCACCGAAGAACAATCGGAAGTTCAGAAGCTCGCGCGCGAGTTTGCTCACGCAGAGATCACACCGTACGCAGCGGACTGGGATCAGCGGGCGTACTTCGAGCCGACCCTTGTGAAGAAGCTTGGTGAGCTCGGATTCCTCGGGATGATGCTTCCCGAACAGTACGATGGACTGGGCACCGACACTGGCACCTACCTGATTGCGCTCGAGGAGATTGCCGCGGCGGACGCGTCTGTCGCCGTGCTGATGAGCGTTCACAACTCGCTTCCGACACAGATGATTCTTCGCTACGGAAGCGAGGCCCAGAAGAATCGATTCCTGAAGCCAATGGCGCGCGGTGAGATACTGGGCGCCTTTGCGCTTTCAGAGCCCGACGCCGGGTCGGATGCTTCAGCGTTGACCACGCAGGCAGTCAAAAACGGCGACCACTGGGTCCTCAACGGAACAAAAGCGTGGGTGACCAATGGCAACACCGCCGGAATGATCATCGCGATGGCGCGCACCGACACCAGCGGCGCTAGGAGGGGAGGGCGGGGAATCGGCGCGTTCATCATCACGCCCGATCTGCCCGGGTTCAACGTCGGCAAGAAAGAGGACAAGCTCGGCCTCCGGGCGTCGCCAACCGTGCAGCTCACCTTCGACAACATGCGCGTGCCGGCGGAGAATCTCCTCGGCGACGAGGCACAGGGCTTCATCTATGCAATGCAGTCTCTCGACAACGGACGGCTAGGAATCGCGGCGCAAGCGATCGGCATTGCACGTGCAGCGCTCGAGCACTCGGTCGCCTATGCCGGAGAGCGCAAGCAGTTCGGAAAGGCGATCAAGGAGTTCGAGGCGATCCAGTTCAAGCTCGCCGATATGGCGATGCGCGTATCGGCTTCGCGGGCGCTGCTCCACGCAGCGGCCGCGGCCAAGGATCGCGGACAGAGCGTGCGCCAATTCAGCTCGATGGCGAAGCTGATGGCCAGCGAGACCGCGATGTGGGTGACGACGCAGGCGGTGCAGATCTTCGGCGGATACGGCTACGTCAAGGACTATCCGGTGGAGCGCCTTTTCCGCGACGCGAAAGTCACCGAAATTTATGAGGGCACTTCCGAGATCCAGAGAATCGTGATCGCGCGCGCTCTCTACGGACAATCATGACGTTTCACCGGGAATCATTAGTTAAATGAAGCTTTTCGAAACGATGGCGGAGATGGGACACGAGCAGGTCGTGATGTGCAGCGACCCTTCGATTGGATATAGAGGCATTCTCGCGGTTCACAGCACGAAGCTCGGGCCCGCCCTTGGCGGCACGCGATTCTGGCAGTACGCCACCGACGAGGAAGCGATCACCGATGCCC
>DASYVU010000076.1:0-13111 GCA_035936715.1 Gemmatimonadaceae bacterium
CGAACGCAGTCGTCTCCAGACGTAAGTCTTTCGACTTCCACGTCCGGAATCACTTTGAATGTTTCAGGTTTTGAAATCTCCCCGGGATACTGAAATGGACCCCGGATCATAGATCTCGCCTCGCACATCCATCGATCTCAATTTCGATTTTCAAACAATTCGCTCACCACACTGCTGTGGTGGCTTGTTTCAAGCTTTTGTGCCGATTCTCCGGCAGCCTTGAAGAATATACCGAAGTGGTTTATTCGTCAAGTGATTGGAAGCAAATCTTTGTTGATCTGCTAGCTCATCCTCGCTCCTGAGCTGACTCTGGAGCCAGTCGGAGGGGGATTCGCAACCTAGCGCGGCAGGTCGCTTACTTCAAGACCCCGCGAAAACAACCGACAGTCGGTCCCGACTAAACCCGCCTCTGCATCACGAGACGAGAATCCGCTGGCTCCGGGCTAAGGTATCTCGTATGTTTGCGCCGAGTCGTCCAACGCGGTGGCAAAATGCTCCTCCCTCTTGGCTGGTCTCGGTGGACGCGTCGTCGCCCTGGAATTTCGCCCACCGACTGTTACGCTCGCTCGCTTGCCCGATGACTCGGGACGTCGCTTGAGATGCGCGAGACCCGCGAACGAGAAACAATGACGCTTGCCGATCCAATTGCGCCTCTCCGCGCCGCGCTGCAGGGACGCTATGAGATCGGGCGACAAGTCGGCCAGGGCGCATACGCCACCGTGTATCTGGCCCGCGACCTCAAGCACGAGCGACAAGTCGCCCTCAAAGTCCTGAACGCCGACCCCACATCGGAGACTGGCGAGATCCGCTTCGTGCGCGAAATCCGCACGCTCGCCCGACTCCAGCATCCGAACATTCTTCCCCTCTACGACTCCGGACACGTCGAAGCATTCCTCTACTACGTGATGCCTTATCTTCAAGGGGAGACATTGCGTGACCGGATGCACCGCGAGAAGCAGCTCTCTGTTCACGACACGTGCGGAATTGGACGCGAGATCGCTGACGCACTTGCGTATGCACACGCGCAAGGAATCGTTCACCGCGACATAAAGCCGGAGAACATTCTTCTCTCGGCGGGGCACCCCGTCATCGCCGACTTCGGGATTGCCAGAGTGATCGACATCGCCGGGGTCAGGCAACTGACGCAAACCGGAATGGGCTCTCCCGGCACCCCGGCGTACATGAGTCCCGAGCAGCTGATGGGCGAGAAGCACATGGATGGGAGAAGCGATGTCTACAGCCTGGGGTGCGTCCTTTACGAGATGCTCACTGGAAAGCCCCCTTTCGCAGGCAAGGAGGGGTTCGCGAAACGTTTCACCGAGCCTCCCCCTTCGATCAGCCTCACCCGCCATGGGATGCCGTTGTGGCTCGATAAAGCGATCGGTCGCGCGCTCGAGCGAGCGCCTCGAGACAGATACCCGACCGCAGAGGAATTCCTGGGCGCGCTGTGCCCGCCTGACGAAGGGGTGACGAACGCCGAGGTCGTTCCGCTTCCTGCGCAAGCAAGTCTCGAAGCCTCTTCGCTGCACACTGCCGAACCAGTTTTCCCGCCTCCAAGTCATATTTACGGAGGAGCGTCGGCGCCGGAATCGAGCTTTCCGCGCTCGCGCCGAATAGTCGCTTCGGCAGCGGTCGCGTTGGCAGCTCTCGCGGTGTTCGGTGTTCTTGCACGGCGAAACGGCTTCGCCCGATTGGGAGGCGTGCCGCCCCTCGACTCCTCGCGCGTTGTCATACTTCCCTTCCGCGGTGACCGCGACGCAGCCACCCAGGTACGGCGAAACTTCGAGGACGTCTGGAGCGATTGGCAGGACGTGCACCTCGCGTCCGATCTCGAGGTGGCAGAGCTCCTGCCTAGAGGGGGACTCCCTCGCTCGCTGAGTGAGGCGCGCTCAATCGGAAGAAAGCTTGGAGCGCGGCGCCTTGTCTGGGGCGAGGTTTACGGGGGAGCCCAAACATCGCAGGCGAAGGGCGAGCTCTATGATCTCGCCGACAACACCAAGTCGAGTCCGCGCACGGTTCTCCTGGATGGACCCATCACTGATCGCAGCTCCTTCGTGAGGGCTTCGTTCGCACTGCTGAAAAATCCGGAGCGGCCGGCTGTCGCCGATGGCGGAGATGGAGGGACGCATTCGCTCGCGGCATGGAGCGCGTACGGGAATGCGCACGTTGCTCTCGCCAATTGGGATCTCGGAGAAGCGGAGCGATCTTTCACTGAAGCGACGCAGGCGGACCCGACTTACTACGCCGCGCAGGCGTGGCTGGCGCAGCTCGTTCAGTGGAAGCGGTACGAGGGCGCCGAGTGGCAACCCCATGCCAATCGAGCAATGGAAGGTGCAGCGCA
This sequence comes from Gemmatimonadaceae bacterium, assembly GCA_035936715.1. Classification (GTDB taxonomy): domain Bacteria; phylum Gemmatimonadota; class Gemmatimonadetes; order Gemmatimonadales; family Gemmatimonadaceae; genus UBA4720. The sequence continues at coordinate 2,342 of DASYVU010000076.1, forward strand.
CCTTGCTTCCCGCGATGCCCTCATTGCGGAGGCGGTCGCTGCAATTGCCAGCGGCGATTTCCCGCGCGCATGCGCGAACTACAGGACGTTGTCGAAAACGGACCCGGTCAACTTCATCGGCTGGTACGGTCTCGGAGAATGCAAGCGACTGGACAAGACGGTTGTTCGCGACCGATCGAGTGAATCCGGTTGGCGGTTTAGGGCGAGCCTGGAGAACTCGCGAACGATGTACATGCGCGCATTACGGATCGAGCCTCGTGCGCACGCTCTTCTCACCTTCGACAAGGTTGAGCAGCTCTTACCGACGAGCGCGAACCGCAGTCGAGAGGGTAGAGGACCTGACTCGACGTCTTTCCCGGCATTCCCATCGCTCGCCGCTGATACGCTCGCGGAGATTCCCTACCCCCTCAAGCGATTCGCTACGCTGCCGGCCAGCGCCACCCTCAGTCATAGCGCTGCGCTCGACCGCAACAGCAGCCTGCTGCTGGCTTTTGCAAGCGACTGGGCCGAACAATTTCCGGAGAGCGCCGACGCGTACGAAGCGCTGGCGGATATCCTGGATGTGCGCGGAGAAGCGTCCGACACGCGTGCGGGACGAATCTCGGCGGTCGGCGCGGCTTTGCGCGCGCTAAAGTTGACTACGAGCCCGCCGCAGCGGCTTCGCCTTTCCGCGCGAGAGGCGAGACTGCGGTTCAAGGGGTCGGAGTTTCAAAGAGCGGGAACGCTGGCGGATTCCCTCCTCCGGAATCACGAGATTGCCACGAGTGACGAGGCGCTCGAGCTGATCGGCCTCGCGGCCATGACCGGACGGATCAGGCAAACCGCGCAGCTCGCGCGATTGGGTGGCCAGCCACAGCTCCCCATGAGTGTCGCCATCGCAACTCCCGTTGGCGAGGCTGCCGCGAATTTCTTTGCCCGCGCGGCGCTCGGCGCGTGCGGGGGCGCGACGCTTTCTTCAGAACGTCAGCTCGAAAACGCGCTGCAAAGCTATGTGCCGGAGAACAAACGCGATGAGATCCGCGTCGTGCTTGCAACGCGGGCGCTCAGCTTGCTGACGCCGTGCACTCAAGGCAAAAGCTCGTTGCGTATCGTCTCACCCCGGGACCGGCTCTATCGAATGCAGCAGGCGTTTGCGCGACGAGACTTTAGCTCGATCCGAGCAATAACTGACACTTTGTCGGAGATGAGACGCGCCTCCCGGCCCGGCGACCTTACGCTCGATTACACCTACCAGGAAGCCTGGCTCAAGACGGCGATGGGAGACACGGTAGGAGCGATTCAGCAGCTGGATCTCGCTCTGGGCGCCTTGCCTACGTTGAGCGGAATTGCATTGAAGGAGGTAGGAGCGGCAGCAGCTATTGGCCGCGCCATTGCGCTGCGAGCCGAACTTGCCGACAGTCAGCACGATGCTCGGGCCGCAAAGACGTGGGGTGCCGCGCTCGTCGCGCTTTGGAGCGGGGCTGATCCGGAGCTTCAGCCTACTGTCTCGCGCATGAGGGAACTGGCTGGGTTGAGGAAGTAGTCTGTGTTAGAGTCCACCAGAATCGAGGAGGTCAGGATGATCAAGAAACGCTGGGGAAGAGTCGGTGGCATCGCAGCAGTTGGAGCCGCGATGATAGTTGTACTGAAGGCGTGCACCCCCCTGACAATGGCGCCGCGACCGATACTAGACGGCGTAGTCGGAGTCTCCCAGTTCCAGCGAGAGGCACAAGAGGGTGGCCTGGTCACCGTGGATGCGGGCGTTCTCCCGGGCCCCCTCCCGGATTTGAACATGACTGGACCGCCAACAACTCTCGCATGGTTCAGCAACGAGGGAGCCGATGGGAAGCACGAGAAAAGATATGGGTGGAAACCCAGAAGCGATGCCGAGTACGAGCTCGTCCTGTCGAATGACGGCTCGGGGCGCACGAAATGGACGATGAACGAAATCAATCGGGCCACCAGAGCGAGAGCCTCCATCCACAGCGGACATCTGTGGGCCTGCGAGGACTACCATGCTCCCGCGGCGAGGGAGGTTGGATTCAGGGACTGTCCTCGTACAGTTCCATACGACTCAGCTGGTTTGCGCTCTAGCCGGGCTAGCGAACAGGTAGTCAGTTTCGCCAGTTACCTCAAAGGAAGCGAGACAAGGAGCGAAGAAGCACTGTCTCCACAGAATGCGCCTATCTGGATTTCGTGTACCTCCGGATGCTGTACGATGGGTAGATAGTTTTTTTTTCTGTTGGGGCTAGGCGCCCGGGATTTCCCGGGCGTTTGCTTTTCCCTTAACAATCTTCGAGTGAAACCGTCAGCTTGCATTCTGCTCAATCCAATCGCCGGTCGCGGCGTTGCGGCCGAGAAGCTGACCTCGGACGCAGCAACTTTCGCGGAGTTTGGAATCTCCGAGATTTTCAAGACGGACAAGTCGGGTGATGAGGCCCGACTGACCCTTGCAGCGATCGACCGGGGATTCACGACGATCCTCGTCGCTGGTGGCGACGGAACCTGCTCCCGGGTCGCAGAAGCAATCGTGGAGAACGGGAGCGCTTGCGCTCTGGCGATTCTCCCATGTGGCACAGGGAACGACATCGCGAAGACTCTCGGCGTCAATGAGATGCCCGCGCGCGACATTGCCCGGCTGGTAGCTGCCGGCACGGCAACTCGGATGGATGTCGGCCGTGTCGAGCGACACACTTTCCTCAACAGTCTCGGCTTTGGATTCGTCGCATCGGTTCTCGAGGCAACCCAGCACGTCCGCCTTCTGAGGGGCGATGCCGTTTACATCTACTCGGCACTCGCGCAGCTACTCACATATCGCGGCTTGAGCGTTGCGGCGGATCCCGTTCCCAATTCGGGCGCGCGGAAGATGCTGATGCTGACGGTATCGAATGGACGATTCCTCGGCGGCGCGTTCCGCATCGCGCCAAACGCGTCCGTGGTGGACGGCCAACTCGATTTCGGATTTGTCGGCGACAGCAATGTGATTGACCGGATACGTGTCTTCGCTGGAGCGTTTCACGGAACGCATCTCTCGCTTCCGTCGGTCAAGGCGGAGATTGCGCGTGCAATGACCCTCCGGTTCTCCGCCCCACCGATGATGGAGATCGACGGCGAGCTGAGGCGGGCACTTTCATCAACGGTGAAGATCGAATGCGTACCCCGTGCCCTCAACGTGATCGCTGCGCCGGGCTACCCCTTTTAGTCCTTCGAGACGGTGCGCTACTCAGACAGGTGGAATCGTCATAAGCACGGTGTCGCCGGGCGCCACCGTTATCTCCTGACTCACAGACGCTCGTCTGCCACCAATCGGGTCGGCGAAAAAGCGATGCGAGTGCTGTTTCCGGGGGGCATAATGCGTTCCAATCATCACCCGCGTAGCTTTGCAGCGGGATGCTGAACCGCTGATCATCGGAATCGCCGGCGGATCTGGCTCGGGGAAATCCACAGTCGCCAAGAATGTCGCTGAGCATCTCACGACTTCGTCGGTCGCATTCATCGACATGGACGCGTACTACAAGAATTTTACGTCACTCACTCTGGACGAGCGTCGGAAGCTCAATTGGGATCATCCCGACGCGTTCGACTACGACTTGCTCTGTGCCCACCTTCAATCTCTCAGCAGGCGCAAGAGGATCGACAAGCCGGAGTACGATTTCGTCACCCATTTGCGCCGCGCCGGCTCGACGCGCATCGAGCCGGCGGACATAATCGTCATCGACGGAATTCTGTTGTTCGTCGACGAAAGAGTGCGGGATCTTTGCGACGTCAAGGTATTCGTCGATGCCGATGCGGACATCAGGCTGATTCGACGAATCGAGCGCGACACCCACGTTCGCGGGCGACCCCTCGATGAAATCATCGAGCAGTACCTGTCCACCGTTCAGCCGATGCATTGCGAGTTTGTGGAGCCCAGCAAGCGGTACGCGGACGTGATAGTGCCGCGCGGTGGACACAACGCGATCGCCATCGAGATGATCGTCGCTAAGATTCCGCGGAGACTGCAGCACGGCGCCGACGGTGCGGAGGCGCGGCATACACCATCAGCACAGCGGCCAGCACCCCCAGCGCAAACATAGCCGACCAGACTCCGACTGGCCCCGTCGTCGAGAGGAGCTGAGTGCCGAGCCAGGGGCCAAGGGTGAGAGCGACGCTGAGGGACATGCTATAGGCCCCCATGTAGGTGCCACGCAGTGAGGCGGGCGCGATCTCGCCAAGGTGCGCGGCCATCGCGGGAAACAGCATCATCTCGCCAAACGTCCACACGATCACCATCGCCAGAACACCCGGCGCCGACGAGACGAAGGCGAGCGCACCGAAGCCGACTGCGAAAAGAAGAGAGCCGATGACTAGCGACCAGGTGTTGGGCCAGCGCGACGTCGCCGCATTCAGCGGAACTTCGAGCGCCACGATCAGGAGAGTGTTGATCGTGAAGAGCGTCCCGTAGAACGCGGGGGACATGTGCAGGTACTGCACCATGTAGAGTGGCAGCGCCGACTCATGCTGAAAGAACACGATGCCGACCAGCACGGAGCCGAGAAGAAAGATCGCGAGCCGCCTGTCGCGAAGGATGCTTCGCATCTCGAGCTGGAGATCCTCGCTCTCGGATTGCGCGTCACGCCCGCCGGTGGACAGACGCCAGGTCGTGAGTGAAAGTACGGCTCCCGCCATCAGTGTCGTCAAAGCGTCCACCACGAACATTGCGCGGAATGAGACGGTCGCCAGAAAACCGCCGAGGGCTGGACCAATGCTCATGCCCAGGTTGATGGCCAGGCGGTTGAGGGCGAAAGCCGCCCTTCTTTGCGACGGGGACACGACGTGTGTGATCGCCGCCAGACTCGCCGGGCGGAACAGCTCCGCGCACGCGGCCCAAACGACCGTGATCGCGATAACCGCGGCGTAGCTCTTCGCAAACGGAAAGAGCAGCAGTGCGATGCCCGACGAGATGAGCGACGCTCGCATGATCGGAAGCGCGCCTATCCGATCGCTCAGCTTGCCAGAGATTGGGCCGGCCAGTATCGCTGTCGCCCCATAGACGGCGAACACGAAACCGGCTCGCGCGGCGGAGAAGCCAAGCTCGCGCGTGAGATAGAGCACGAGGAACGGGAGGACCATCATCCCCGCTCTGTTGACGAGATTGGTTGCGAACAGCAGCCAGCTCTCGCGCGGCAATCCGCCCAGCCCACGCCAGGGATTCAAGCGCGACTGAGGAAACGCAAACGGCCACCAATCAGGTGGCCGTTTCGTTTCATTGAGAGTCGGCTCAGTTGTCAGGGCCATAGTGCGCCGTGCAGGAATCGAACCTGCAACCTAATGATTAAGAGTCATTTGCTCTGCCAATTGAGCTAACGGCGCGTGCATTCGCTTGGCGCGCCAGGAGGGAATCGAACCCCCGACCCACAGCTTAGAAGGCTGTTGCTCTATCCAACTGAGCTACTGGCGCGTTACGAAGCGAAACTTAGCCACGACGCCAACTCGAATCAATCGCCGCCGGACGCTAGACTCTCGGCGAGCACTCGCTGTAACCGCCGCGTCAGCTCTCCTGGCCGGCCGTTGCCTACGGGCTTGTCGTCGAGCTTCACCACCGGAATCACGTCAGTCGTCGTGCCGGTGAGAAAGAGCTCGGACAATTTTGGAATCTCCGCGACCGAGATCGGCGTTTCGTCCAGCTCAATGGAGAGATCACGGGCGAGACCAAGCAGGACCGACCGCGTGATCCCGGGAAGGATGTGGGCGTCGCTCGGGTGGGTACGCAGCGAGCCGTTCACCACGCCGAAGAAATTAGTCCTGGTACCTTCCGTCACGATTCCGTCGCGAATGAGCATCGCCTCGAACGCTCCCCGCTCCTTCGCGGTTTGCGAGGCGAGCACGTTCGGCAACAGGTTGAGCGTCTTGAGATCGCAGCGTCCCCAGCGAAGATCCACGTGCGAGATTGCGGACGCTCCGGTTTGCGCGAACTCGGTGTAGGGCGTGAACCGCGCAACGGAGATATAGATGGTCGGTGTGATGTCGGGGGGAGGAAAATTGTGCGCACGCGTTGTCGCGCCGCGAGTCATCTGGATATAAAGCGTCGCCTCTCCGCGGGTCAGATCGTTCTCCCGCAACAGCTGTTTCCCTATTTCGATGAAGCTGGCGGGAGAATCTCCGCTCGCGAGCGTAATTCTCACTCCGTCGAGGCTCCGCTCCAGCCGGTCGTTGTGGAAGCTGGTCGCGAAAAGCCTGCCGTTGATGACGCGGAGGACCTCGTACACTCCGTCGCCGAAGACGAAGCCGCGATCTTCGACGGAGACGCGGGCATCCCTGCGGGGAAGAAAGCTGCCGTTTAAATAGACGATGTCGTGGCTGGTCAACTCGTCTTTATCCCGCTCAGGGAATATTCACAGCCACCGGTTCCGAACACCTGCGAAAATCCCGGTTCCGGATCCCGGAGGGTGCCAGTGAGTCCGCCGGAAGCCCTCATAGTGCCGAGGATCTCCATCTGGGCTGTGCCACTGACAGCAGGCGCAGCGAAATGCAGTGTGCTGGCGCCGTTGGTCAGGTCAACGGAACCACTCAACGGCTGGACCACGACGGAGATCGGATTCAGCCAGGTACTCGTTGTAGCCAACGTCCCGTCACCCGCAACATCCAGGTGCGCGGTGATCGCCGAACCGTTCGCAAGTGGGTTGGTACACGCGGGAAACGTCGTCGTGCGCTGGACAGTGAACGACCAGTTTCCGGTTGCCTGCGTCTGTGTGAGAGCACCTCCGCCACCGAGGAATCCTCCCAGGGGATCGGTGCTATTTTCGCACGCCGCTAACAACACCGTCGCGGTGAGACAAAGAACAACGCGTTTCACGTGAAGCCTCCGTTATTTACGGCTAGATTGATCCTGGGCGGGAACGGTGCAATTCGTTTGCCGTCAGTCACATCTAGCGAAACCCTGTATTGCTGCTGGCGTAGTGACCGGATCACCTACAGGCTCGCACAAGGATACCAATGCCGCCAGATCCGAATCTTATCGTTCACGAAGTCTTCTCGTGGGTCGTGCCGGGACTGGTCATCATAGTTCTGGGATTTCCGGTGGTCCGACTAATCACGCGCTGGCTCGAGCCGAAGCCAGTGCCACCGCGAGAGTTGAGCGCGATCAATGGACGGCTGGAGCGCATTGAGACTGCGGTAGACTCCATCGCGGTGGAAGTCGAGCGGATTTCCGAAGCACAGCGCTTCTCTGCCAGATTGCAGTCGGAGCAGCACTCACCCCGCCTGTCCGCCCCGCGGGAATAGACAGGGCAGACACCCGCTACGTCCTAGTCGCGAGACCCGCGAGCACGCCGCGCATGTAGGCGAATGACTGCTTCATTCCCGGCATCGGATCGTCGGCGTCGATCTCGTACTCGAGATTGACGTAGCCGGGATACCGCATTGCGTCGAGTTGTCTGAAGAGCGCGGCGATGGGGATCTTTCCCTCCCCGACGATGCACTGGCTCTCCTTTATTTTGAGGTCGCGCAGATCCTTGGCGTGCATGTCCAGGAGGCGCGGGCCGGCATCGGCCGCCGCGCGCACGGGGTCGGTGCCAGTGCGGACAGTGTGGCCAATGTCCATGCACAACCCCATTCGCGGATCCATCCCCTTCACCGCCTTCAGCACGTCGTAAGGCGACGGGAAGTTCTCATCCTCGGGGCCGTGGTTGTGGAAGGCGACCTTGATGTCGTACTGCTTCGCGAACTTCTCCACGCGTGGCACCATGCTCGGCTTGCAGGTGCTGACCATCACCGGCATACCCGCAGCTTTGGCGTAGTCGAAATACTTTCGCACACCCTCGTCAGTATCCGTCTCAAGGGTGATCGTGCCGCCACCTACGATCTGGAGCCCGGCGGCAGCGATCTCCTGCCGCGCGGCAGCGATCTCGGCCGGCGACGACTCGTAAGGCAGATGAAATGATTTCAGATTGATGTATGGCGTCCCCAGCGCCTTGGTCATCTCGATGGCTTTCGCGCGAGGGAAATTCCGCAGCGAGTAGCTGGCGACACCGAGCTTGACGCCGATATCCTCGGCTCTCCAGTGCGCCGCGGCATGCCGGACCACAGAGAGTGGCGCGTCGAGGCCGTACAACTCCTCAGTGAGTACAGTGCTCGCGGCGCCGAGGGCGGCGAATTTGAGAAAGCTTCGGCGTGGCACGTCTTGATTGGACATCACTCCCCTCGCTGGTTCAAGTCAATCGATAAGCGCGCTTGGCAAGATCGTACGCCAAGGCCTTCGCCATGTCGCTCGCGTCGCCCATGTCGATCACGTGACGCGCGACGAGCCCGCCGAGATAGTTCGCGTCAACACGTCGGGCGAGATCGTGTCGAGCCGGGATCGAGCAGAACGCGCGCGTGTCGTCGGTGAAGCCAGCCGTGTTGTCGATCCCCGCGGTCTCCGTCGTTTCGCGACGAAAGCGCGTCATTCCCTCAATCGAATCATGGAACCACCACGGCGCACCAAGGAGCAGCGCCGGATAGTGGCCCGCGAGCGGTGCCAGCTCGCGACCGTACGTCGATTCATCGAGTGTGAACACGATGAGCCGAAAGCGCGGGTCGTTCCCATACGCGTTGAGAAGAGGACGCAAGTTGCGCGTGAACTCCGTGGCCACCGGGATGTCGCCGCCACGATCCGGTCCAAACCGCCGATGCACCAACTCGTTGTGATCCCGCAGGGCGCCGGCGTGCAGCTGCATCACGAGCCCGTCCCCCACCGACATGCGCGCCATCTCCATAAGGAGGTGCGCTTCGAAGTGTGCCTGGTCCTCCTCGGTCGCCGCGCCGCGAAATGCCTTGGCGAACAGTCGCTCGGCGTGCGCATCGTCCAGTCGCTCCGTGCGCGGAACGACCACGCCGTGATCCGTTGCGGTCGCGCCCATCGCCTTGAACTCGGCGCGTCGCCGCGCGAGCGAGCTCACCAGCTCGGCGCAACTGCCAATCGCGCTGCCAGCGACACGCTCAAAGCTCGCGAGCTCGGCCGACCATCCAGGCGACGCGATCCGAAACAGGGTGTCCGGCCGGAAGGTCGGAATGACGCGACCACCCAGCTCCACTTTGCTCAGCGCCCTGTGATGCTCGAGCGTGTCGCTCGCCGCGTCAGTCGTCGCCAACACTTCGATGTTGAACCGCTTGAAGAGCGCGCGGGGGCGGAACTCTGGGGACTGCAACCGCTCAGCGATCGCATCGTATACGTGCAGAGCCGATCCTGAGCTCAGCCCGCGTTGAACGCCGAACACCTCGCGCAGCTCGTACTCGAGCCATGCGCGCGTGGGGGTCGCACGAAAGAGTTGCCAGTGCCTGGCATAAGTCTGCCAGATCTTGCGCGGATCCCGCTCGGCCTTTGGAGGCTTCCCGTCGATGGGAGCGAGGCCGAGCGACTCGAGCGCAACACCGCGCGAGTACAGCATCCGCAGGATGTAGTGGTCGGGCGTGATTATGAGCGACGTCGGATCGGGAAATGCCTCATTTCTTGCGAGGATCGCGGCGTCGACGTGCCCGTGCGGGGAGATAATCGGCAGCCTGCGGGTCTCGTCGTACAGCGCGCGCGCATGCCGCCGGATTGCCGGATCGGGATCGAAGTAGCGATCCTCGTGAAGATCGCTCACACCACGGGCTTCCACCGCGGGTCGTACTCGCGCGACCAGAGCCTGGCGGCGTCCTCGTCGCCGATGATGTGTCCGTTGGCCGGATCGGTCGTGAGCTTCCTGCTGACTTGATGCGAGATGGTGCCGAGATGGCACAGCATTCCCGTCTTGGCGCCGTCCTCGATTGGAGCGCTCAGCTTGGTGCCGGTGCGAACTGCATTGGTGAAGTTCTCAATGTGGAGTTGCGTCAGCCAATCGTCACCGACCGTGTTCAGGCTGTCGCTCTTCGGGGCCGCAGTCACTTTCTTGACGATCTTGTTCTTGAGATCGTAGACGACGTAGCCGTCCCGATCGACTACCACGCTGCCGTTGGTGCCGAGGATCGTGGTGCCGCGCGAACGTTCGTAGAGATCAAGTCCGTTGCAGCTCTGTCCCTGCCAGATGATGCTCTTGCCCCCGTCGAAGACGAACGTCGCTTCCTGCGTGTCCGGAAACTGCCAGTCGTCAGCGTAGTGGAAGCGTCCGCCGGTTGAGTTGACGCTCGTCGGATAGTCGACGCCGAGCATCCAACGCCCTACATCGATCTCGTGCGTTCCATTGTTGCAGATCTCACCGGTTCCCCAGTGGGTGAACCAGTGCCAGTTGTAGTGGATGATGTTGTCGCGATACGGAGTGCGCGGAGCCGGGCCCTGCCACAGCTCGTAGTCGAGATTCGCCGGCACAGGGACCACTTTGCCCTTCCCTATTCCCGTTCGCGTGTTGGCGTACCACGCGCGCGCGAGATACGGTGTGCCGATCTGACCTTCACGAATCGATTGCAGGACCTCGATGAAATGCGGACCGGACCTAGCCTGGGTGCCCAGCTGCACGTGAAGCTTACTGTGCTTCCGCGCCGCTGCGGCGACCAGCTCATCCTCGCGCGGATCGTGCCCACTCGGCTTTTCGAGGTAGACGTGCTTCCCCGCGTCGAGCGCGAGAATAGTAGCCGGGGTGTGCCAGTGATCGGGCGTCGCCATGGAAATCGCATCGACGTTCTTGTCTTCCAGTATCCGGCGGAAGTCGGTCACCGTCTTTGGCGGCGGCGTTTGCAGAGGTGAGACATCCGCGAGGGCCTTGGAGAGGACGGTTGAATCGACGTCGCACAGATATGCGAGTGTCGTATTGGGACCCCGCGCAAAGGAGCGCGCGTGGACCATCCCGCGCCCGT
>DASYVU010000077.1:0-18610 GCA_035936715.1 Gemmatimonadaceae bacterium
CGCGGACGCCGGGGAGCCGCTCAGAATACGGTGGTTTGGTGACAGCTTTATCGACATTCCCACGCGCAAGTGACACCTAAGCGGCTTTCGCTGGACCGCTAAGTTAGATGGTTTTGAGCCGACGCGGCGGGAAGGCGACAAGGAGCCCAGCAAATAGGAACGCAAGCGATTTCCGCATAACAGTCTCTGAAAGGGTTGGACTACGGGTGAATCATCGAATCACCGGCGCGATCAGCTCGCGCCAGATTGCGTATCCCGCCGACGTCATGTGCAGGCCATCCTCGAGAAACAGCTCGCGTCTTGGCAGACCCGACGCGTCGAGCATCGGAGTGAACACGTCGACGTAGACAAGTCTGTCATCAGTACGCGCGTAGTCTCGAACAAGCTGATTCGCCGCGCGCATCTTGTCGACGATGTTCCACCTCGCGATGCTCGGCTTGATCGACACGAAAACCACTCGGGTGCCGGGCAGCTCCCGATGCATTGTGGCGACAAAGGACTGGAAAGCATCGAGAACCTGTGCCGGAGTCTTGCCCGCCGCCAGATCGTTGTCGCCCGCGTAAAAGACCACCACCGGCGGCTTGTACGGCACTACGATGCGCTCCGCAAACTGCGCGACATCGCCTGCCTCCGATCCTCCAAACCCGCGATTCAAAACCGGCACACTGGGGAAGTCGCGGTCGAGGCTCGCCCACATCCTGATCGAGGAGCTGCCAACGAAGACGATGCTCCCCGGCCGAGGTGGGTTCGCTCGATCCTGGGCTTCGAATTGAGCGAAGTCTGGCTCCCACTGGCTCGGAGCACTGAGCGCTGGTGAAACGGTGGCCGCATTTTGCCCGACGACTTGCGGTGAACAAGCCAGCAGCCAAAGGGCGATGAACAACCGTAACGGTGCGCGCATTCGGATCTCGGTCAGTGGTGGCGAAAGGGTGTCAACGGATATGGTTCAAACCTTCCCTTTTGACAATCCGCCCGGACTGTTGAATTTTCGGAGCCGGAACTACCTTTTCCTTCACCCCCCCCACGCGCTGCGGAGATCTGGCCCGACCATTAGCCGCTGCGACGTCGACTCAGGGATAATACCGTGTGTTTTCGGGCCTGTGCGAACATGCAAAAACTCGTGACTCACCGGTCTGAGAAACAGTCTCTTACCAGTGAGCCTTCCTCTCCGCAATCGAAACTGGCGACGCGTCGCTCCGCGCGCCTGGCAACAGCTTCCGCTGCTCCAACCGACCAAGGTCGCCGGATGCGTCGTGATATCGGTCCTCAATATCTTGTGGACCGGTCATGGGGTCTTCAAATCGTGGCCGATGGGAGCGAGAGTTGCCGCCGTTCTGGCTCTGCCCTATCTCATCCTGACCGCGGCGGAATTCCTCTGGCTGCTCTTCACTGTGCCGCAGCCAGTGGACATGGGATTTCGTGAGGAGACACCCGCCACGCCAAGCCCGCCGGAAGTCGACCCCCTTGTCGAGCAGCTGCGTGTGGTGCCCGCGCCTGTGCTGAAAGAAGGAACGCTCCAGCTCGCGGAAGCGATGCGGACCTTCGAGGCGGGAAGTGATGGCGCTTACGTGAGCACTCTGCTCAGCCCACGCGCGCTCGAAACTCTGTCAGAGGAGGAACAGGACAAGGAACTCGATCGCGAGAGCACGGAGCTGATTCAGCGACATCTCTCGACCTGGCGGACGTACCGCGACCGATTCTACCGCCCTGCCATCGCCTTCCGCAACGAGCTTCGAAAACGACTCAGCATCAGAAACTCGCAGAGAGAACCAGAAATTCCCGCGCTCGATCAGGCGGCACTCACTGGCGCTAAACCGATTACGGAAGCGGCGGACCACCTCACCGAATTGGCGAACCGACTCACGTAACCGATGGCAGCTTATGAGATTCGCCGCTGCACGCTGGATGACGCGGAGGCGATCTCGTCTCTGGGCGCGCGGCTGTTCGTGGAGGCCTACGGGCCGACGCACCCGGAGCCGGAGCGGAGTCGATACCTCGCTAAGGCGTACTCGGTCGCCGTCATCGCCGAGGCGATAGAAGGCGAAGGTAGCTCCGTTTTCGTGGTGGAAGACTTGGATGGAGCACCGCTCGCTTATGCGCACATCTCGTCGACTACGGAATTTCCACCAGGCGTTGATGGTCGCCGACCGTTCGAGATCGTCCGGTTTTATGTAGACAGCGCGCAGCAGGGACGCGGGATTGGCGCCATGCTCATGAATCACTGCTGCGATGCGGCCAGACGCGCGGGTGGAGACGTGATCTGGCTCCAGACGTGGTCGCAGGCGTCATGGGCGATCGGATTCTATCTCCGACTCGGATTCGAGATCGTCGGCAAGAAGCCATTTTATTTTGGTGAGCGTGTGGACGAGGATCACGTCATGGCACGGGCGCTCTGAGGGCGACATAGCTCGCACACGTTCTGCATCACACTCGTGTTCGCTAACTTCATAGCGACATGCCCGCCCACTCACCGCACGATAGTCCACGACTACAGGCTCGCCCCGAGGACCTTCCGCTCCACGAAGACGTCCGCTGGCTGGCCGGTGCACTCGGCCGGGTGATCCAGCGACTCGAGAGGCAGGAATCTTTCGAGATCGTAGAGCAGCTTCGCGTCGCGACCCGCGCGAGGCGTCATGGTGAGCGGGATGCTGCATCCCTCGAAGAGATTCTCCGAAGGATCGACGGACTGACCGTAGAGCAGTGCGCGATGGCCGCCCGCGCGTTCACACTTTTCTTTCTCCTGATCAACACCGCAGAGCAGACCCATCGCGTCCGCCGTCGGAATGCGTACCTGGGAAAAGGGACGAGTGTTCTCCAGCCGGCATCGGTACGCTGGTCAATGCGGAAGCTCCGCGAGATGGGCTGCACCGCGGAGCAAGTCGAGCGCGCGATGCTCATTCTCGACGTGCGTCCGGTTCTCACAGCGCATCCGACCGAATCCACACGCAGCACTCTGCTGGGCTTGCAGGCGCGCGTGGCTGACAAGCTCCTCGCGCGCGAGCGCGCCCCCGCCGACGAAGCAAAGCTGATCGAGCAGGAGATGGAAGGCGAAGTGGAGCTCCTTTGGCTAACGAGCGAAGTCCGCCAGGACAGACCAACGGTGCTCGATGAAGTCAGCTCCGCGCTTTGGTATCTCGAGACGCGATTGCTGGACGCCGGCGCTCACGTCCATTCCGCGCTCGCTATCGCGTTCGAGGAAGAATTCTCGCGCTCGGCAGATGCTTTCCGGCTCGCGGTGCCTCTGCGTTGGGGAAGCTGGGTTGGTGGGGACCGGGATGGAAATCCCTACGTCACGCCTGACATCACGATCGCCACCGCCCGCCGTGCCAGCCATGTGATACTCGGGAGATATCGGGAATCGCTCGACGAGCTGGTGCAGCGTCTGTCATTGTCCGCTGAATTCACGCCGCCATCCGCCGCGCTGATGCGCTCAATCGAGAACGATAAGGAGCTATTGCCGGAGGTGTGGAAGAAGAACAGAAAACGGAATGCCGACGAGCCCCTTCGATTGAAGCTGAGCTTCATGTCGGCGCGGATCGACGCGACACGCCGGCTCGTTGCATCGCGCGACGCTGGGCGCGTCCGCCAGGAGCGGGCGGCATATCCTGACGTCGCCGCCTTCGAGCGCGACCTCACGTTGGTGAGGGACTATCTGATCGGCGCCGGAGCCATTCAGGCGTGTCGCACGAATCTCGATCCTTTTATCGCCGGTGTGCGGGCCCACGGATTCCATGGCTTCATGATGGATGTGCGCGACCACGCCGAGGTGCACGCGGCGGCGGTTGCCGAAATTCTGTCGAAAGGCGCAGTGGATGTTCCGGACGGAAATCGCCTGCGCACCGTTTTACTTGGCAAATTCCGGCGCCGGAGGGGAGAGACCGGTGCCTCGACGGAGACACAGCAGGTGATCGATACATTCCGCGCGATCGAAACGATCCAGGACGAAGCCGGCGAGCCTGCGGCGTGCACATATATAGTATCGATGACCCGCTCATCCGACGACCTCCTGCGGGTCCTGGTTCTCGCGCGCGAAGCGGGGCTGGTTGATCTCTCCGGCAAAAAGCCGAGGTCGCGTCTGGATGTCGTGCCCCTGTTCGAGACGCTCGAGGACCTCGATCACGCACCATTAGTCATGGGGGCGCTCCTCGACGACCCTGTGTACGCGCGACAGCTCGAGGCGCGCGGACACCGGCAGGAGGTGATGATCGGCTACTCGGATTCCGGAAAGGACGCCGGTATCATTGCCTCGTCATGGGCGCTCTATCGCGCGCAGGAATCTCTTTCCGACCTCTTTCGCGACGCGGGTATCGAGCTGCGACTCTTTCACGGCAGAGGAGGGAGCGTCGGTCGCGGAGGCGGCTCGCCTGTTTACCGCGCGCTCGCGGCGCTTCCACCTGGAACGACCAATGGCCGCATCAAGATTACCGAACAGGGGGAGATCATCTCGCAGCAGTTCGGATTGCTGCCGGTGGCCGAGCGCAGCGTGGAGGTCACGACCGCCGGAACACTCCTGCATGAGTTCACGGATTGGCGTGAGAACGTCGAGCCGCACGAAGTGGCCCAGTTTCGGGATGTAATCCAGAGGCTCTCCGAAAGATCGCATGCAGTGTATCGAGAGCTCGTTCACGACAACGATGCGCTTTTCCAGCTCTTTCGCGTCGCCACTCCGATCGATGAGCTCGCCAATGCCCGCTTCGGCTCGCGTCCGGCCTATCGTCCTGGCGCGAAGGCGGGCATCGATGGAATCCGCGCGATACCGTGGGGATTTGGGTGGACTCAGATTCGCCTCATGCTCACCGGTTGGCTCGGCGTGGGCGCGGCGCTCGGCGAGGAGATCCGTTCACGGCAAGGGCTGGCGAGGCTCCAGAAGATGGCGCAAGTCTGGCCATTCGTTGACGATCTCTTCGCCAAGGTAGAGATGGTCTGCGCGAAGACTGACATCGACATCGCGCGGCTGTACGTGACGCAGCTGGGCGGAGATCTCAAGCTGTTCCAAACCCTCGTTGCTGAATTCGAGAGCGCCGTGGAAGCGCTGCTTCTGATTCGCGGTCACCGCGCGCTGCTCGATGACACCCCGGTGCTGCAGTCGGCTATTGCGCTCAGAAATCCGTACGTCGATCCGTTGTCGTTACTTCAGGTCTCCCTGCTGCGCAGGAAGCGCGGCTCCGGGGACCTCGACAAAAAAGCAAAGGACAAGATCGACGATGCTTTGGCGACTACTCTGAGCGGAGTCGCTCAGGGACTGCGCAATACGGGTTGACGGCCGCGACGATCAGGCGAGAAGCTCTTGCGCCTTGTCTGTGATCGTCTGGTAGCACTCGCACGCAACCTTCTTCAATCCATCTGCATCTGAGATAGAGACCTTACCGTAACGGTGCTCGATGAGCCCCTGCCTCTCCAGAGCTCCAATCGCCACGGTTACTCCCGGCCTGCGCACTGCGAGCATCTGGGAGAGGAATTCCTGGGTGAGGCTGAAATCTTTCCGGCCAACGGCGTCCGCGGTGAGCAGGAGCCAGCGTGCGCACCGCTGCTCGATCAAGTGCATGCTGTTGCATGCGGCCGATTGTGCTACGACTTCGTTTGAAAACTGCGCATAGCGATGGAGCATGAGGCGGAGCTCCGGAGCAATCTTCAGCAGTGAAATGAAGTCGTCGGGGGTGATCTGGTAGAAATCCCCCTCGACCTGGGTAATCCCCTTGCAGCGCGCGAGGCGGATTCCGTGAAAGAGCGGAAGACCCATGAATCCTTCACGGCCCACGGTCTGTGCTTCGAGTGTGGTGCCGTCCTTGAGCACCGTGACGAGCGAGCCCATTCCCGTCAGCGGAAAGAGCACACGCTCGAACGGCTCGTTCAGCTCAAAAAGAGTTTCGCGCAAAGCAGATCTGATCTTCTCGGCTCGCTCCAGGAATGCTGCGAGCTCATTGGCAGGCAGCCTGGCGATGATATTGTTCTCGACTGCGGCGGAAGAGGTCGTACCGTTTCCGCCAGCGTGTCCGAACGGACCCGATTTTGATCTCATGCGACCTTCCTTGGCTGGGAGCCAGAAGGTCGCAGACAGAGGGATGCCCGTAGCGATCTGGTTGTATAACGCAGGCTACACTATCACGATAGCTGACGCAAGCGATGAGTCTTTTTCTATTTCGCGCTGCCGAGCGAATGCGGCCCATATTGTGCGGTCACGTACGATTCCTTCGCCTCGCGTCTAGTTGGAATCACAAGAAAAGGTGCACACAGGTTCGGCTCTTTCAGAGCTCCACGCCCTCCGTGAGAAACAGGTTCGCGAGGAGATAGCCACGCGTCTGCGCCGGGTGTGTGGCAATTTCTCCCAGGAAGACTTCGACCGTCTAGTGAAAAAGATGGCCGAGCGTCAGGTGCGGGACGAGCGCAGATTGGTCTGGTGATCAGCGGCTTTCGGGACCGATCTCCTGAGCGCTGGATTCTCCGGTAGCGACGATAGTGCTGGCGGCGTCACCAGTCGAGGGTAGGCGGAAGAACTCCTCGATACAGACGCTCACCATGCGCGTGAGCAAGTCGTTGCGCTCGAACCCTGGCCGAATCCCCACGTCGTTGGCTGCATTGGTGAGCGCGAGCTTGAAGGCGATAACAAAATCTTCGGGCGCGAACGTCAGCTTCTCCGGCGCCGAACAGATTTGATGGATGAGCGAGCGCTGCTCAGACGTCACAGTCCGCCCTGTCCCGCTTAATCTGAGGGCAGCCCGCAACAGCTCCTCATGGTGCTGAGGAAGTCTCCAGCGCGAAGGTTCCGCGTTCGATCCGGTTGAATGCGTGGTCATCGTCGCGTATCTATCGGGAACAACCGTTTGGTTCCATCGCCATATTAAGCGATCGTTCAAGGCGCGCAAGAGTAGATTCGACAAATAGTTACCGGCTAATCTGTACGCGGCGTAGAAAGCTAGGTGTAACTATCTAGCGTTGTTGCTCCGGCAGGCATTCAGGCAACCGGTAAGGAGGACTCAGCTCGGCGACATAGCCTGTACGATCGCGTGAAACCAGGGAGTGCGGCGGATTGAGTCGAGATCCGGATCGTTTGCCATCGACTCCTTGTGACCGAACCCGTTTCGCACGGCCCGCTCGAGGTAGGCAAGGGCGTCCTCGCGCTTGTCCATCAGCGCGTACATGCAGGCGACGTTGTAGAGTATGAGTGGATCGTCGGGCTCAATCGAGAGGGACATCGCCGCGAACTTGAGCGCGCGCTGAGTATTTCCGAGCTTCATCAACGTCGTCGCGCCAAGATTGAACGCGCGGGCGTCGTCGGGGTTGAGGTCCAGACGCTGCTCAATGAGCTTGACGGCTCTGCGCCTGGCCGCGTTTGCCTCGGCGCGCATTCCCATCCCCGCGTACGCGGTGCCGAGAAAAGTCGGAGCCTGGAAGTCTTCGGGACGAAGGACAGATGCTCGCTCGAGCATCTTCGCCGACTCCGCATATCTGCCCTGATACTTGAGGGCCCTGCCATAGAAATAGAATGCATCGAACAGCTTCGGGTCGAGCTTGATCGCCGCCTCGAATTCCATCTCCGCGTCCTCGGCATGTTTGCCGAGTCTCAGCGCGAACGCGCGGGCAAGATGTGCCTCGGCCAGGTCGGGCTCCAGCTCGAGAGCTTTCTGGCTCGCGACATCTGCCTGCACGGAGTTGACTGCTCGCGAGTCGAAGTAGGTGTAGAGAAGTGAGCAGGCGATCGCAATGCCGGCGTAGGCGAGCGCGTAACCGGAGTCAATCTCGATCGCCTTCTCGTACATCTGCACCGCGTACTCCAGGCTCTTTCGGCGGTATTCATGAAAGAATGTGCGGCCGCGCAGATAGTAGTGGTACGCGTCCACGTCCACGGTGCGCACTTTTTCCATCGCGAGCTTTTCGCCTTCGCTCAGGATCACTCGCAGTGATTTGACAATGGCCTGGGAGATGTCGTCCTGGATGGCGAAAATATCCTCCATCTCGCGATCGTACTGCTCGGCCCAGAGGTGATAGCCGTCGGCAACGTTGATGAGCTGCGCGGTGATGCGGAGCTTGTTGCCTACTTTCCTCACACTCCCCTCCAGAACGGCAGACACCTTCAGCTTCCGTCCGATTTCGCCGATGTCCTCGTTCTTTCCCTTGAAGGCGAAGGAGGACGTGCGAGACGCGACACGCAACGATTGGATCTTCGTCAATGCGTTGATGATTTCTTCCGCGATACCATCGGCGAAATACTCATTGTCCGCCTCGGCACTCATGTTTGCGAACGGCAGAACCGCGACGGACTTTGCCGCTGACACAGTGGGCCTGGGAGTCGAGTGGACGGTGATGGGCGCAGCGAGAGCGCCCGAGCCGATAGCCTGGGCGAACAGCGCCATGCTCGTATAGCGCCTCTCTGGATCGGGTGACATTGCCTGGGTAAGCCCTACCTCTATGGATTCGGGGACGCCCTCTCGCAATGTCCCGATTCGCGGCGGCGCATCCTTGAACCGCTGGGCGAACGCTTCGACGTCGGGAAGGCCGCTGAATGGACGCTCTCCCGCGAGCATCTCGTAGAGAACGACGGCGAGACTGAATTGGTCGGCGCGACCGTCGACTTCGCGCGCACCAGCGGCCTGTTCCGGCGCGACATAGGCGGGCGTGCCGAATAGCGCGCCGCTCTTCGTGATGCTGTGCTCACCGGTGTCGATCGCGGTTTTGGCGATGCCGAAGTCCATTACCATCGCCTCACCCTCGTACATCATCACGTTCTCGGGTTTGACGTCCCGGTGCACGACATTCTGACGGTGCGCGTAGTCGAGAGCGGAGGCAATCGACAGTGTGTGTCGAATGGCTTCGTCGATCGGGAGCTGGTTTTCGCGCTCCAGGCGCTCGCGCAACGATTCGCCTTCGACGTAGGGCATCACGTAATAGAGAAATCCTTCGATCTCACCCGAGTCGAAGAGCGGAAGGATGTGAGGGTGATTCAGTCGCGCGACGACCTTGATCTCGCGCAGGAACCGCTCAGGGCCCACGGACTCCGCCAATCCAGGGTGGAGCACCTTGAGCGCGACGACGCGATCATGCTTGGTGTCTTGGGCAAGACAGACCGTCGCCATCCCACCGCGACCTAGCTCGCGGTCGATGGTGTACGTCGGAGCGAGTAGCTCCCGGATGCGGTTGATGGGGAGTGGCAAGCAATAGACCCTCGACCAGAGGCGCTGGGTCGGTCTGACTCCCCAACATGAGACCGCCGCACAGCGTGGTCAAGCTGTACACATCTCCGTGCCGTATTGGCTCGCTTCGATTTGCATCTCTGCATTGGGGAGGCGGGGGTATCCTCTTCGGCCGCTACTCGCTTACACGCTGCGAGCCTCGGTCAGCCCACCTGGCGGTGTGGGCGCCCAGCCCGAGTCTCTTGCTACGCGAGACGCGGCCTGCGAGGACACCCCCCCGCCTCCCCTATACAGATCCATAACTGCGCGCGCCTTGGGCGCGTGATCCTGACGGGCTCGATGCGTGTAAGCGAGCAGTCGCCGAAGCCCCGATCCTCTTCGACTGACCGACGCGCCAAGATAATTAAAACGCGACGAGCTCAGCGCTGGCCAGCTGAGCGAGTAACCCGCCAGACAGTGTTCCCAACGTCGTCCGCGACGAGCAGCGCGCCGGACTTGTCGATCGCGACGCCGACCGGACGCCCCATCGCGTCTCCGTTTTCCCTGACGAATCCCGTCAAGACGTCGATCGGCTGCCCGGACGGCATGCCGTGCGCGAATGGAACGAAGATCACCTTGTAGCCGCTGCGCGGTTTGCGATTCCACGAGCCGTGCTGGCCAACGAACATTCCGCCGTTGAAGGGAGCGGGGAGAGATGTCGCGCCAGACCAGGCGAGCCCAAGCGATGCCGTGTGCGGGCCAAGCGCGTAGTCCGGAACGATTGCGCGCTCGACCAGATCCGGCCGCTGCGGATGTACGCGCGAATCGATGTGCTCGCCGTAATAACTGAATGGCCACCCATAGAATCCGCCGTCTCGGACCGATGTGATGTAATCGGGAACCAGATCGCTGCCGAGCTCGTCGCGCTCATTGACGGCGACCCACAGCTTGCGGGTCTCCGGCTCCCAGGCGAGTCCGACGGGATTCCGAAGGCCCGATGCGAAGACGCGATGACTTCCGGTGACGGGATCCACCTCCCAGATAGCTGCGCGACCTTCTTCCTTTCCGATCCCGTTCTCTCCGGCGTTGCTGTTGGATCCGACCGACGCGTAGAGCTTCGATCCGTCGGGACTGGCAATGACGTTCTTCGTCCAGTGATGATTGATGCGGCCCGCCGGCAGGGCGACGAGCTTACGCCCGGGTGCCGAGATGTGCGTTTCCCCGCGTGAGTAGGGGAAGCGTACGATGCCATCGGTGTTCGCGACGTACAACGCGTCGCCGACGAGCGTCATTCCAAACGGTGAATGGAGTTCCGACAGAAACACGGTCCGCGTCTCAGCGATGCCATCTCCGTCGCGGTCCCGAAGGAGGATGATTCGGTTCTCGCTTGGTACCGCCCCTCCGGCTTTCGCCTGAAAGTATCTGAAGAAAAAGCCCTTAATTCCTTTCCCATCGTCGGGCCGCTTCGGCGCGTTTGTTTCCGACACAAGCACGTCGCCATTCGGAAGAACGTAAATCCACCGCGGATGATCCAGAGCGCGCGCGAAGGCGTGGACGGTCAGGCCATCTGCTGCCAGAGGAGTGGCATCGCCTGCCCAGCGTTTCGCCTTGACGACGTTCACGACGGGGATCAGCGCTTCCTCGGGCGGGGGCAATACCGGACGGAAGCCTGTCCCCGCAGCGACCGGAAGTCGTGCCGCGCTGCCGCACGCCGTCACGGCAAGTGACGCGACGATTCGCAAACTCGAGCGCACAAGTTCTTTCCGCATCCAGGACTTGTGGCGCAAGAATCACGCGAGAGACCTCCATCAGATTCCCTTCGCACAATCGCGCCCCGTGAACGACAGCAAGCTCGCGGCGAAAGCGCGGTTGGCCGCGAATACAAGCGAAGTTCGCAGCGACCGAAAGACTTCGGTGGCACCCAAGCGGTCACGGCGCTAGAGTATGTCGTTCGACCAACGTCACAATTATGGATGCAGCGCTCACAACCCCCTTCGCCGGAATCCCTTCGGCGCCGACTCGCGTCACACCGGCTCCTCGCGTGCCGTCCGCATCGCAGCGCGCGGCGATTGAGGCGGAGCCGCAGCCGCTGCTCGTGCGCGCGGGGCCGGGGGCGGGAAAGACCTATTGTCTGATCGAGCGCATCAGATTCCTAGTCGACAAACGAGAGTTCGATCCCGCCCGCATCTGCGTCTTCACCTTCACGAACAAAGCCGCCGGGGAGATCGCATCGCGTCTCGATGGGGAGCTGGGCCCGCGCGTCGAGAGCGTCAAGCGCGGGACTATCCATTCGTTCTGCTCTGAGCTGCTGCGCGAGTACGGCGACCGCGTCGGCTTGCAGGAAGGCTTTGGAATCGCCGACGAGCTGTACCAGCTGGCGCTGCTTCGCCGCCTCAAGGTGCCCCGAAAGCTTCACAAGAGCGTCCTCGATGCCTTTGCGCGCTACCGCTTTCGCGGTGAGCCGCTGGGTCACAGGTACGAGGAGTATTACGATGGTTATCGGCGCGCGACCACCGAGCGCAACATCGTCGATTTCGATGGATTGCTGTTGAAGACCGCCGAGCTTTTCAGAATTGAATCGGTGGCGACGGCCGTCAGAGGACGGTGGGATGTCATCCTCGTGGACGAATTCCAGGACCTGAATCCGGTGCAGTACGGCATCATCCGCGAGCTTGCCCACGAGCATCGCCACGTTTTCGCAGTCGGCGACGACGAGCAGTCAGTCTATTCCTGGACCGGGGCTGACCCCAGAGTGTTTGCGACTTTCTGTAACAATTTCGAGATCGTCGGCGACGACCAGCTTCATAATCTCAAGGAGAACCGGCGCTGTCCGCCCGAAGTCCTCAGATATGCCCGGCGTCTCATCTCGCTGAACGAGCAGATGTTCAAGGATCGAACACCCCAGGAGACGAACGTCAAATCGGCTTTTCCCGTCGTCGCGCTGACCTTTGTGGATGACGATGACGAAGCTGCCTGGATCTCTCGCGATCTGAACGCCGACCACGCGGCGCACAACGGAGAGATTCGGTGGGGCGACGTGGGTCTGTTGTATCGGACGCACAAAATCGGCAGCGCACTCGAGTCGGCGTTTCTGAATTCGGGGATCCCGTGCCGCCTAGCCCAGGGACGCGCGCTCGCGGACGACAAGGTCGTCGTCTATGTGCTCGCCGCCCTTCGGGTGATCGCCAGCCCCGAGGACGAGATTCATCAGGAGAACTTCTATCAGACCGTTCTGCCGGAAGCGCTGTTGAACGATGCCCGCGCGCGATCGGAAGAAACGGGAACCAGCCTGATCCAGCAGCTCGAGCAGATGGCGCGTACGCTGCCGCGCGTCCACGGCGACGGAAAGAAGATCTGGCGCGGTATTTACTCCCTCAAGAACCTCGGCGCTCTCGCCAAGAATCACACCGCGCTTTCTTCGCTCGTCGAGGAGATTCTCTCCGAAAGAGTCGGGACCTACCGCACGATCCTCGAGGAACACCACGAAGATCTGAGCGACCCGGCTGCGCACGACGAAGTAGTGAGGCTGGCCGACAAACTAAAGCCCTGCATTGAGGAAGGCCGGCCTGTCTGGATCCCGCGGGTTGGCGGCTCTGAGATCGCCGCGAAGAAAATGCTGGGGGAGATGGGCGTCCGCTCCGTGCAGCTGGGGGGAGCTCCGTCCGCGGATGCACAACGAATCCGACCAGATGATTTCCCATCGCTTGGCCTTACGCTCGGGCTTTTCAAGACCGCACAGCTCGTCCGGACGCGCAACTTCGTCAACACCTTTCGCGACTTCACCGTCGTGGATCTCGAGACAACCGACAAGGATGTGGAGCGCGCGGAGATCGTGGAAATCGCCGCCGTCCGCGTTCGTCACGGACGCGCGGTGGACGAGTACCACACCCGGGTGAAGCCAAGGGTGCCGATTACCGCCGGCGCGCTCGGCACACACGGAATCTCTGAAAGCGATGTCGCGAACGCGCCGTACTTTGAATCTATCTGGTCTGACTTTCGTGATTTCAGTGGCGCCGATGTGCTGGTCGCGCACAACGGCTACCAGTTCGACTTCCCGATTCTGCGAAGGATGGCAGCGAAGCTCCCGCGTGCCGACTTCTCGACCTACGACACACTTCCTCTTGCGCGCACGCTCCACTCCACGAGCCGGAAGCTCGAGCACCTCGCGCGCCGCTATGGCATTCACGCCGGCCAGTCACACAGCGCGCTCGACGATTGTCGCACTCTCGCGCGGCTCTTTCCCGCGCTCGGCGAAACAAAAGTTGAATACGCGCGCAAGACCGCTCTGGTAAATCTCCTCGACCACCTCGCGGTAGGTCTGGCTCTCAGTGATCGTGATACCCTTTGCGACGAGGCGCGGAAGTTGTTCGAGTTCGTTCCCGTTTACGCTCTCGGCCGACACAGCGATTGCCTCGATGGCTATCGCATCGAGCGCGACTCGCGCGGCGACGCCTCACTCCCATCAGTCGATGACCTCATCACGCTGCTCGGAGGCCACACCATGATGGAGCGACTCCGCGCGGAGCGAACGGCGGACAAGCGATATCCGGAGACGATGGCGAGGCTCCGCCGCCTAATCGAAGCGTGCGGGAAGGGTGAGCTCCCGGCGCAGATCTGCGCCTTTCTGGAGCGCGCCGTGCTGTCGAAGCACGACGGGGTCGAGACAGCCCGCGACCGGGTCAACCTCCTGACGCTCCATTCGACGAAGGGTTTGGAGTTCTCGCGAGTCTACATCGTCGGCGTCGAGGACGAGCAGTTCCTTCCGATGCCGCCAAGTGGAGAGATCAGAAGGATCGAGCTGGAGGAGGCGCGACGTCTCCTTTACGTCGGGATGACCCGGACCAAGGCGCGGCTGGTGATGACGCGCGTGGAGACAAGAGGCGGGAAAACGACCGGCGGCCACCGGTTTCTCGACGAGATGGATCTCACGCCTCAGTCGCCGCCCGGAGGCCGGTGCTTGTGACTGCCGCCGATCGCGCCGAGTGGCGAGTCAAGGTCGGCGGCGAGGAGACCTCGGCAGTCTACGAGCGCGCGGAAAACGATCCGCATGGCGAATGCTGCTTCGTTTGCGCCCACGGCGCGGGCGGAAACATGAACGATCGCGGAATCGTCCAGACCGCCAAGACTCTCCGCTCCCGCGGACTCAGCGTCGTCCGCTTCAACTTTCTCTACAAGGAGAGAAAATCCGGCCGTCCCGATCCGATGCCGCGCCTCAAGGAGTGCATCACCGCGGTCGTCTCGCGCGTGCGGGAGCAGATCGGGCCGAAGAAGTTGATAATCGGCGGACGATCCATGGGTGGAAGAGCGGCGTCCATGCTGGCCGCGGATGGATTTGCGTGCGACGGACTGCTACTGCTCGCGTATCCATTGCATCCGCCCGGCAAACCCGATCAGCTCCGTGACGCGCATCTTCCCGCGATCAACGTTCCGGTCATATGCTTCAACGGCACCCGCGACCCTTTCTGCACTCCGGACCTGATGAAAGGAGTTCTCAAGAACGTGAAGGCAGACTGGAAGATGCATTGGATCGAAAGTGCAGATCACAGCTTCCACGTTCTCAAGTCTTCGGGCAGAACCGACGCTGAGGTTCTCGCCGAAATCGGAAACGCGGCTGAGGTGTGGGTAAGTCGACGCGTCAGTGGTTGATCGCAGTGTTTGACCCAACGATCTCGGGAAAGAAATCAGCTCGAGTTGTCGATTTGGGTCGGGCTCGTTCGACGAATGAGTATGACTGCTGACGTCTCGGCGCCCGTTGCGCATTCCCATATCACGGACGCGAAAGCGCCGGCATCTGTCCCCGAGCGGCGGAAATACGACCGGTCCATTATAGAGGGCCCGCTGGGACCGGCAGTGTGGAAGCTCGCGTGGCCGACGATGCTCACCAACATGATCGGCGGACTCCAGGGCATGGTCGACCAGGCGATGGTCGGCAATCTGATTGGCTACAAGGCCAACGCCGCAATCGGCGTCAGCTCTCAGATCTGGATCATAGTCATCATCTTCATCTCGTCGCTGTTCACCGGGATGAGTGTTCTCGTCGCGCGATTCGCCGGCGCCGGCGACCATGAAAAGGTGGACCGCGTGGTCTATCAGGCATTCATTGCGGCGATCGGGCTTTCGCTGTTCGTGATGGCGCCGATCGGATACTTCGCGTCCCCCGCGCTCCTCGATTTCGTGAACGCCGCGCCCGCTGTGAAAGCCGAAGCACTGCCGTTCCTGCGCACGATGTTCCTCTTTAGCAGTGGGATGCTCGTTTTCTTCATGCTGGGCGGTGCGCTGCGCTCCGCCGGCGACGCGCGCACTCCGATGATTTTGGGCGTCAGCATGACCGTGCTGAACGTCGTACTGAACGTCATCCTGATCCGTGGACTGGGCCCTATTCCCGCCTTCGGAACGAAGGGCGCAGCGATGGGAACCTGCATCGCGTCCGGACTCGTGGCGGTCTACTCGCTGTGGAAGCTCTGGAACGGCGGATGGGTAGTCTCGTTTCCGCGCGGACTTGGTTGGGGTCCCGACTGGGATATCATCAGGTCGCTATTTCGTTTCGGCCTCCCAACGGGAATTCAGGGAATCGCGATGAACATCGGCGGTGTGTTCATGCTGTCGTTCGTCGGATCACTCCCCCAAAGCGCCGCTGCGCAGGCAGCGTTCACCGTTTGCTATACGCAGCTCTTCTCGCTCATCACGTGGACTTCGGTCGGTCTCATGGGTGCCTCCGCGGCGATTGCCGGGCAGAACCTCGGCGCGGGCAAACCTGATCGCGCGGTCGCGGGGGTCCGCGTAGCGGCGAGCATCGGCCTCTCGAGTGCCGCAATCGTCGGTGCGTTTTTCCTATTCTTCCCACGCCAACTTCTCGCAATCTTCGGAATGCACGAGCCAGGAGTAGTCGAGATTGGCGTGCAGTTGCTGCGCGTGCTCGCCCTTTCGGGACTTTTCATCACGACCGCGCTCACCTACACCGGCGGGCTCCAGGGAACTGGCGACACGAAGAGTCCTCTTTATATCTCGATCATCTCCCAGATCATCATTCCGCTCGGCATCTGCTTCGTCATCCAGCGAACGAGCACGCTCGACCCGATCGACATCTGGATTGCGATCCTGGTCGGTCACGCCACACGCTGCGCGCTGAGCGTGTTGCGGTTCAATCAGGGAAAGTGGCGCGGCATCGCCGTAGACATCGGTGCGACCGCGCGATAGGCGGCGATGATCAGCAGCTTCCACCCGCCAGGAACCAGCACTGCGTCACCGGGGATGTCTTGAAGAAATCGAGCAGCAGACC
Source organism: Gemmatimonadaceae bacterium (assembly GCA_035936715.1). Taxonomy (GTDB): domain Bacteria; phylum Gemmatimonadota; class Gemmatimonadetes; order Gemmatimonadales; family Gemmatimonadaceae; genus UBA4720. The sequence goes on from DASYVU010000077.1 coordinate 16,387, forward strand.
ACCCACCTTCTGCTCACCGGATTGGGAGGGGTGAGTGCCGTCGCTCTCGACGTCGGCCGTGGTCCACACCAACCCGTCGGAGCGGGGAGTCGTACCGCGCGTCCACAGGTAGGGTCCCCAGGCAATCCAGGGCGCGACCGTCTGATAATCGAGATTGCCGGCCCGCACATCCTGCACGCTTCCCCGCTGGATCTGGTCGATCTGCGCCTGGACGACCCACTTTACGGCGAAGCCTGATTCGTACGCGTACGGTTCTGGATTGAGTGCGACGCTTGCATACCCGGCGTAGATGCGGCTCGAGAAGAACACCTGCCGCAGGTTTGGATAGCGCTGCTTCAACGTGCGCGCGATGCTGCCCATTTGCGACACGAGTGTGTAGGCATCCGATGAAGTCGACGGTAGCGACACAGTCGGCTGCGCGTTCGCCACCTTGACCCACGCGATCTGAACCTGCCGCTCGGAGAGCCCTGAAGGCGTGAGCCAGGTGTCACGGATTCGATCGTACTCAGCGCTCGTCGGCGACGTCCAGGCGGACGCCGTTTGCCCGCCACGTGCGCCGTTCACGATCGCGAGCGTAGTACGATTGACTGCCGGGTCCGCTGCGGCCTGCCCCATGAACGACCACGACGCGCACGGTGCAGCAGAACCCACCGAGCAGAACTCCTGCGTCGTGTTGGACATGCCGATCGAGAGGAGTACGTAACGGCCGGACGCGCTGGGATTTCCGTTCACGTCGAGCGCTTTGATCGCTTTCGCGCTACTCACTCCAGCAGCGAGGTGCGCGGAGGGTATCGAACTGCCACCCGGATAGAGTCCTCCCTCGAAGCCCAGGTAGCGCGCGTTCGTCGCCATGTCGCTGAGCGGAATCTTTGTCGTATCCGCGCCGGGTCCCGGTGGCCCGGACGCGTTTGGGGACCCACAGGCGTTGAGCGCCACGCCGATTAGGATCGCAGTAATTAACCGAGTCGCTCTCATCATTTACTCCCCCTTCTCTCGCACGTGTGATCAAACACCTTGCGGAGTAGGACGATCGACCCGGGGTTCGCGTCAAGGAGCGGCCTCGGCGTCGAAGACGACGCAGCGAATATTGGGGGCGGTCCCGAAGTGGCTCAGCTTTTCAATCAGAACGCCCACTCGATCGAAGCGCGGACCTGCCACGGCTCGATTGGATGGTAGTGAACATCCTCCACGCCGGTCGCGGGCTCTCCCTGGAGTATAGTTCTCATGGCAGTGGTTTCAGCCCATCGCCTTGAACGAATAGCCTGCTCGCCCTTCTGCTCCCATCCACCGTCTGGACGACGTTCACCTGATCGCCGAACAGCTCCGTCATGACGCTATTCCGCATCTTTAGCTTCCGCATTCCCTCGGGCGCGGTGGCCTGCAGGCAAAATGAGAGCATGTCGTTGACTCTCTTGACGCCGCAGAGAATCAGATTCACCGCGTGACCATCCTCGCGAACCAGTTGCAGATTCCGCGTGAGATAGGCCGCTCCGATGGCCGGATCGATGACGCTATCACGGCTCAGGCGAATTCCTGATCTGCGGGCAGCGGCGGCCGCGAAATCGTTCGCGAAGACTCTCACCCACATTTGCATGGTACCGTTGCGATCCACATAACGGGCTTCGGTAAAACTCATGTGAATTGGATGCGCGGCAGCTACGCGGAGTGGGGAGCCGAGCAGTACGCACAGCAACAGCAGCGCTCGGAGAAAAGGCTTCTCGAGACGGTTTACCATGGCGACCTCTCGACCGCCCACCGCGCGGCAACGATCATCACCACGGAGGAAAGCGTCACAATTCGCAGCCGCAGCGGCGCAATCCTCAGATGCGCGGCGCTGGATTTCCTGATCATAAGATCTACGATCGCGATCGCGGCGAACGTCAGCGTCAGCACCGCTAGCTGCCCCATCTCTATCCCCACGTTGAAGCCGAACAACGGGACCGCGATTCGATCGAGAAAGAGGCTCTTCAGATATCCGCCGAACCCGGCGCCGTGCACCAGACCGAACACAGTCGCAAACACCGGACGGTAGTGACCGCGCCACGGCGCCTTCCCTCTATCCTTGACGAGAATGTTTTCAACGCAGGTGGCGACTATCGTCAACGGAATGAGAAACTCGACGACCCGCGCGCTCAACGGAAGAAAGCCGAACACCGCGGCGGCGAGCGTGATCGAGTGTCCAACTGTAAACGCTGTCACTACCCGGATGACCTCGCGCCAGTCT
>DASYVU010000078.1:0-5524 GCA_035936715.1 Gemmatimonadaceae bacterium
TCCGTGCAACTCGTGTTGCACTACGATGGCGCGCGCTTTTCCGGGTGGCAGCGGCAGCCTGGTGAACGGACGGTTCAGGGAGTCCTCGAAGCGGCGGTGTCCAAACTCTGTGGAGAACCCGTGGCCGTCGTCGGCGCTGGACGGACAGATGCGGGAGTCCACGCGCGCGGTCAGGCCGCGGGAGCACGCGTCCCCGAGAAATGGGCCGCGCCCGCTCTGCGACGATCGATGAACGCCATTTTACCGGACGATGTATGGATTGCGGCAGCCTTCGAAATGCGTGAAGAGTTCCACCCCCGCTATAGCGCCATATCCCGCAGCTACAGCTACTACGTAGGCACAGACGATCTCGCATCTTCCCCGTTTCGCCGGACGCACGAGCTGGTCTGGAAGAAATCGCTCGATTTTCCGCGCCTCGAGGCCGCTGCGCGAGCCGTCGAGGGCGAGCACTCGTTCCGGGCGTTCGCAGTCAAAGGCACCGCTCCCGACCGGGATGATCATCGCTGCAGCGTTCGCCACTCCGCATGGCATAAGCGAGAAGGAGGGATCGTATTCGACATCACTGCCGACCGGTTTCTCCACCACATGGTCCGTTTCCTGGTTGGGACCATGCTCGAGGTAGGAGAAGGCAAGCGCGGGCCGGAAGTGATGGCCGACCTCCTCGAGCAGAAAGACAACAGTCAAGTCTCTCCGCCCGCTCCTCCACACGCTTTATTTCTTGAGCGGGTTGAGTATCCGAAAGACCTTTACCTGGAAAGTGAATGAACATCTATCTCGAGAGTGTGAACCTCGATGAGATCAGGAACGCCGCTTCGGCCGGGCTCGCTGACGGCGTCGCGTTTTCGCACGTCGCTTTCAGCGCCGACGCGCCGGACTCCAGCGCCAGGGAGAGGCTCGAAGAGATATCCCGGGAATTCGCATTCCCGATTTGCGTGCCCGTCGGCGCGGTCGCGTCGGGAGACATGTACAATGAGGCGCGGGAGCTCGCGAAGGTCTCAGATCACATCGTAGTGCAAATCCCGCTGGTCGAAGACTCGCTCATTCCAATGGCGAGACTGAGCGCCGAAGGCGTCGTGATCTGCGCGACTTTCGTCTTCAACGCCGCCCAGGCGATCATCGCCGCCAAGGCGGGAGCGTCGGCCGTGCGGGTGACTCTTGGTGAGCTCGAGACCTACGGCCAGTCCGGCGCGCAGGCCCTCGCGGAGATCAAGAACGTGCTCGAGGCCGGCGGCGAGGAATGCGACGTCATGGCCGCGTCAATTCAGTCCGCGATTCAGTTCGCCGAGTGCGCGACGGCGGGCGCCGACATCGTCTGCGTTACTCCCGCGGCATTGCGCGCGCTTGTGGTTCACCCATTGAGCGACAAAGGCGTCGATCGCTTTCTGAGCGATCTCGCCAAACGACCTAAATCGCGCACGAATTCATGAGGATCAGGTTCGCCCGCTCCCTCACTGCCTTGGTCTTCGTCGCATGTCAGGGCGCATCCAGTGCGCCCTCAGGCGCACAGTCATCATCGTCCCAGACAACAACCACCGCCATAAACTCTTCACGCCGAACGGCGATCACCGACGCCGTAGCGCGCGTTGCTCCGGCGGTCGTGACCGTCCAGACAGAGGTCGTCGAGCGAGTACCTGCTGATGTGTTCGAGCAGTTTTTCGGCGGCCGGTCGGGCCAGCGCTCCGCCGCTGGGCTCGGCTCTGGATTCATAATCCGGCCCGATGGCGCCATCGTCACCAATGCCCACGTCATTGCCGGCGCGACGCGCATTCAGGTAGCGATGCGGGATGGGACGACCTACCCTGCACGTCTGATCGGCAGCGACGAGGCGAACGACCTGGCGGTCATCAAGATAGATGCGAAGAACCTCCCGGTCGCTCCCCTCGGCTCGTCGACGGATTTGTTGATTGGCGAGTGGGCGATCGCGATAGGGAATCCGTATGGCTTCATCCTCGCCAACTCGGAGCCAAGCGTCACCGCCGGCGTGGTTAGCGGCACCGGCCGGAATCTCGCCACCCCGAGCGAGGGGGCGGGCGTGTACGTGGACATGATCCAGACCGACGCGTCGATCAATCCCGGGAACTCTGGCGGTCCTTTGGTAAATGCAGCGGGCCAGGTAATCGGGGTGAACAGCTCCATCTTCTCGCCCAGTGGCGGCTCGGTGGGAATCGGATTCGCGATTCCGATAAATCGTGCGCGTCGTGTCGCGGAGGATCTTCTCGCTCACGGGGTCGTCAGGCATCCCTGGATCGGAATGCAGCCGGCGATGTCGCGCACAACTGGCGTGGCGGGCAACACGGGTGTCGTGGTCGCATCTGTCGTTCCCGGGTCTCCCGCTGCGCGCGCCGGCATTCGCCCGGGCGACGTCATCACCCGTTCGCGGAGCAGGGCGCTCCACAATCCCTACGATTGGTACGCAGAGCTTCTCGAGCTGCGCGTAGGTGACAGTGATTCGATCATCGTGAAGCGCGCAGGAAAGGAGATGCCGGTGAGTGTTCAGGTCGTTGACCTTCCGGACGTGAATGCGCCGAGGGTCACCGTCCTCAAAGAGCTCGAGCTCATTTCCGTCACCACTCCGATTCGGGCGCAGTACCAGATACAGAGCAGGCAGGGCGCGCTGGTAAACAGGGTGAGCGACAGGGTTCAGCAGCAAATCGGCCTTCAGGTGGGCGACGTCATCGTGCAGATCAATCGCACGCCGGTTCCCGACGCACAAACGGTCAACCGGATTCTGACTACTTACGGGCGCGGCGGGATTCGCCTGTACTTCGAGCGCGGCGGGCAGATCTATGCAACAGAATTCAGCCTCCAGTAGTGGTGACGAACCGATATAGCTCTCCGCTCGCGGAGCGGTATGCGTCGGCCGCGATGCTGGAGCTTTGGTCGCCGGCTACGCGTTACGGTTTGTGGCGTCGCCTGTGGCTCGCGCTCGCGGAAGCGCAGCGCGAGCTCGGCGTAAAGATCCCCGAAGAAGCGATTCGCCAGATGAAGGCGAATCTCGACAAGATCGACTTCGATGAGGTCGCCAGGTACGAGAAGCGTTTTCGTCACGACGTGATGGCGCACGTGCACGCTTTTGGAGATGTCGCACCCAAGGCAAAGCCGTTCATCCATCTGGGCGCCACCAGCGCCTACGTCACCGACAACGCAGATCTCATTCTGATGCGCCGCGGACTGGAATTGCTTCGCGGACGCGCGCTGGACGTTCTTCGCTCGCTTGCAGCGTTCGCCGAGCAGTGGCGCGACCAGCCAACGCTTGGGTACACGCACCTCCAGCCAGCGCAGCTCACGACCGTCGGCAAGCGGGCCACTCTCTGGATGCAGGACCTGGTACTCGACATCAAGGACATCGATTACCGCCACCGCACACTTCCCTTCCGCGGCGTCAAGGGAACGACTGGAACTCAGGCCAGCTTCCTCGAGATCTTCGAGGGCGACCATGAAAAGGTGCGGGCTCTCGACCTGCTCGTGACCGAGAAGATGTCGTTCGCCGCGCCGCTTCCCGTCACCGGGCAGACGTATACGCGCAAGCTCGATGCATTCGTTTTGTCGGTAGTCGCGGGACTCGCCGCCAGCGCCGCCAAGTTCAGCGGCGACATACGGATGCTGCAGTCGTTTGGCGAAATGGAGGAGCCTTTCGAGGCCGAGCAGGTCGGGTCATCAGCGATGGCGTACAAGCGAAATCCGATGCGGTCGGAACGGATCGCTTCACTCGCACGATTTGTGAACTCCCTCGAGAGCAACGCGAATCAGACCCACGCCGTTCAATATTTCGAGCGGACGCTCGACGACAGCGCGAACCGCCGGCTGGTAATACCGGAGATGTTCCTGGCCACGGATGCGATCCTTCTGCTGATGGCTAATGTCTCGAGCGGCCTGGAAGTTCATCCGGCTGTAATCGAGCGCAGGGTAACGGCGGAGCTGCCTTTCATGGCAACCGAGGAGCTGATCGTGCGCGCAGTACGCGCCGGTGGTGACAGACAAGTGGCCCACGAGACCATAAGAAAACACAGCATCGAGGCTGCACGCGCCGTCAAGGATGGCGCGGAAAGGAATGATCTTCTCGAGCGCCTGAGCCGGGACAAATCGTTCGGTGTCAAGATGAAGGACCTCGAGGGCGCAATCGATCCGAAGCGTTTCGTGGGTCGCGCGCCCGAGCAGGTCGATGAGTTTCTGCGCGACGTAATCACTCCGCTTTTCGCCGGCGACACGCCCAAAGCTGACCGGGCCGAGGAGCTACGGGTCTGATGCTGATGGAAGCGAGCGCCCTTCCCCTCACACCGTTCCGACGCGGAAAGGTACGCGATGTGTACGTCGTGGATGACGAGAGGCTGTTGCTGGTCGCGACCGATCGGGTCAGCGCCTTCGACGTCGTGATGGCGGAGACGATTCCCCATAAAGGCGCTGTGCTGACACAGATCACGGCCTGGTGGCTGAGGCAGCTCGAATCCAGCGTCGAGCACCACATGCTTTCGGCGGACATATCGGAGATCGTGCGCGAGGTGCCCCAGCTGCGCGATCATGAGCGTGAGCTGGCGGGCCGGGCGACGCTGTGCCGGCGCACGACCGTGTTTCCCATCGAATGCGTCGTGCGTGGATATCTCTCGGGATCCGCATGGAAGGAGTACCGCGATAACGGCACTCTCGCCGGCGAGCCACTCAGGAAAGGCTTGCGCGAGTCGGATCGGCTCGATCCGCCTGTGTTCAGCCCAGCCACCAAGGCCGATCAAGGTCACGACGAGAACATCACGGTTGACCGGATGCGCTCGGTCATCGGCGGCCAATGGGCAGGAGAGCTGGAAAGGTTGTCGCGCGAGGTCTACAAAGCAGGACGCTCCATCGCCGCGGAGCGCGGAATAATCATCGCCGACACGAAGTTTGAGTTCGGTCGGGTGAGGAGCAAGGCGGGGGGCGAAAAGGTTATATTGGTGGATGAGGTGCTCACCCCAGACAGCTCGCGTTTCTGGCCGGCCGACATTTACGAGCCAGGTCATGGGCAGCCGAGCTTCGATAAGCAGCCCCTTCGCGAGTATCTCGAGTCGGAGAAGCGCGCAGGAAGATGGAACGGCAACTATCCACCACCGCGATTGCCGAAAGAAGTGATCGACGCGACGAGCGAGCGTTACCTCGACATCTATCGTCGCCTCACCGGCCGCTCGCTCAACCCTGACGCATCAAATTGAACTTCGCGCGCGAAGGTCTGCTTTTCATCGCGATCGCCGCGGTCATCGCGGCGGGAGCGTTCGGTTTCGCCGTGACGCGCCGCTCGTGGGGACTGTGGCTGGCAGCGTTTGTCCTGCTCCTGCTTGCGCTCTGGGTCGCCTACTTCTTCCGCGACCCGGAGCGAATCGGCGAGCGCGGGCCCTCGCTGGTCGTCTCACCGGCCGATGGCAAGCTGATCATGATCACCGAGGTGGATGAGCCGAGCTTCGTGAAGGGGCGAGTGATCCGTCTCTCGATTTTCATGAACGTGTTCAACGTGCACGTGAACCGTTACCCTGTCGACGGGGTCGTCACCTACATCCAC
>DASYVU010000079.1:0-29291 GCA_035936715.1 Gemmatimonadaceae bacterium
AAGGACGCCATGTACGAGATGCTCGAGGTCGTCGACGAGGCGCTGCCCAGGACTCACCCGCGCTACTTGATGGGAGTCGGCTTCCCCGAGGACCTGATCGAGGGGATTCGCCGTGGCGTGGACCTCTTCGACTGCGTCGCACCGACGCGCATGGGACGGAACGGGTCCGCTTTCACCAGGGACGGGCGACTGAGCATCAAGCGTACGGAGTTCCGCACCGATCCGCGCCCGCTCGACCCGGATTGCGATTGTTCCGCGTGCACCCGCTTCACCAGAGCGTACATCCGGCATCTCTTCGTGTCCGACGAGATACTGGGGCTGCGCCTCCTCTCCCTGCACAATGTACATTTCCTCCTGTCGCTCGTCGCTCAGGCGCGGGACGCGATCCGAAACGGTGATCTCGAGCAATGGTCGCGCGATTGGCTGGCGCGTCATCGCTTAGCGTCGCCGCTCGCCGTCTAAAACGAATTCGCACCCACTACGGTTTTCACATGATGCAAGGCAATCCAGTAATCGGCTCCATTTTCATTTACGGAGCCATCTTCCTGATCTTCTACTTCATTCTCATTCGTCCACAGGCGACGCAGAGAAAAAAGCACGATGAGATGGTGCGGGGCCTCAAGAAGGGCGACGAGATAGTGACCAACGGTGGGCTCGTCGGCGAAGTGCTCTTCATCAAGGAGAAGGGCGGCGACGACAAGGCCGGCGGAATGGAGGATCGCGTCACCATCAAGTCGGGCGACACGCGCGTCATCATCGAGCGTGGACGGATTGCGCGCATCAACAGACCAGGTGCGGTCTCCAACGTCACCGGTGGGTGAGCATCCTCGACATCCGGGTCCTGGGCGACCCGGTTCTTCGCAAACCCACCAAGCCCGTCACCGAAGTCACCGACGAGCTGAGGAAGCTCATCGCGGATATGTTCGAGACGATGTACGCTGCCGAAGGGATCGGACTCGCAGCCCCGCAGGTTGGAAGAGCTGAAAGACTCGCGGTAGTTGACGTCGAAGGAAAGAAATACACGCTCATCAACCCGGAAATCGTGTCGAGGAACGGCGCGAGCGAGAAGGCGGAAGAAGGATGCCTCTCGATCCCAGACATCTACGGCGACGTCGAGCGGCCGGCTGAAGTCACCATCCGCGCGCTCGATGAGAATGGGAATCAGTACGAAGCGTCTGCCAACGAGCTGCTTGGAAGGTGCTTACAGCACGAGATCGACCACCTCGATGGAAGGCTCTTCATCGACTACCTGAGCCCGCTCAAGCGCAGAGCCGCGCTGGCAAAGTGGGAGAAGGAAAAAGAGGTGTATCCTGGCAACATCAGGAAGGTGCGCACGGAAGTCAAAGGCGAGCACCACCACGAGACGGAGATGTAGTGCGGGTTCTCTTCTGGGGAACTCCGGAGTTTGCCGCCGCGCCGCTTCGCGCTCTCATCGGTGAAGGATTCGACGTAGTCGGCGTAGTAACGCAACCCGACAAGCCACAGGGGCGCTCTCGCGAGATAATTCCGTCGGCGGTCAAGAAGATCGCCGAGGAGGAAGAGATTCCACTCTTCCAACCGAAGAACGCGCGCGATCCGGAGCTGCTGGAAAAACTGAAAGCACTCAAGCCGGACGTCGGCGTCGTCGTCGCTTACGGGCACATCCTGCCGCAGAAAATCATCGATCTTCCGGCGAAGGGAACTCTCAACATCCACGCGTCGCTCCTTCCACTGCTCAGAGGGGCGGCGCCGATTCAGGCCGCGATCAAGCAGGGACTCGCCGAGACAGGGGTCACGATCATGAAGGTGGTTCCCGCTCTCGATGCTGGACCTATTCTCCTCCAGGCCGACACACCGATTCTGGCCGACGAAACCTACGGCGAATTGAGCGACCGGCTGTCCGAGCTGGGCGCCCTCAGCCTGATCGAAGCTCTTACGCTCATCTCGATCGGCGCGGGGAAAGAGAAGCCTCAGGATGATGCGCGAGCGACGTACGCGGCCAAGATCACCCGCGAATCGTCCCGCATCGATTGGACCGCCAGCGCGCTCGAGATATCGCGGCTGATCCGCGCGTCCGACCCCAAACCCGGCGCGTTCACGCAAACGCCGAATTTCGACGTCAAAATGTTCGGGCCCAAATTGATGGACGGAATCAAGGGCCACCCGGGCGAGGTCCTCAAGACGACGGGCGAGCTCATCATCGCCTGCGGCATCGATGCGCTGCGAATCGCCGAGGTGCAGCCCTCGGGCAAGAAGAGAATGCCCGCGCAGGAATGGACGCGCGGCCGCGGAATAGTTGTCGGCGAAAGGTTCGGCGTGTGACCGCCACCGCGGTGAAAGCGCCAATGACGGACTTGCCGTACGTGCACGCCGTGACGAGTGACGAGATCATGCTGCGCCCGGGGTTTCTGCGGAAAGCGCTGGGTGTGATGCGCGTTTTGGGAGACAAGGGCGCGATTCACGTGAGGTCCCAGCTTCTCGACTCGCCTACTCTGTACTCGATAACGCTCGCGCTGCTCGAGCTGCACGAGCAGACCAGCTGCTGGTGCATTGTGAACGATCGCGTGGATGTCGCGCTCGCCTGCGGAGTACAAGGAGTTCAGTTGACCCACAAATCGATTGCGGTTCCGGATGTCCAGAGAATCGCCCCTGCCCTAAGGATCGGGGCGAGCGTTCACTCTCCGGACGAAGCGCGGGACGCCGAGCGGGCGGGAGCCGACTGGTGTGTCGCGGGGCACGTGTTCGAGACGCCATCTCATCCGGGACTTCCACGGCAGGAGAGCACTTTCATCAACGAAGTCGTTGCGGCGGTGAGCTTTCCGGTGATCGCGATCGGCGGCATCAAGCCGGAACACGTGCGGTCGCTGGTCCATCGCGGCGCGCACGGGGTGGCCGCCATTCGAGGAATCTGGAATGACGAGAATTCCGAACTCGCTGCCAGTCGCTATCTTTCACAAGTATGATGGGAACCGAGGTATTCGAGGCGGAAATCGCTCTCGCAGTGAACGGAGCGGAGCGCCGGGTCCCACAGGGTTGGACGCTGGCGGACCTTCTCTCTTCACTCGAGCTCGATCCGCGCGTGGTAGTGGTGGAGCGCAATGGCACCATCCTGCGCGATCGCTCCTCCTTTGCGTCGCTCGCTCTCACCGCCGATGACGCACTCGAGATCGTCCACTTCGTGGGTGGGGGCTGAGATGGCGCACGCCGATCTGCTCTCTCCGACGACGCTCACCGATCCGCAGCCGTTCGTGATCGCGGGACGCGAGTTCCGCTCGCGGCTAATGGTCGGCACCGGCAAGTACGCGTCGAACGCGCAGATGATCGAAGCGATCGAAGCGTCGGGCGCTGAAGTGGTGACCGTCGCGGTGCGTCGTGTGGATCTCGACCGCTCGAAGGACGAGGGAATTCTTCACCATCTGGATCCCGACCACTTCTTCCTGCTCGCCAACACCGCCGGCTGCTACAGCGCATCGGAAGCGATTCGTTACGCGCGACTGGCGCGAGCCGCTGGGTTCAATGAATGGGTGAAGCTCGAGGTGATCGGCGATCAACAGACACTGCTTCCGGACACCGCGGGACTTCTGCAGGCGACCAAAACGCTCGTCGATGAAGGCTTCAAGGTGCTGGCGTACACCAACGACGATCTCATCACCGCGCTCAAGCTCGAGGAAGCGGGAGCCGTCGCGGTGATGCCGCTCGCGTCACCAATCGGGTCGGGGCTGGGGATGCTGAATCCTTACGCGATTCGGACAATCAAGCAGCGGCTCTCGGTACCGGTGATCGTCGACGCCGGAGTCGGGACGGCGTCGGACGCATGCATCGTGATGGAGCAGGGCGTCGATGGGATTCTCATGAACACGGGAATCGCCGCCGCTCAGGATCCGGTGCGCATGGCTGCCGCAATGAAGAGCGCAATCGAAGCCGGAAGACACGCCTACCTGGCGGGACGGATGCCGCGCCGCGAAGTCGCTGTTCCATCGTCTCCCACTACGGGAATGGTCGGCGCGTGAACGCCACCGTCGTATCTACGGGCGGAGTTACCGCGTCGCGCGCTGTGGCCGCTGAGATCTGCGTAGATCTCCGGAGGGGAGAGTTCCTCGATCAATCGTTCGATCGACGGATCGCTCCGCTCGATGCGCGCGATCGCCGATGGACGCGGGAGCTCGTCTACGGGATGCTGCGTCACCGCTCCTGGATCGACACGATCCTCTCCGACCGCGTGCGCGGTGGGCTGGCGCGTCTCGATCCCGATGTGATCGACCTGCTGAGACTCGGCGTTTACCAGCTCACCAACATGGGGAGCGTCCCTGCGTACGCCGCGATCGCCCAGACCGTCGAGCTCGCCAAGCGCCGCCACGGACTCGGCGCAAGCAAGCTGGTAAACGCTGTGCTGCGTCGCACCGACCGGGAGCGCGAGGGACTTGGGCAAGTGGGCGGGACAGCTTCGGATACGGTGGATGCGCTGGCGCTCAAGTATTCGCATCCGCGCTGGCTGGTCGCGCGTTGGGTGGAGCGATGGGGCGAGCAGGATACCGAGCGGCTGCTCACGCTGAACAACGCCGAAGCTCCGATTGTCCTTCGTCCTTACGGGATCGTGAGAGAGCAGCTCGAGGCAATGCTCGAGGGTGCCGGCGTTCACATCGGTGAGGCGCCGTACCTCCGCGAGAGCATCGCCATCTCCGGCGGAATCACGCTCACCGAGCTGGGCGCGTTCAAGAAGGGACTGTTCTTCGTGCAGGATCCAGCGGCGACACTGGTTACCGAGTATGCCGCAATTCCTGTTGGAGTTACCGTGGCCGATCTTTGCGCGGCGCCGGGCGGGAAGTCGCTCGAGTTGTCGAAGACCGTGGCGACAGTCCTCGCCGGTGACAAATCGGTGGGACGACTCCAGCGGCTGCTCGCCAATGAGAGGCGGCTGGAGACAACCAATATCTATCCCTTCGTCGCCGACGCGCGGCATCCTGCACTGCGGCCCGTCGATGTGGTGCTGATCGATGTCCCCTGCACCGGTACCGGTACATTCCGCCGCCATCCCGACGCGCGGTGGAGACTCAAGATCTCCGACCTCGCCGTGATGTCCGCGTTGCAGAAGACGATACTGCACGCCGGCGCAAACGCAGTGAAGCCGGGTGGGCTCCTCATCTACAGCACCTGCTCGCTCGAGCCGGAGGAGAACGACGCGCAGGTGGATTCTTTCCTGTCCGAGAATCCGAATTTCGTTCTCGATCCACCGCCGGAAGGATCAGTCTCGCCGGATCTCCTCGACGGCGGCCGCTTGCGCGTTCTGCCGCAGCGCCATGGGACCGATGGCGCCTTCGCCGCGCGATTGCGCAGGGTAAGCTAGGTGAACTGGCGCGCGCTTCCGCGGCGTGCGTTTCCATATCTAATTGCTGCGGTCGGCGGATTCCTCATCGCCTACATCGCGGTTTTTCTGTTCGCGTTTCCGGCCGAAGTTCTTCCGGACGACGGAATTCTCCCCAAAGTAGTAGGCAAGACGTTCGAGGACGCGTCTGCCATTCTGCAGAAAGCGGGGTTCGTCGCGCAGCAGGGTGAGTCGCGATACCACAAGAACATCGCCGCGAACATCGTGCTCCAGGAAGACCCGCCGGCGGGAAGCAGACAGAAGCGAGGGACCAGCGTCGTACTGGCGCTCAGCGCGGGCCAGAAGACTGCCGAAGTGCCCGTCACCAGCAACATGTCGCAGCAGCAGGCGCGAATCTCCATTGAGAACACTGGGTTGACGCTGGGCAACGTCAGCGAGCAGTTGTCCGATCAGCCGCGCGGCCTGGTGATAGCCTCGTCGCCGGCGGCGGGGACCAAACTGGATTTGCCCGGGAGCGTCGACATCGTGCTGAGTAAAGGACCGGCGAGGATTCAGGTCCCCGATCTCTACGGGCGGAGCGTTGGAGAAGCGAGATCTATGATCGAGCAGCTAGGGCTTCGAATTGCCGGAATCTCGCGCGACACGAGCTCGCTGCAGCCGGAGAACACGATCATCAGGCAACTCCCCGCGGCTGGACAGACGGTCTCAGCGGGCGGCCCTGTGAGTCTTACTGTCTCTCACTTCCCTCCTCCGCCCACCATTAGAGTCGACACGGGAAGTTCGGCGCCGCCGCCATGAGTGTTCGTATTGCTCCATCGATTCTTAGCGCTGACCTGGCGAAGCTCGGCGACGAGATCGCCATGCTGGAAGCCGGCGGCGCGGACTGGATCCACGTCGACGTGATGGATGGCCGCTTCGTGCCCAATCTAACCTTCGGAGCGAAGGTGATCGAGTCTGTACGCAAGCTCACCAAACTTCCCATCGACGTGCACCTGATGGTCGTCGAGCCGGAAAACTATTTCGACAGCTTCGCCAAAGCCGGCGCGAACGGAATGTCGATTCACACGGAAGTGTCGCCGCATCTGCAGCGTCAGCTCAATCACATCCGCGAGCTGGGCTGTCGGGCCGGCGCCGTGGTGAACCCGGCGACGCCCCTCACTGCCGTGAGCGAAGTAATTCTCGATCTCGATTTGCTACTTGTCATGACCGTAAATCCCGGTTTCGGCGGGCAAAGTTTCATCAAGGGCTCGATCGACAAGGTTCGGCGCGCTCGCGAAATGCTCGCGGAAAATGGCAGCAAGGCATTTCTCGAGGTCGATGGCGGCATCGACCGCAAGACGATCAAGTCGGTGTGGGAAGCCGGCGCCGATACCTTCGTCGCCGGCAACGCGATTTTCGCCGCGAAGAATCCGAAGGTGGAGATTGGCGAGCTCCGCGCGCGCTGCACGGCACAGGTATGACAGGACGGCGTCAGCTGGCGATCGGCCTCATCGTGCTCGGCGTTGTGACTGCCGTGGCGTACGGAGCGACCCAGTATCTCCGGAAGGAGCTCTTCCCCGTCGAGCTGGGCACCAAAGCTCCGGACTTCAAGGCGTTCACGCTCGACTCGGTTCCGCGGGAAAGGCGACTCGCGGATTACCGCGGCAAAGTGCTCATGATCAACGTCTGGGCGACGTGGTGCCTGCCCTGCCGGGTGGAGATGCCGAGCATCGAAGCGCTGAACAAGGAGTATGCGTCGAAGGGGCTCAAGATCCTGGCGGTGAGCATCGACGATCCCGGCACCGATGCCACCATCCGCGCGTTCGTGAAGCAGTACGGGCTTACCTTCGAGGTGTTGCACGACCCGCAAGGCAGAATCTCGGATTTGTACGACGTCAGCGGTTATCCGGAGACGTTCATCGTCGGGAAAGACGGCGTGATCAGAAAGAAGCTGATGTCGGCGACCGACTGGAATTCTCCGGACGCGCGCTCTCTCATGGACAGACTGCTGTCCGAGCAGAGCGAGCCATCGTCGCGGGGAATTCTGCCGGGGCGGAATTGAGAGTCGCGTGACGCGCATTCTTGGCATCGAAACCTCGTGCGATGAGACATCGGCAGCGGTTCTCGAAGGTGAAGGAGACAATGTCTCGCAAAGGTCGCTGGTGATCCTGTCACAGGACATCCACCGGGTTTTTGGCGGCGTCGTGCCGGAGATCGCCTCGCGCGCGCACCTCACGAGCATCGTCCCCGTTGTGGAGCGCGCTATCGAGGAAGCCGGCACCAGTCTCGATGATCTGGATGCCATCGCTGTCACCAACGCTCCCGGACTCGTCGGAGCGTTGCTCGTCGGGGTGAGCTATGGAAAGGCGCTCGCTTTCTCGCACGATATCCCGCTCCTTGGGGTGCATCACATGGAAGGCCACCTCTTCGCCACGGCGCTCGAGCACAGGGACGCGGTGCCACCGTTCACGGCGCTGCTCGTCTCCGGCGGGCACACGCTTCTCCTCGACGTCGAAGCGTGGGGAAAATATCGTCTGCTCGGCGGAACGCGCGACGACGCTGCGGGCGAAGCGTTCGACAAGGTTGCGAAGCTCCTCGGGCTCCCATATCCCGGTGGTCGCTACGTCGAGCAGCTCGCCCGCGAGGGAGATCCAAAAAAATTTCACTTCACCCGCCCAATGCTCCGCAAAAACGCGCTGCCGGAGGACGATGGTTACTACGCGTTCTCGTTCAGCGGCCTCAAGACCGCGGTGCTCCACGCAGTGCGCGCGTCCAAGAATCTCGATGCCGACAAGGCAGACATCGCTCGGGCATTCCAGGATTCAATGATCGACACTCTGGTCGAGAAGACACACCGGGCAGCGAACGCGTTCTCGCGTCAGCGCGTCGTGCTCGGTGGCGGTGTCGCGTGCAACCGCACACTCGCCGACGCAATGCGCGCGCGTCTCGCGCGCGACGGCGCAACCGTGTTCACTCCCACCCCGCGACTGGCCACCGATAACGCTGCCATGATTGCCCGCGCTGGATTCTTCAGATTCGAGCAAGGCGAGCGCGCTGGACTCGATCTCAATGCTTACGCGAGCTGCCCTATCCCGGGGCTTGTCGCGGCCTAGATTTCAACTCAATGCACACAATATTCGCATCCATAGCTCAGCGGCCTCTCTCGTACGATGTCGGCCCGCTCCAGCTCACAGGCTTTGGGCTCGCCGTTCTCATGGCGTTCGTGATCGGTCAGGTCACTGCACAGCGGGAGCTCGCCCGCCGCGGGTACGATCCAGACCCCATGGGTGATGTCGTCTTCGCCGCGGTCGTCGGTGGACTCCTCGGCGGCAAGCTGTACTACGCGATCCTGATGGGCGACCCTGGCGCGGTATTCAGCAGAGCCGGTTTTGTGTTCTGGGGCGGCTTGATCGGCGGAATCCTCGTCAGCTACGTGGTCATCCATCGAAAGCATCTCCCCTTCACCCGGATCAGCGATGTCTGCGCGCCCGCGCTCGCCGCGGGTTATTCGATTGGGCGCACCGGCTGCTGGGCGGTGGGTGACGACTACGGTCGCCCTTTTAACGGCTTCGGAGCCGTAAGTTTTCCAAATGGTGCACCGCCGTCGACCGTCGCGAACATGACTCAGCTTTTTCACATTACTCCGCCGCTGGGCTCATCGCCGAATCAGGTTCTTTCGGTGTATCCGACCCAGCTCTACGAAGTCGCGCTGGGCTTCGTGATGTTCCTCATAATCTGGCGCTTCCGAGGTCACAAGCACGCCGAGGGCTGGCTGTTCGGGTTGTACTGCGTGCTGGCGGGAGTGGAGAGGTTCATAATCGAGTTCGTGCGCGCCAAGGATGATCGATTCTTCTTCGGCACTTTCACGACCGCTCAGTTGATCGCGATCTCCTTCGCGATCGGTGGGGCAATCTGGATGTACATGCGGCGGAATCCGCGGCCCGATGCGCCCGGAATTTACGCCGCTCCGCAACCCGCATAGCGGTGTCACCGTAGTGTAGAAGCGATGCGCCACTTCAGCATGAATACCGCTTCACTCATAGAGTCCGCCCGTGTGGGAGCGGACTCTTTGCGTACCAACCCCACCCGGACGACTCTGGCGACGACTGGCGTAATAATCGGCGTCGCGGCGCTGGTAGCCGCATTTTCGATAACCGATGGCGTGGACCTCTGGGCGCGCGCACTCATCGCCCGCGAGAGCAGCGTACAGGACGTGTCCATCACGCCGCGAACGAGCACCGTCGTCGCCGGACGGACAATTCCCCTCAACGGTTATCCGGTGCTCACTGCCGAGGATGCGGAACGGGCGAAAGCTGAAGTTCCCGGCGTAGCGCAGTATGCTCTCACGCTCACTGGAAGTGCCCCGGTGGAGTATCTCGATCACCGCGCCACCGCGCTCCTTACGCTGAGCACCGCCAGCCTCGCCGATTTCACGACATTGGAGGTTCTCGCGGGCCGTTTCTTCACACCGAGCGAAGTCACGCATTCCGCTCCGGTGATCGTGCTCGGTCATCGGTTGGCGGAGGAATTGGCCGGCAGTCATGACGCTCTTTGGCTCATCGGTCGCGCGATCAAAGTGAGCGGACGCCGGCGCGAAGTGGTGGGCGTCCTTGCTCCTCCGGCGATTGGACCCGAGCCGGATCTCGCGGCCTTCGCGCCGATCCGCGGGGGAGAGTCGCTGCTCGAGCCGACGCGAGATCCGAGAGTTCCGACGCTCAGGCTAAAAGCGCACAGCATCGAAGCGGTTGAAGCACTCCGGACCCAGGTATTGAACTGGCTCGCCGAGCAGTACGGGACGCGAGTCGAGAAGCTGAATGTCGAAGTAGGAACTCAGCGACTCGAGAACACTCGCCAGGCGATGCTGTTGACAAAATTGCTACTCGGGTTGCTGGCGGGGCTGATTCTGGCGGTCGGCGGAATTGGAATCATGAACGTGCTGCTTGCCGCCGTGGCGGAGCGCACCCGCGAAATCGGCATTCGCAAGGCCGTGGGTGCGAGGCGCGCCGACATCCAGACCCAGTTTCTGGTCGAGTCGGTAACTGTAACAGCCGCCGGCAGTGTGATCGGCTTTGTGGTGGGGATCATTCTCGCTCAGGCGGGAACCGCGGTATTTCGCCTCTGGGCGCACGCGCCGATTTATCCCGTGATGCATCTGTACACTGGCCTGCTCGCGGCAGGGTCGGCGATCACAGTCGGACTGATTTTCGGAACGTATCCCGCCCGCAGAGCGGCGGAGCTGGCGCCGGTGGATGCGATAGCGCGGGAGTAGCGCTACGCCCAGGCAGAGTCGCTAGGCGCCCGTCAGTGTTACCGTCTGGGTTTCTGTTATGGTCTGCCAGATCCCGTGAATCGTATGTCGCGGAATCACCAGAGTAGCGTTGGTCGTTCCCGTGATCGGCTCGAGGTTGATCGTTCCCTCTTCGTCGAATGTGGCAACGTTGCAGGAGCCGCTCTTGGCGAAGGGTGGGAGCGGAATCGCGCAGCTCTGACTTGTGGAACTCACGTTACTCGTAAGAGTGCCGGATACCGAGAGCCAGACATCGTTCTGGCCCGCCGTGTAGATCGCGAACCCGGGAGCCGCGCCGTTCAACGTCGTCAGGTCCTCGAAATTGATCGTCCCCACGTTTCCCGCGATAAGCGCCAGCCGATCGGGCGGCGTGGTCGCCGAATGGCTTTGCCAAAGGATCAGAGCAAACTCGAACGGTGGCGGGGTGCACTGGCCCGGCGAATTTGGGATCAGCGGATCGACGATCAGTGTCTCAGTGCACGTGCCTGTTGGATAAGACTCCCGCAGGCCAAGCGCGAACATGCTTTGGGATTTTCCGTCAATAGTGACGTTGATCTGGTCGAGCTGGGAGGCAAGGCTCGCGAGCGACGACGGACCGTAAACAGTGCTAGTGCCATCCGTACCCATCCCGAGTGCCAGACTCTGGAGCGCCGCAGTGGCGTCGAGTGTATTGGAAGGGCCAGTCGAATCGCTGCCGCAGGCCGCGAGAGAGAGCAGGAGGACGGCGCAAGCTGCTGTGGCCCGTTTACGAGTGATCATGAATCATCCTCCATCCGGCCGGCGTTCGCTCCCAAATCGTTGTGAACCAACCAGTTCGATCAGGTTGCCCGGCACCCGTCAGGATGTACTGACCCGTTGCAAGCGCGTGATCTGATCCCAGCGGTCGGATCTCCAAATGGTCGTAGCTGAGTACCTGGTTCGGGCGTCCCGTCTTCCAGAACCCCGCCCTCATCTGATCGCCGATTCCGTTGGGGCCACGCACTAGTCCGGTTCGGCCCATCGCCGTCGCGGAGCTTGCGTAAGCGGAGAGGTACGCCGACAAATCGCCGCGATTCCAACCGGCGGCCGTCGTGTCGAAAACTGCTCGTATCGCGGCAACGTCGAAGGCCGGTGTCACTGTGACTGCGGGTAAAGAGCCCGGCTGAGTAGCGCAGCCGGCAACGACAAACGCGATCGATAGCATTGTCCATCCGCGCGCTGTTCTCACTTTTTCTCCGGAACGACTCTCAAGCTCGTCCCCCATGGGTCGGTCAGAATCCATTCGCCCTTCTCAGACTTCGCTTCGTAGCCGGCCGCCAGGACATTCTGCGCGGCCTGATCTGCATCCTTCTTCGTTGGAACGACGATCTCCCACTCCAGCAGCCTCGCGTCCGCGTCCGTCGCGGGCGGAGCGCCTCTCGCCCAGGTATTGGTTCCGAGGTGATGGTGGTAGCCTCCGGCAGACATGAAGAGCGCGCCAGGATAGCTCCACACAACCTTGTCGAAGCCAAGTGCGTCATGATAGAACGCCTCGGCCTTATCTATGTCGTCCACGTAGAGGTGCACGTGGCCGAGCACAGTACCGGGCGGCATTCCAGTCCAATGCTCGCCGTGAGAGGATCGCACCAGGTCATCGACATCGAGATGGTTCGTCGTCATGTGGAGCTGACGCTCGTCGTACCGCCACGCGTCGCGAGGCCTGTCCGCGTACACCTCGATGCCGAGTCCGTCCGGATCGGTGAGGTAGACCGCTTCGCTCACGAAGTGGTCCGACATGCCGGCGTAGACTCCGGTTTCGGCGAGATGCGCGACGAAGCGTCCGAGCGAAGCGCGATCCGGAAGGAGGATCGCAAAGTGGTACAAGCCCAACAATCCGCGGCGCGGTACCGGTCTCGCGCTCGACAGCTGGCCAAGATGAACGATCTCGCGGTCCTCTCCGTGCGGGCCAAGCCTCGCCGAATCGGCGGTGCGGTTGATTACGCGCATGCCGAGAACGTCCTCGTAGAAGAGAAGCGAGCGATCGAGGTCCGCGACCTGCAAACGCACTCTGCCAAGGTGGGTCGACTCGGGGAGTCGGTAGCCTTTGGGACGAATTCCCTGCTGCTCGTCAGCTCTTGCCGGCATTTGCTTCGTTGTCATCTACGTCTCCACTCGACCGCATTCAGGGGCAAATGCTACGCCTCGGCGCCCCCCTCCCCCTCTTCCTGCTTGTGGCCTGGCCAGAACGTTTTAATCGTCGCGAACATTAGCAGCAGAATCAGAATTCCCTGCGCCACGAGTGTCTCCACGCTGGGATAGATGCCCATCGCATCGATGTGAGGCGCTCCTGGAACGACTGTGATGGGCATCACGTTCGCTTCCTGAAGCTCGCGAATTCCCTTGCCCATGAACACGAACGCCATGTAGTAAAGCAGGAAGCTCGTGACAGCGAAGAACGGCCGCATTGGGATGCGGACGCCGTATCGGTAGAACAGCGTAAATATCACCGCGAGCGCGGCCAGCCCGACGAGGATTCCGAGAGCAAGCGGCACTCCAACGTTCGGCCCGCTGTTGAACAGCGCCTGATAGAACAGCGCCGTCTCGGCTCCCTCCCTATAGACGGCGAGGAACGCGACGAGCGTGAGCGCCTTGCCACCACCGTGCTCCAGCGCTGACGTCACCTTCTCGCGGATGAACTTCTGCCACTTGGCGGCCTCGACCTTGGAGATGAGCCAATAGCTGACTGAAAAGAGAACAGCCACGGCGATCAGCATCGTTATGCCCTCGACGAGCGACCGGCTCGCGGGCATGGCACCCAACAAGGTCTTGAGGACGACCGCGGTGGCGAGACTTGCGAGCACTCCGAGCGTAAGACCGACCCATATGGAGCGTAACCGTTCCCGGTGTCCCGTCTTGATCAGGAACGCTACGACTGCCCCGAGCACGAGGATCGCCTCGAAACCTTCGCGCAGGATGATGAGGAAGGATTGGAAGAATGCTTCCCAGCTCGTGGATGGCTGCTGGGTGAGATCTATCACTGCCGGAAGCCCGTCGGCGATTGCGTCTCGCGATGTCTTCGCTCCAGCAATGTCGTTGCGCTTCACCGCTCCCTTGAAGTCGGCGAAGTATCGCTCCATAGTCGCGACGAGCCCGGGCTTTTTTGCGCGAGCGGAAGTCTCGAGCGGCTCGAACGCGATGTACGCATCGAAGGCGCGATCACCAGCCTCCGCGGCTTTGCCCGCGCGGGCGAAGTCGAGCGCGCTGTCGAGGAGCGCCAGAATCACGGGCGATGCGGTGTCTCCGGGAATTGCCGTCGCATCGGCTCGCGCCACGGGAAGCGACATCTTCTCGCCCCGCAGCGCGTAGATGTAGTTGATGATGTTCCAGCGCTGGTGCGGCGTGAGCACGGGCGCGAAGGCAGGCATCGAGGTTCCGCGCACTCCAACCGAGATGACATTGTACGCCAGAGTCGGCGTCAGCTCTGGAGTCAGATTCTTCAAGCCGATGGCCGATGGCGGAGTGCTCAGGGTGTGAGCAGCCGGTCCATCGCCGGCACCTTTCATCCCGTGACAGGACGCGCAATTCTTGAGAAACAACGCGTGGCCCTGGGCGGTGTCCAGCGGACCTTTCGGAAGGTCCATCGCCCCCGCCGTCCCGAGCGATGCCGCAAAAAGCTTGTAGAACTGCTTGACCGTCGCCGGCGGTTTCCTAGCTGCGACCGCCAGCGTGAGGCTATCGAGAATTGCCCTCGTGGCGCTGGCGTCGTAGCCGCTCAAGCGTGCGGCTACGAGTTTGGCGTCGGTCAGAAAGCCATAAGTCTCGTCGAACTCATCCTTGGAGATGACCTTTCCGTGGTCATCTACTGCTTTCGCGTACTCCTCGACGGCAACACCGACGATGCTCGCGAGACGTTTGGCAGGATTTTCCTGGGCGGGCAGACGGACAGCTGCCATGAGCGACAGGATCGAGACACCAATCCATCGCATAGATCGACAATTCATTGCCGAGTGAATCTATCAGGATAAAGGCTGGAGGCAATCGCAGTCAGACTTTTTGTGGGGCGATTGGCTTTCAACTACAACTGAACGGGTGCGAGTTCAGTTGTAGTTATCAAAGCTCCCTATCGCACACGGCGGCCTTGACCCCGGTTCGCCGTTCGAATCTGCTGATGAAGCTGGGCAGCCTGTCGCTGGTGAACTCGCCTCTCGACATCCCGAGGGCTTCAATCGCCTGTTCGATGGCTTCGGGCTCTCCCTCGACTTCTACCAGCACATCCATCCGCGGATAGGTTTCGAACCTGATGGTCGTAGTACCCAGCTCGTATTGGGCAATCTCGCGATCGATTTCCATTGTGACTATGAATCCGACTCTGTCCAGGATGTGCTCTATCGCCACCAAGTCGTCGACCTGTGTCGAGATCTCTTCCCTGACCTTGTAGGGGCCCTGCATCTCGGTGCGACCCTTCCAGTCGAGATACGTCCTTGTGGATCCGCCACCCTCGTAGCGCCTTATGCGAAGGACCTCGTCGCGATCGGCGAGCTCCCGCGACTCGATGTCGTAACGTCTGTCGGCGAGCCTTCCCTCGTAGGTGAGCTTCGCTCCCGCTTTCTCGAGCTGCTTTCGCCGCGCGGGCAGATCATCGCAGACCGCCTTGAGCTCGACCTCAAGCATTCAGAATCGTCTCCAGGACTTGCTGCGTGTCCGCGAGCGAGGGCAGAGCCGCGTAAGGATTGTGCGCCTCGAGCTGTTCTACCGTGTAGTGGCCGCTCGCCACACCGATGGAACGCGCGCCGAGCGAGCGTCCGCACTCGATGTCGGCGGGAGTATCGCCGATGACGATCAGTCGCTCTCCGGCGATAGTGAGCCCCAGGGTCTCGCTTGCCCGCCGCTGGGCGATTGCCGGCAGCTCGGGCCGATGCTCGTGGTCAGATCCGAAGGCGTTGACGCGAAACCGATCCGGGTTGATTCCGGCGGCGGTCAGTTTTATCCGCGCCCCCGGCTCGATGTTGCCCGTCAGCAGTCCGAGAACGACATCATCACGCTTTTCGAGCGCATCCAGTATCTCCACGACGCCCGCGAGCGGCCGGACTTTGAACTTCCCGCTCTTCGCCCCGACGCGCAGTCCATCGAGATAGAGCGCGATCAGTGTTTCCATGCGCGAATCGATGTGGGCGTCCGAATGTCCTTCGAGTCGCATCGTGTCACGAACGATCTGCTTGTCGGTCTTACCGTCGTATCGGTACGATGGATTTCCCGAAGACCCGAACACTTCCGCCAATGCGCGCTGCATCGATGCCCGGCCCATTCCTTCCGAGTTGAGCAAAGTCCCGTCGATGTCGAAGAGAACGAGCCTCACGTTCTCGTCAGGAAAACTCCGGCGATGATCGTCGCCGCGCCCACGCCCTGAAAGATCGTCGGAGTCTCGCTGAGGAAAGCCCACGCGACAAGGAGAGCGACGATCGGCTGAAGATTGGAGTAGACCGCAGTGCGCGTCGGGCCGAGCACCCGCAGGCCGCGATACCAGAAGAAGTAGGCGACTCCCATCGATATCACGCTGGAATAGAAGACCGCGAGCCACCCTCCGATTCCCACAGCAGACCAGTTGGTCGACATCAAAGCCGGGGCAGACGCGATGAGCAGCGGAACCGCTCCGCCAACCAGCGTGATTGCTGAAAGCTGGATGATATTGATCCGCGTTGCATACGGCTGGAGGCCGATCGTGTACAGCGTCCAGCAGATGACCCCGAGGAAAACAAGCAACGCGCCGAGCAACGTCGTGTGGCCGCTCGACTCCTTCGCGCTCCCAACGATTACCAGCGCAACACCGATGACGGAAAGTCCAATGCCGACCAGCGTCGTCCTCTTCACGCGCTCCATTCCGCGCGCCCGCGCAACCAAAGCGATGAAGGCCGGTGCCGCGCCCACTATCAACGACGCGTTTCCCGCCCGCGTCCGCGCGACGCCGAGCACGAAGAAGAGTTGATACAGTCCGTTGCCGAGCATGCCGAGGAGAAGGAGCCTGATCACATCGCGACGGGCGAGGGCGATTCCACCGCCGGCAAACGCCACGACCAGGAGAAACACCGCGGCTACTCCGACGCGCAGGCCAGCAAATGCGATGGGGTTGAAAATGTGTGTGGCGTACTTCACGACCACGAAGTTGACTCCCCAGATCACCGCCATCGTGAACAAGAGGACATCTGTCAAACCGAACGCTGGATGTGTTGCCGGCTCCGCTGAGTGATGAGTAGCTGATTCTGTCATCGCCGAAAGCTAGCCGGGGCAGGCGCGCCGCGGCTACTTTGCGTCATGCACATCTCGTTCGCCGTCTTTGCCGATGCCGCCAACCTCTCGCAGGAAGGAAAGCTCAACATCCTCGGCGTCTTCGACGCGGTGCAGGTTGCGGGACTGCCGACAATCCATCCGCGGACGCATTTCGTAGTTCGACTCAAGGCGGATGGCGGCGACACCGGGTCGCACAAGCTCACGTTCCGCTGGCTCTCTCCATACGAGGAGGAGCTGTGGTCATCATCTGGAGAGATGAGCGTGGCACAGGCTGCGAATCCGGTATTCGAGCTGGATCTGCCGATCATCGCCGTCGTGGACCTCCCGCTCAACGTGGCGGGACAATACACGATGCAGGTGACGCTCGACGGTCAACCGACCGCGGCGGCGAGACTCTTCGTGAGTGGACCTGCGCAACAACCCATGGTTACCGGCACGACCAACGCGATGGTCAGCTAGGCGTTTTGTGGAGGCATTACGGGTTTGAACTGCAACAGAACGGGTGCGAGACGTCAGTGGCACAGCGTCGAGGTGCGAGTTCACGACGCCGGGACGTCAATACTGGCGTTATGGCAGTTGCTCCGAACGCCAAAGGGATACGTCTGGGCGTAGTGAACTGACACCTCGCAGCTACACTTCTCACAACTCGCACCCGTTCAGTTGCCGTCAGGATCCAGACTAACCGAGATGCCTATAGAATCCGTCGCCCAAACCGGAATCGCTGAACCAGAAGATTCGTGTACTCGTCTCCGCTCACCAGATCGTCGACTGCGTAGCCCCCGCGCCCGAGCGCGAGGTGGACGACCAGCGCTCCGCCGAGCGAGATCGCCACGTGGGTGATCTTTCCATCTGCTTCGTCGGAGAAAAATAGAAGATCGGCCGGACGCAGATCGCGAATGCTTTCCACCGGCTCGCCCGTCGTCGCTTGCATCCAGGCGTCGCGTGGCACACTGACGTCGTGGAGATGGAAAGAGCTCGACACGAGTCCGGAGCAGTCACAGCCCCATGGCGTCACCCCGCCCCACTCGTACGATGTGCCCTCGAAGTACGTCATCGCTGTTGCGGTGATCGAGTCCGCTGCGGGTGGGAAGCTGTGGCGGCGCTCTTCGAGAGTCATCGCCAATCCCCCGAATCTTTCCTGACCTTCCGTGACCAGGGCGCCGAGCGGAAGCTTGCGGGTCGCGCCGTGCTCGTCGCGCACGGTGCATCCGAGCGAGAGCGGGCGCGGATCGTCCCATCCGGTTTCCGAGAGCGGCGGAACTGGCTCAGGCATGGTGACCACATAACCCTGGTGAACCCAGCCCGGATATCCGTCGGCGGCTTTGACGTGCAGCCACAACCCGTTTCGCTCGACGACTAACGCGATGTGGCCGTGAAGAAGCTGCGATACCTGGGTCGTTCTTACGTCCGGCTCACACAACATCGGCGCGATCGCGGCGATGGCGGTGACGTGCTCGCTCAATGCTCGGGCCAATCGATCGGCGGTGGTGTGGGCGTCAACGGCGGCTCTGGCCGTTTCGCGACGCAGCTCTTGCACAGCGTTATCCCGCGAAAGTTGCAGATGATGCAGACGAAAGTTCCGCAATCAGTGCAAGGATATCCTTCTGACGCGCGCTCCTCGTTTCCGCAGGAGCGGCACATCATCGAATCTTTTTCTCGCAGATTTTTCGCCATCAGATTCGCGGACCAAAGCTCATGTGCTGAAGCTCGTTTAAGCAGGCGTGAACGTCGTAATTGACGAGCCAGCAACGCTTTAGAAACGCCAGTTGCGGAAAAGATCGAAGCCGAGCTGTGGTGGAGTCTGGGTTGGCGTAAAACTCGGAACCACCCCTTTGTCGCACCTGGTGCTGCTCGAGCCCGGCTCGATCGCCGCTTGCGCACTGTACAATGAGCTGATCCTGTACTCGAGCTGAAGTCCGAGATTCTCCTTGAACGCGCTCGGATTCACGAAGCATAACCCAGTGCTCAGTCCGAGGAACCATCTGCTGCCGAGTTGCTTGCCGAGAACCGCGCGCGTGTTGAGCAGACCGAAAAACGGCGAATTCGCTGCGGTACTGCCCTGAATCGTCGGATCCGTGTTGACGGCGGTTTGCACCTCGACGATGTCTACCAGCTGTCGCGGAATCGCGTTCGTGAAGATGTTCCCGAGTGCGCGCACGCCCAGCCCCGCTACCTGGCCTGTCGTGTTGTCGAGACCGACGGCCGGCTCGCCCGTGACGAGATAGCTGAGTAAATCGCTCTCGGACAGGGGGAGATTGTCGGGGTTTCTGAGTGCCAGCTTGGGCTGTGCGAGAGTGCCGGTGATTGCCACCTCCACCCTCACGTCTCGGCCGTTTACGCTCTTGCTCGGCTGACGCACCGTGTGGATCGCCTTGATGTCGAGCGACGGATTCAGATCCGAAGTTCCAAAAAACCGAAGATTTCCGCTCTGCACATCGAAGGTGGGCTGGATGAATGGATCGACCAGATTAAGCCGGTACGTCCCCTTGTCGGCGCTCAGCTGTCCCTCGAGTGCAAGCGTTGGCGGCTCGCCCGGATTCGGCGGCGCGAGGGTCACGTTGAGCGATCCTCCGAGCTTGATGTTCGCTTCCGAGGAGCGAAGCCACACGTCGGGACCGATGTCGATAGTCACGTTCTCGAGCCGGAGATTCCGCGCGACAGCCTTCGGCGCGCGTGGCAACACTTCGCGATTCTGCGACAGCAGCGTATCGACGCTGGTCTGGAACTCGGGATCGTTGAGATCGATGATCTTCTTCTTGATGACGTCGGGGATGTAGATCGTTCCCCGCTCGACGCGCACATTCCCGCGCATGACAGCGTTCTGGGTAGAGCCGGTCAGAGTGACCGGCGGTCCAGTTGATATGTCGAGAGCCGCGAGACCAGGCTTGTCGATGGCGTGGAAGTTGGAAGCATTGGCCGTAAACGAGAACGATGGATTGTCGTAGTGCTCGAAGCTCACGGTGCCGGTGACTGAAACCGTACCGCGCCGGTCCTTCACGGTTTCTGCCGAGAGCTTTCTGATGTGAACCGTGTCGCCGGAAAGCGCGATGTCGGCCGCGATGTGGTTGTAGCTCGTTCCGAGGTTGGAGAACCGCGCGAAGCCGTCGCCGAGCGAGATCTGGCCGAATAGCTGCGGCTGCTTGATGCTCCCGCGAATATCGACGTCCGCCACGACCGCACCGCGCGCGTCAACCAGCCCCGGCACGAATGCGCGCACGAGCCGCAAGTCGACGCTGTCCGTTCGCACGTGGCCTTTGATCGAGTCGCTGTTCAGCCGCACGTTCTCGACGACGAGCTTCGCTTTGCTGCTATGCTGCAGCAGAAGCGAGTCGAGCGCGAGAAACCCCTTCGAGAACTGAATGCGCGTGGGGTATTGAAGGCGGTAACGGTTCGCGGAATCCACCAGCACGGCGGCCGAGTCCAATCGCACGATGGTCGTGTCGCTGCTGCGGGTGAGATTCCCCGCCAGCTCTGTCTGTACCCCGCTCTCGCTCAGCATCGACGCGCTGAAATGTCCGGATGTAGGAGAGGCGAGGGCGATCGACGCCCGGATGTTGTGGAAGCCGACGGGACCGAGAGAGACCGTATCCGCGCCGAATAGTAGCGACCCGTGTATGTTCTTGGTGACATCCGCGAGCAGAATCGATCCGCGTATGCTCTCCACTCCGCGCCCGCCGAACGTGACATCATTCGCTCTGACTATCCCGTTGAGCCCGAGGTGCTCGATGCTTCCGGACAGCTCGCCCGTGAGCTCGGTGCTTCCGTGAAGCGAGTCGACGGCAGCGTTGGTCGCCAGACTCGGCACCAGCGCTCGAAGCCGCGACAGCGAATCCATCACCGCGCTGAACTTGAGAGTGCCGGTGTGAGTCCCGGTCATTCCGAAAGTTCCGGAGGCGTGCGCCTTCAAACCGGTTGCATTCAAGGCCAGCGTGTCGACGGTCGCCACACCGTTGGCGAGGTGTACGCGCGCGACGGAAGGATCGACGCGGAAGCCGGCGACTGTGGATTGCTCGATTGATGCAACTGCGCTTCCTACCAGCGTAGGTAGGGACTCGCCGCGCAGATCGAGATCGTACTTGCCAGTGAGCTGGGTGTGGGGCAGCGTGTTCTTCTCCAGCAGGGTGCGCAGGTCGAGCGCGGTGGTCGTCGCGCGCCCGCGCGCGGCGTACTCCACAGGATCTGCGTCCAGCAATCCGTTGTATCCGAAGGTGCCGGCGGAGCCGGTGAGAGCCGTATTCACCAGCAGATTCGGAGACGTCCCCTTTACCTGCACAGGTCCCGCATAGCTTCCGCGCAACGGAAGCAATGGATACGAGTGAGAGAGCGCGGTGAACGAGAGCGGCTGCGCCTGGAGCGCCAGATCGTAGACGAGATACTTCCCCCACGTTACCCGTCCGTCGCCGGTGACGTGAGATACAGGCAGCGCGCCGTCGTGGTGAAGGAGATCCGCATTTCTGAAGCGCACGTCGAGCCACGACGAGTCGAGAGCGGCCGTGCCGGACACAGTTCCCTTGATCTTCGGGAAAAGAGGGTTGAGATACTGCAGTGTCCGGAGATCGAGCGTCCCCACATCGACGTGGAAGTCGTGAAACGCGGTGAAGGCCGGATAGAGGATGTCGAGCTCGCCGTCACCGCTCGCGCTCGTGATCGCTCCCGGCACGTGCGCATCGGCGAAGGTCAGCGATGATTGATCCACTTTGAAATGGTTGAGCGGTCCGCCCGCTCCTTTCACGTTGCCGGTAATCTTCCCCTGCCAGTCGTACGGAAATGGCTTTCCATTGAGCGTGCGCAGCAGGTCGAAGTCCACCGGCGCGGCCTGAAGATCGAGGTTCTTCACCGCGAGTATGGGATTGCCGACGGCAAAAGTCATCTGGCCCAACAGGCGCGAGCCGGTCGTGCGCACGTCCATTTTCGTAAGCACGTAGTCCAGGAGGCGCGGATCGCGCTCGCTGCGGATGTCGAGCTCCATCTTGCCGCCGCCGGTCGTGGGCAGCGTCGGATACACCCATGCGACGTCGCTCAGCGCGACTGAGTCGCCGACGACGTGCAGGTAGTAGCGGATCGGCAGATCGCTTCCCCACACGACACTGCCGCGCGCCCTTCCGGTCGAGCGCGGAAGGTCCCAGTGGTCGGCGTCGACGAATATCGAATCACCGAGGTTAAGGAACGTTCCGGAGATGTTGCGGAACTTGAAGGGCGGATCGGTCTCGGTGAAGCTCGCCTTCCGCACCCGAAAGAGACGACCGACCGTGTCGGGATCAGCGATGCGCGCGAAGCCCATGCTCGCCTCAGCCTTCGTCCACCGCCAGGTCCGCGCGAAACCTTCACGGGTGCGGCGAATCTCGTGATCCGACCGAATCAGCTCGTACCTGATCGCGCTATCCAGCTTGGCCCCGCGCAGGGTGTCCGACGGATGCCACGGAAGCGTCAGGGTGAACGTCGCGTCGTGAATCTCCGTTGAGTCGATGACAACGTACTGTCCGAAACCGCGCTCGTTGCGCTTCTGCTTCTCCACGCTCGCGGGGAAGATGCGTCTCCAGTTCCAGTCCCCGTTCTCGTGCTGGCGAAGGTGCACCACGGGGTGTTGAGCCTGCAGGTTGCTGAGCAGAATTCTGCGATCGAACAGGTCTCGCGGGTCGTAGGACACTCGAATCGGTCCCGAGGCAATGAAAACCGAATCTTCGTCGTCGCGGATCTCGATCGAGTCGATTGTGACGCCATTGAAGAAGCCGCCGCTCATTCGGCCGATGTAAACTTTTCCCTTGACCTGTCCCGCGAGCATCGTCGTCACCATTCCGCGCACGCGCTCCTGACCGAAGCCGGTGTGCGTCACGCCGATTATGCTGAGGACGAGTATCACTCCAAGCCCCACCAGCACGATGGCGCTCGCGAGAACGATGCGGAGACGGCGCGTCATTCGGAGCTAGAACGCCTGCCCAATCGCGAAGCTGAACGTGAGCTTGCTTCGGAAGCGATTGTCCTTGGAGGGCTGATACGTCGCTGGGCAACCGCCCGCAGGGTTATCCTGCGTGATGGTGACGACACCAGTCACCGGGTCGGCGGGAGAGAAATGCGTCGGCACATCGTTGTTCGGGCTCACGCAGAGGAGCGGCGCTCCCGGGACGCTCGTTGCTTCGTAGTAGAGCGGCCCCGTCGGCCGCCGGTAAGGGTTGTATCCGATCGCAACGCGCACCGGCCCTACCGGGGAGAACGCGGTCATCTGAATACCCGGCGTGACTTTCAGCTTCACGCCGCCCAATGCTGATGTGCTTCCCCGATTCCAGACCTCTCCCGCGTCAGTGAACAGAGTGAGCTGGAGCAGCTCCGGAAGTATCGGGCTCCGAAGACGCAGCTCGACATTGGCGACGACCAGACTGTTGCCGCCGACCGGAACAACTCTCCTCTGGATCCCACTGGTATCCCTCACGACGGTGTCTGGCAGTCCGCTCGCGGCAGGGGGCACGACCAGAAACGGAGTAGAGGCGATGTAGATCGCCGATCCCAGCTCGTTCTGCGCAAACCCGCGCACAGTTGTCGGCCCGCCGGCGTACAAACGCTCTGATGGCGGAATGAATCCGGTAGCGGAACCCAGGCTTCGTCCGTAAACGACGCCGCCGCGAATCCGGAGCGCGAGCACGTTCCCCCCGCCGGCGTTGACGTAGCGCGACGCATCGCCCACGAACTTGTTGAATTGGAGCGCGGTGTCCGACAGAATCACCGGCGAAGAGTGTCGCGCCTCGACGCGAATGATGGATCCGCGCGTCGGCGACAGCAGGCTGTTGGAGTTGTCACGCGTCGCGCTGAGGCTCAGTATCGCGAGTCGCTGAGTCTTCTCGACTCGCTTCCGCTCCTCGGCGTCGCAGAGGTTGAACACAGCGCAGAAGAGCGCCGGCTGCGCTTCGGTGCGGCCGAGGTCCATCGAATAGCTGAGATTGACGGGCGTCCGCGTGACCGAGCGCCAGACCACCGACGCCACGCCTCCGATCGCAGTCGTCCGGCGATACGCGTTGTACTCCGAGACGCTCTGGCTGTACAAGGTGAGAGTCGGCACTGTCCTCAGTCCGAAAAATACGGGCTGGCGCAGAGTGGCGCCCACGTAATAGCTGAGGAGGCTGCTGAACACGTCCTTCTTCGCCGTCGGACAGAATCCGGGCGCGCCACTCAGCGGACGGCCGATGCCGATCTTTGAGACTCTGGCGTTCAGATCGAGCCGGCGCGCGCCGTTCAGGAAGTTGAAATCGGTGTACTCGCTGGTCACGCGAAAACAGTCGAGCGTCCCGTATCCCGCTCCCACCCGCGCCGCGTGCATTCGCGCCTCGGCGAGATTCGCGTATAGCGTCACGAGTGAATCACGGCTCGAGTCCGGCGCAATCGACACGTGCTGGTACGCCTCGGTTTGATACAGCGCGCGCTGCGCGTCCACGATCTCGTTTTCGCGGAAGAGCCTCCCGGAGTCGAGCCCCATGATGCGGCGCACGATCCTGGTCGGTATCTGCTGCTTCATTCCCGCGACGGGCGTTACCTGAATCTTGATTGCTCCAATCCTCGTTCTTGGTCCTGGCGTTACAGTCAACGTGTCCCACGCGCTCAGCATGCTGTCGCTCACGGTGAAGCTGTTGACGGCATCTGCCCTTGGATACCCGTTGTTGTGCAAGCGCTCGCGGACGGTGTCCGCCGCGGCATCGATCGCGAAGCGGTCAAATCTCCCGCCTTCGTGCACAGGAAGATCGCGGACTATCCGCGCTTTCTCGGGTACCGAATCCTGTCCGCGCAGGACGAAGGATCTCACTATGATCGGCGGTCCTTCGTTGATTTTGAATCTTACCTCGACAGCCCCCGCCCCCAGCGTCTTGACGACGGTATCGACGGTCACCCTTGGATACCCCCGACGGCGATAAAAGATTATCAGCCGGGCGCGATCATTCGGGAGCTCGGTGCGGTCCAGGCAATGTTTGACCGTGAATGGCAGGTAGAGGTAACGCCGCGCCCACGCCGATGGCGTGGTTACGATCGTTTTCGCGAGCTCGGCGTCCGAAAAGGCATTGTTTCCCTCGAATACCAGGCGCATCACTTCCAGGTCCCCGCGCTGACAATCAATGTTCTGAGCGCTGGCTGTGCTGCCCCCAAGAAACGCTGCGAAAATCGCTAGTGCGGTGAGAGTCCCGAGCCGTAGTCCGAGTCCGCGCTTCACCCTTTCAGCACGCGAGCGCCCGGTGGCTGTCCGGGCGGCAGCTCGCGAGCGTAATGCGTCTCCGTCTCGGGCTCCGTTCTGTCTCCAAGCATTCGCTTCGGAGGCGTAGTCGGCGCCCGAGCGAGCGCTCCCTGCGGAACGAGGGGCGTCCGCTGGATTAAGAGTTGCACAATGTAGAAGCCAGCCAAACCGACGGCGACACCAACGCCAACGGCGGGCAGTAGATCCTTGGCGCCAAGTTGGCGGCGGTAATAGTATTCTGCGCTCACGGTGAGGCCTGTTTCGGGGGTCCGCGAAAGTTCTCGTATTTTGCCCCTTCATGTCAACGGTAAGAGCAATCGTATGCGGCGACTTTTCCTCCTCGTTTTACCCGCCATTTTCGCCTGCGGCGGCGGCGGTGAGTCGGGATCTACTCGTAAGACGATCATCGACTCTCGAGATACCTACGATCCCAGGTCCCTCGATCCAGCGCTCTCCACTGATGTGCCGACGGGACGCGCCGTCGCGTACGTATTCGACGGACTGACGCGCTTCACTCCTGACGCGAAAGTCGTCCCCGGGCTCGCCAAATCCTGGGATGTGAGCGCCGATGGAATCATCTACACCTTCCATCTGCGCAGGGGCGTCAAGTTTCACGACGGCCGCCCATTTTCGGCGAGCAATGTGGTCAATTCCTTCCAGCGCGTCCTCGATCCCGCCACCAAGGGCGGACGCGGCTGGCCGCTCTACCCAATCAAGGGCGCCGAGGATTACGCGGCCGGGAAGGCGAAGACGATCTCAGGCATGGCGGCGCCAGACGACTCTACGGTCGTGATTACGCTGAAGGAGCCATTCTCGATTTTCCCGAAGCTGCTCGCGATGCCGGTGACATCGATAGTCCCCGACAATCCACTCACCGACTTCGGGCAGAAACCGATCGGCACCGGTCCGTGGAAGTTCGTTGAGTGGAGACACGATGATTATCTGCGCTTCGCAAAGAATCCAGACTACTTCGACGGCCCGCCGAAAACCGATTCTCTGATGCCGCGCATCATCCCCGAAGCGAGCACTGCCACCGCCGAGTTCGAGTCAGGAAATGTCGATGTGTTGAACGTACCTGACGAAGCAGGCAAGTCCTGGCAGGTAGACCCGGTGAAAAAGAAGCTCCTTACTTCCGCGCCCGCGCTTCGTTTCTGGTACGTCGCTATCAATAACACTCGCGGCCCACTCACCGACGTGCGCGTGAGGCAAGCCCTCAACTACGCCGTCGATGTGAGCACGACGTTGAGCCAGGTAATGGCCGGCCGAGGGGCCGTGGCGAACGGCGTCATTCCTCCAATCCTTGGGGGGTTTGATCCGAATCGCAAGACATATCCGCACGACGTCGCCAAAGCGAAGCAGCTCCTCGCCGCGGCTGGTCACCCCAACGGCATCGACGTCGAGCTATGGGCGGCGACCACCGATCAGTCTCCGCGCCTTTCTCAGACGATCCAGGCGAATCTCGCCGAGGCTGGTATCCGCGCCAAGATCGTGCAGCGCGATGCACCATCGATGCGCGAAGCCGCGCGCAAAGGCAAGACCGATCTCGCTCTCAAGGAGTGGTGGGCGGATTATCCCGACGCCGAAAACTTCTTGTACCCGCTGCTGCACAGCAAGAACAAGGGAGTCGGCGGGAACGTCTCGTTCTATTCGAACCCGAAATTCGATGCGCTGGTGGATCAGGCGCACCGCGAGCAGGATGAATCGAAGCGCAATTCGCTGTACACCCAGGCCGACCAGATCCAGTTCGACGATGCGCCGATGATCTACCTCTTCTTCTACAAGGACATGTACGCGATACAGCCCTGGATAAAGGGGTTCACGGTTCCCGCCGTCTTCAACGGTCAACGGTGGACCGATGTGACGATCAGCAAATAGAGAAGTGCTGTCCTTCATCGTCAGGAGACTCGCCCTTTCAATTCCGACGCTGTTCGGAGTGCTGGTGGTCGTGTTCCTCCTTCTTTATGTGGCGCCCGGAGATCCGGTGCAGGAGATGGTCGGTGAGAGAGCCGATCCCGAAACGATTGCCCGCCTGAGAAAGGAGTTGCACCTGGACGAACCCTTACTCAAGCAGTTCACTCTCTATACTGGCGGCGTGCTGAGGGGCAATTTCGGAAACTCGTACATCACGCAGCGCCCGATCGTCCAGGACATTCGCGAACGGTTCCCGAAGACCCTCCTCCTCGCCGGCTCCGCGATGTTGCTCGCCTCGGTGCTCGGCATCACGCTCGGCGTGCTGAGTGCACGGAATCCGGGTGGCTGGTTCGATAGACTCGGGCTTGGATTCGCCTACCTCGGAATCTCGTTTCCCGTCTACTGGGTGGGATTGATACTGATTCTCGTCTTCGCCGTAATTCTGAAGTGGCTCCCACCTTCCGGCTACGGCGGCATCAAGTACCTGATTCTTCCCGCCTTCGCGCTCGGCTCGCGCTCCATCGCTTTTCTCGCCCGAGTCACCAGATCGGCGATGCTCGACGTGCTGGGCGGCGACTTCGTCCGTACCGCGCGGGCGAAAGGACTGAAGGAGCGCGTCGTGGTAGTGAGGCACGCCCTGCGGAATGCGCTGATACCGATCATCACAGTGCTCGGACTCGATTTCGGATACTATCTCACGGGCAGCATTCTCACCGAGACGATTTTCAGCTGGCCTGGACTCGGGCGCTACGTCGTCAATGCGATCACCCGGCGCGACCTCCCCGCGATTCAAGGCTCCGTATTGTTCCTGAGCGTCGTATTCGTGATGGTGAATCTCCTTACCGATCTCGCCTACGCCAAAGCGGATCCTCGCGTAGCATACTCCTGACCGTCTCGATGCCGAAGACGGAGACCCCGACGGCGGCGCGGGAGATCGCGCTGCGAACGCAGATCGAGAAAATCGAGAGCGAGTCGGGCGCGAAAGCGATCGCGGTCGCGCTGCACGACGCCGAGACCGGATTCGAGCTCCACTACAAGGCCGACCGCTGGTTCCACGCCGCGAGCACGATCAAGGTCCCGATACTGTTGGGCGCGTTCGCTGCGATCAACCGAGGGGAATTGCTGCCGCATTCGCGCGTTCACGTCCGGAACCGTTTTTTGAGCGTGGTCGAGAACGTGCCGTTCCGTGTGGAGTCGGGTCGCGACGCAAATTCGGCGGTACACAATGCGGTCGGCAAGATGATGCGCGTGGACGAGCTCGCGTATCACATGATCACAACCAGCAGCAACCTCGCGACCAACCTCCTCCTGGGCGTGATGGGACCGGACGCGGTCAATCGGACGCTCAGGGAGCTGGATGTCGATGATGGAATCGACCTGAAACGCGGGGTCGAGGACGAGCTCGCCTTCGAGAAAGGCATCAACAACATGGTGACGGCTGATGGGCTGCTGCGAATTCTGGTGCTGTTGTCGGAAGGCAAGGCCTTCTCTCCGGCACTGTCGCGGCGGATGATGGACATCCTGCACGGGCAGGAGTTCAATCAGGGGATTCCAGCCCGGCTGCCCAAAGGCGCGCGGGTCGCCCACAAAACGGGTGAGATCTCGACCATCGCGCACGACGCGGGCGTAGTCTATCTGCCGAAACGGAAGCCCTACGTCGTTGTCATTCTGACCGAGTGGGATCCCGAGGGTTCGGGCCGCTCGCGAACCATCGCCGCGATCTCGCATACCATATATGAGTTCCTCACCCAGGGCCCGCCCGACGAATGAGCTCCTCCCCTGTCTTTGCCGGTAATGCCGGCCTGAATGAGTCGCCGAACTTCCCGCTCAGGGTCGTCGACGGACTGACGCTGCCGCCCGAATACCGGAAGGCGCTGAGGCCCGGGGAGGAATGGAAGGACTCTGCCGGGCGGCTGAGGCAGCTCCCACGCTATTTTTATGAGGTGCCTTCCTGGGATTCGGCCATGAAAATCGAGTTGGCCACGAATTTCCTGCTCTGGGAGTTCATCCAGGTCGACGTACGGG
Source organism: Gemmatimonadaceae bacterium (assembly GCA_035936715.1). Classification (GTDB taxonomy): domain Bacteria; phylum Gemmatimonadota; class Gemmatimonadetes; order Gemmatimonadales; family Gemmatimonadaceae; genus UBA4720. The sequence continues at coordinate 28,960 of DASYVU010000079.1, forward strand.
AGGCCCCGCCCCTCAGGACTTTCCCCCGGTACGTTCCGTGCGCAATAACGCTACTGGCAGTGTGCCTGGACAGGTTCCGGGAGGCCGTCGGGACGCTGGTCCACATATCGGCAAACGGAGGGTATCGCTCTCCGTCCCATCGGTTCTCCAAGAACGCTACTCCGCACGCCTGGGGGACGGCCGCCAATATATATCGTATTGGCGATACTTACCTGGACACCCGGAGTGCGATCGAGCGCTTCAGCCTGATCGCAAGGGAGACGCTGCCGGGCATCTGGACACGTCCGTATGGCGCTCCAACCGGGTACGCGGAGGACCACCTGCACCTGGAT
>DASYVU010000080.1:0-8683 GCA_035936715.1 Gemmatimonadaceae bacterium
CAGAGAGACCAGTGCCACCCAGACCAATGATGTTCCGCACGGAGTAATCGGTGGAGCCCTAGGCGCGGTCGCTGGAGGCCTCATGGGATACTACATGGCCATCGGCCTCTGTGAGACAAGCGGGGGCTGCAGCGGAGCGAATGCTGCGCTCGCCGGCGCCGCGATTGGAGCGATTCTCGGCGTGGGGGTCGAGTGGCTTATTCGGGGGGCCTAGCGCAGCGGCTGAAGAAAGTCAGCCATTGTTGTTATCTCCCGCGCCTGCCTGCCAGCGGGCTTGGCCTTGCGGTGTCCGAGATGATCTCGTCGGCCGGATCCCAGGTCGGGCCGCATTTCACGACTCGCTTCGCGATCCGGCACCATTCGGCAACCTGTCCGTCGTTGGCGCTCATCCAGTTGACCGGAACCGGTGCCAGCCGGCGCTTCTCACCATTGCTGGCGAAACAGAGCCAGCCGGAGCTGAATTCGGTGGCGACCGCGCCCCGCGTCCCGGGCTGCGCGCGTCTGTCGCCCATCACCCGCTGCTCGATCAGAAAGACTGCGTTTTCAACGGGGGACCGGCGCTCCATCTTGCGGCGCTCGATCGACGAGGGGTGGACCATCCATACCTCCCAGAGCCGCCCTCGAGGGTCGAGGAAGGTGCGATAACCTGTGTTCTTGGCGGCTTGGGCTTGCACGGTGAATCCTGGGGGATGTACGGTCTAACGCACGCAAAACATAAACCAAGCTCGAGTGGTCGGCGACCACCGGAGGGCGCACTCCAGACGCTTATTTGTCCGGCTTCTTCGAGCTTTCTTCGGCGCGGGTGCCTTCGGGGACCGTCGCATCTACGAGGCTGCTGCGGCCCGGCCCTTTCGCCTCCCAGGCAACGGAGAGCGAGCCATCGTTTTCAAGTATGACGGCGTCGACATCCTCGACCCGATTAACACCTTTCGCGCGAATGGCGCCACGCACCTCTTCCTCGGTTATGCGCTCCTTCTTGAGGGCACGAGGGATGAATTTTCCGTGTGAGAGAAGCAGGGTCGGTTTTCCATTGATAATTCGTTCCACAGTCGAAAATCGCATAGCCAATTCCGCCAGAGTAACCTGGATAACGATCAGGGTCGCCATCGCCGCGACGCCTTCGACAAGCGTGATGTCCTTCGAAATTATCGTCGAAGCGAACACCGAACCGACCGCTACGACAAATACGAAATCAAACGCATTGAGCTTGGAGAGCGTGCGTTTGCCCGATCCGCGAAGCAGGACCATTAGGGCGGCAAAGCCGATGATCGAAAGCGTGACCGTTCTGACGACGTTGTACCAGCTCTCGAAGAAGAAGGGCGGATGTGGAATTAGGGGATGTTGCATGAGGGATTGCGCTCGAACACGGTAGGAATTAACGGGTATCTACGCAGGGATCGCGCCTCTCGGTGATATATTCTGTCACAATGAACAAGCTCGCATATCTCCTTCTGTTTCCGCTCGTCGCGGCCACTGATCAGCGCCCCATTCGGGACGCTGCGCTGGGTTGGGCTGTGCCGATACCCACCAACGGCGGCCGCACGCTGTCGATCCGTCCGGTTCGATGGAGCGTAGTCCCGCGCAGCACGCCACTCCAGGTCACGCCTGGACGCACCGTTCCGCTCACGGTACAGGCGGACATCGCCAAGGGATGGCACATCTACTCGCTTACCCAGAAGGTGGGGGGACCAATCCCGCTCTCAATCAAGCTGATTGATGCCGGCGACGTGATTGTCCGCGGCGTGATCAAAGCGCCTCAACCGGAGCGCACGTTCGACAAAAACTTCGGCATCGAGACAGAGCTCTATTCGGGCACCGCGCGCTTCACGATTCCAGTTGGTGTTCCTGGTCGCTCACTCACGGGCTTCCGGAAATTTCAGGTCGGTGTGCGATATCAGGTTTGCAGCGAGACCCTCTGTCTTCCTCCACGCACCGAAAAACTCGCGGTCGTTCTCCTGATCGCGGATAGAAAATGAGCGTCGGATTTCTCTGGCTCGCAGCAACCACAGGTCTCCTCTCACTGCTCACGCCGTGCGTGTTTCCGATGGTGCCCGTCACCATCGCCTACTTCGCAACGCCGAGCGGCAACACCGCCTTCAGTTTGCGACGCCCACTTCTGTTTGGGCTCGGCATCGTCGCGACTTTCACCGTGCTTGGGCTCGCTCTCGCCGTAGTTTTCGGCGCTGCCGGCCTGAATCGATTTGCGGCGGATCCGTGGGTGAACCTGATTCTCGCTGCGCTCTTCCTGGTTTTCGCGGCAAACCTGTTTGGATGGCTCGCGACTCCGGTGCCGTGGCAACTCGCGAATGCCGCCGACCGTGCGTCACGCGGCGCAGCTCCGGGCAGCTCCCTTGGCGCGCTCATCATGGGTGCCACGTTCACGCTGACATCGGTCACCTGCACAGCCCCGTTTGTCGGGACCCTGCTCGTCCTCGCCTCTCGCGGATCGTGGGCAACCCCCGTCGTCGGGATGATCGTTTACTCCACAGCCTTCGCGCTGCCGTTCGTGCTGCTCGCGCTCGCGCCGCGCTCGGTATCGAGGCTTCCCCACGCGGGCGCCTGGATGCAAACGCTCCGCGTCCTGATTGGCCTGCTCGAGATCGGAGCCGCCATCAAGTTCGTCTCGAACACGGACATGGTGCTCGGCTGGGGAGTCTTCACTCGCAATGTTGTATTGCTCTCTTGGTCGGGTCTCGCAATCGGCGGAGCCTTCTACCTTGGTCGGAACGTTCGCGAGCCGATCCAGCGACGGGAATGGCGTCTGGGAGAAATTGCGGCAACCGGAGCTTCACTCCTGGTGGCCGTGTGGCTTGCATCGGGGTTGAACGGAAGATCGCTTCCGCAGATCGAAGCGTTTCTCCCTCCGGCAGCTCCTACGACCGCGATCGCCTCCGTCGGTGGTGAATCATCCACGTGGATGCTCAACGATTACCAGGGCGCGCTCAACGCGGCGCGGTCGACGGGCAAGCTCGTGTTCGTCGATTTCACCGGCTACACCTGCACGAACTGCCGCTGGATGGAAGCAAACATCTTCAGCCGTCCCGATGTGAGCGCCGAGCTCAGCCAGTTCGTGCTCTCGCGCCTCTATACCGATGGCGACGGCGAGCTTTACGAGCGGCAGCAGGCGTTTCAGGAGAAAACTTTCGGAACGGTGGCGCTTCCGCTCTACGCGGTGATGGCGCCGGACGGCAAAGTGCAGGCGACCTTCAGTGGACTCACCCGAAATCCCGCGGAGTTCGTCGCGTTTCTGAAACGCGCCCGCGAGCGGAAAGTCGCCAGCCGCTAGGATTTCTTGGGCGGGGGCGCGACTCCCGCCTTGGCCGCGCGCTGCAGAACCTCTTCCGCGGTCGAGAGCGGACCGACGTGCAGCTCCTTCTCCTTCTCGATCTTCTTCGCGACCGCCTCTGTCTCCTTGTCCTTTTTCCCCCCGCGGAATATGAACTCCGGCGCGAGCGCGATACCCAACAGGGTGAGGGGAAGAATCTGGATGGTCTGGATCAGCAGGGACACCGCGATCGCGTCATTCCGCGAAACGCCGAACTGCGCCGCCATCAAGGCATAGACAAACTGGAAGAATCCCACATTGCCGGGAGTAGCGCGGATGATCAGCCCGACGTTGATGCCGAGCAGACAGGCGAGACTTCCGGCGAGCGGGATCGAGACATGGGCCGCTGCAGCGGCCAGCTCGAATGTCCAGAGCTGACACCCCCACGCTGCGAGAGAGAGAAGCATCGCGGCGAGGAAGCGAGGTCCCGTAGCGAGGCGTCCCGCCGTCTGGCCGAAGCTAATGAAATACGCGCGAACCTTTCCCCACAACGTACGCGGCTTGGCGCGACGCTCCGGCACGTGCTCCGGCTTGATGTGCCTCGTAGCGTATACGAAGAATGCCAGTAACAGCACTATGACGACGAGCAGAATCTCCGCCGGCACTTTCCACCGTTCGAACTGGGGGGGAAGCTGAAAGGCGATGGCTCCGAACACCAGCAGCATCACAAACCCGATGGGATCGAACAGCTTTTCCAGCGCCATCGAGGCGAGCACGGTGGAGCTGGAAACGCCGCTCACTCGCGACACGAACACAACGCGCGCCGCATCGCCGCCGCTGGCGACGAGGACGTTGTTGAGGCCCGCTCCCGCGATGGTCGCGCGAATGGCAAGCGGGAGCGACTTGATTCCGATCGGGCGGAGGAAGAGCCACCACCGCACCCCCTTGATCAGGACGGAGAGAATGTTGACGCCGATCGCCGCTGCCAGGAGCGGAAGGGACGCGTGGCGCATCGCGCTCCACGCTTGGTGCCAGTTAATTGTGCGGGCAAAGATAATGAGGAAGACGAGAATCGCGGCGGAAATCGCCCAGCGAATCCCTTTCTTCAGCTTAGGGCTCATTCAGTCGGCAGAGTCGCGAATTCGTAGCCTTGATCTTTGAGCCTGTCGATGATGTACGGCAATGCAGCGGCGGTCTGCATCCGGTCGCCATCGGGATTGTATCCGTCCCCGTCGTGCAGCAGTACGATCGATCCAGGCGAAACGCCTTCGAGTGTGCGCTTCACAATCTCCTCGACGCCGGGCCGATCGCTGTCCCAGACGCCGAGTGACCAGCCGACGGTGCGCTCGCCGTACGAGCTGGCGATTGAGCTCGTCCACGGACTCCGAAAACCATGCGGGGCGCGGAAGTACTTCGGCGCGGGACCACCCGCACGCCTGATCGCACGGAGTCCGAGCCGGATGTCGCGGCTCACGTAAAACGGACTCTTGAAGTGGAGCTTCCGGTGGAAGTAGCCGTGATTGCCCAGCTGATGGCCTTCGTGTGAGATCCTTCTCACCAGCTCCGGCCAGCGCTCAGCGTGACTTCCCAGGATGAAGAACGTGGCTCGCACACCCTTTTCCGCAAGCGTGTCGAGGATGAGCGGAGTCGCGTCTGGGTTCGGGCCGTCGTCGAACGTGAGGGCCACGACCTTACGGTCACTGTCGATCTTCCCCAAGGCGCGACCGAAGATTGGACTGTTGCGGTGGAACGCGCCGTGCGCGACTCCGCCGATTCCCCCGATTACCGAAACTCCAAGTGCGGCAAACGCGATCATTCGTGTGTATTCCGGCGCAGCACAGCGGTGTAGATGTCGAGCACAGTCTCGGTGACCTTGGCCCAGGAGTATTGCTCCGCCTCCTGACGGCCCCGCTTTCCGAGCCGTGCACGGAGCGTCTCGTCGTCCAGAAGTCTCACCAATGCATCGGAGAGATCATCTACGTTTCCACTTTGCACCATTAGTGCCTCGCGCTCGTGTTTGACCACGTCGCGGAAGCCATAGATGTCCGAGCAAACGACCGGCGTCTCGCACGCCATCGATTCAAGCAGAGTGATTCCGAAAGAGGCCTTGGTCGTGGGGCAGGCGTACATCGCGCTATGCGCGTAGTAGCTGGGCCGCTCTCCCAGCACTGAGCCGACGAAGGTGATGTCGGGGTCGCCACCCGCGGCGCGATAGTAGTGCTTGCGAAGCGGGCCATCGCCCACGACGACAAGCTGCGCTTCACGGTTCCGGCCGCGAATCTTCTTGAAGGATTCTATGAGGGTGGTGAGGCCGTTTCGCGGGTCGAATCTTCCGAGGAAGAGAATGACGGGAACATCGGTGCGGAGTGAGGCGGGGCGGGGAACGTGCGGGTTGAAGACGTCGGTATCGATTCCATTGGGGACGATCGTCCAGTTTGCTTCGAAGTATCGATTGAGCGCGATCGTCGTGGAGTGCGAAACGGCAATAGCCGCGTGAAGCTGGTCGAGTCGCTTCTGGAAGTATCGCCTGCCGACCGCGTAGCCGATCGAGCGATCGAAATAGGTGTGAAAGGTGCCGACGACAGGACAATTCGCTTCTTCTATCGCCAGCACCGGGAGAACGGGACTGAGTGGCGAATGGACGTGAATGATGTCGTACTGACCCAGGCTGAACACGCGCTTCAGATTCTTTCGCAGCTCCCATCCCCGGGTGAATCGCGCCTGTGATCCGTTGGCGTAAATGGGCTGGCTCTTCCCAAGGCGAATGACGTGCGGCTCGTACCGGGCGCCCGGAATGTTGGACGTGATGATGTCCACCTGATGTCCGTATCGCCGTGCTTCGCGCGCGAAGAAGTGGACGTGCTCGCAGATGCCGCCCAGGTGTGGGTAGTAGTACTCGGTGACGAGCGCGATTCTGAGCGGACGCGCAGCGCGCACGCCCGCCATCGGCAGGGATCCTGCCGGCATCAGCTCCAGGCGGCGCGCGTGGCCGAGCCTACGCTTCAAGAGCGGCATGAGCAGCGGCTAACCGCGCGATTGGTACTCTGAAAGGTGAGCATGACACATAATCGAGCCCCAGCGAATGACAGAAAGCGATGGAGCGCGGCTCGCCGCCGTGCTCCCCGCAGATTCCCAGTTTGATATTTGGCCGAACGCGCCGTCCCTCTTCAACAGCTATCCTTACGAGTCTTCCTACCCCTTCGGTGTCAAGAACCTGAAAAGGGTCATCTGCAAAAATACCCCGATCTATGTAAGAAGGAAGGAACCGGCCTGCATCATCCCGGCTCAGCCCCATGGTGGTCTGGGTAAGGTCATTTGTTCCGAAGGAGAAAAACTCGGCCGACCGCGCGATCTCCGCCGCCGTGAGCGCGGCCCTGGGCAGCTCGATCATCGTGCCAATCAGGTACGAGATCTTCTCCCCCATGCCGCCGAGCACGCGTTTGGCCACGTCGTCGATCACCGCGCGCTGGTGCTCGAACTCCTTCACCGTCGATACAAGCGGGATCATGATCTCGGGCCTTACCCTGATACCGCGACGCATCGCACGTACCGCAGCTTCCAGTATGGCGCGGCCCTGCATCTCTGTAATCTCCGGGTAAGAAATCCCCAGCCGGCACCCGCGGTGCCCCAACATCGGATTTGTCTCGCGCAGCGATTCAATGATGCGATTCAGGTCCGCGCGCGGGATGTCCAGTGTCCGTGCCAGCAGCTTGCTTTCCTCACCGCCGTGTGGAAGAAATTCGTGCAGCGGCGGGTCGAGCAGCCGGATCGTCACCGGCAATCCATCCATCGCCTCGAAGATTCCCTCGAAGTCGGCGCGCTGCATTGGCAGCAGCTTGTTCAGCGCGCGCCGGCGGCCACCTTCTTCGCGTGCGACGATCATCTCGCGCATCGCGGTTATCCGCTCGCCCTCGAAGAACATGTGCTCGGTGCGGCACAACCCGATTCCCTCAGCGCCAAAGCTGCGCGCTATTCGCGCATCGCGAGGAGTGTCGGCGTTGGCGCGGACACGGAGCTTTCGCACTTCGTCGGCCCAGCCAAGTAGCTCGGCATACGATTGATATAGCGGAGCCTGCGAAGCGGCGAGCGCGCCGCTGGTCACGCGCACCACCTCGCTCGGAATCGTCGAAAGATCGCCGGCGAATACACGACCGGTCGCGCCGTCGAGAGTCAGCCAGTCACCCTCCGCGATCTCCTTACCGTCGACGCTGAAACACCGGCGCTCGAGATCCACGTGAATGTCCTTGCAGCCGACAACCGCGCATTTCCCCATGCCGCGCGCGACCACAGCTGCGTGGCTGGTCATGCCTCCGCGCGCAGTGAGGACGGCTCGCGCGGCGACGATCCCGTGAAAATCCTCGGGCGTTGTTTCGTCGCGCACCAGGATCACGTTTTCTCCAGCGAGAGAGCGCTGCTCCGCCGTGTCGGGATCGAACACGGCGATGCCGCTCGCGGCTCCCGGACTCGCCGGCAGTCCAGTGCAGAGGGGAGTCGCGCGAATCGACGGATCGATGATCGGGTGCAGCAATTGATCGAGATGCGCGGCGGGGACCCGCTTCACGGCCTCAACGCGGTCGATCAGACCTTCGTTTACCATGTCACGCGCGATGCGCACGGCCGCGGCGGCGGTACGCTTTCCGGTCCGCGTCTGGAGCAGATAGAGCTTGCCACGCTCGACGGTGAACTCGAGATCCTGCATGTCACGGTAGTGATGCTCGAGCCGCTCCTGGGTGTCGATCAGATCCTTGTACGCGTCGGGCAGCCGCTGCGCCATGTCGTCGATGTCCAGCGGTGTCCTGGTCCCCGCGACGACGTCTTCTCCCTGTGCGTTGATGAGAAACTCTCCGTAAAAGCGTCTCTCTCCAGTCGAGGGATTTCGCGTGAACGCGACGCCGGTCCCGGAATCGTCGCCAAGGTTGCCGAAAACCATCGACACGACGCTTACAGCCGTGCCCAGATCTTCGGAGATACCGTGCACCCTACGGTAATCCTTCGCTTTCTTGAGCGTCCACGATTTCCAGACGGCCTCGATCGCCCCCCATAGCTGCACGACCGGATCGCGAGGGAAATCTGACCCGGTACGATTTCGGACAAGCGACTTGTACTCCTCCACCAGATTCCTGAGATCATTCTCTCCGAGATCAGCGTCCGACGCAGCGCCGGCAGTCATGCGCTTTGCCTTGAGCAGGTGCTCGAAGTCGTGCGCCGAAACACCGAGCACCACGTCCGAGTACATCTGAATGAACCTCCGGTACGAATCGTACGCGAAGCGCGCGTTGGCGCTCTGCTCCGCCAGGCCGGCCACCGTCCGATCATCGAGGCCGAGATTTAGAATCGTTTCCATCATTCCCGGCATGGAAATGGGCGCTCCGGATCTGACCGAAACGAGAAGCGGGGTGCGTGGATCCCCGAGCTTCT
>DASYVU010000081.1:0-1696 GCA_035936715.1 Gemmatimonadaceae bacterium
GTCATTCGATCCGGATGAGCTCCGGCACGCTTTCAATGCCAAGACGCGGGCGATCGTGGTCAACACGCCGCACAATCCCACCGGCAAGGTGTACTCGCAGGCTGAGCTCGAGCTCATCGCGCAGCTGTGCATCGAGCACGACGCGATCGCCATCACCGACGAGATCTACGAGCACCTCGTCTATCGCGGGCGCCACATCAGCCTCTCGACGCTGCCGGGAATGCGAGAGCGGACGATCACGATCAGCGGGGCGAGCAAGACCTATTCGGTCACCGGCTGGCGGATCGGCTGGCTCATCGCGCCGCCGGCGCTGAGCGAAGGCATCCGCAAAGTGCACGACTTCCTGACCGTCGGAGCCGCTCATCCCCTGCAGATCGCGATCGCGTCCGCGCTCGAGCTGCCTTCATCCTTTTATGTGGAGCTCCTCGGCGACTATTCAGAACGCCGTGACGTGATCGTCACGGGACTGCGGGAGTGCGGCTTCGAGGTCGAGGCTCCCGACGGCGCGTACTACGTGATGGCGGGGATAAAAGGATTTGGCTTTGACGACGATGTGGCGTTCGCAAGGCACCTCATCGAGAAGGCGGCAGTCGCGACGGTGCCCGCGTCGAGCTTCTATCACGACCCGTCATCGGGTCGCGGCCACGTGCGCTTCAGCTTTCCGAAGAAGATCGAAACCATCGAGCGCGGGTTGGAAGCCCTTCGCGCAGTGTCGAAGCAGTCCCGCTAAACGTCGACGGACTTCACCATATGCGTGAAGTCAGAGGAAATGGGTGCGAAGAGGTCGGCGCCGCGTTCGCAGCCAGCGGCATCCACGCCTGCGCCATTGGCCTTGGGCGAACGGAGCTGCTGGTAGAAGTGGATCACGTCGAACTCTTGCCCGGCGAGTCTGACAAATGACTCAACTCCGACGAAGTTCGCTATGGCACTGCGTAAAGCATCAATGAACAGGAGTGGTGCCAGCGAGGCGCACCCCATGTTCGATGGATAACGTGTCTGTACGCAGTCTCCGGTGGTTACGACTCGCCGAGTGGAGGACGCGGATGCCTGAGCCGCAGTCGCCACAGTCCCGCAAGATCGTCGGTTGACCTACCTGGTCGACACCAACGCCATGTGTAGCGGCAAAGTTCCCCTGATTTGGAAAACAAGGCCCTCGAAGGAGATCAACTCATTTATCGATCGACATGTCCGACGCCTCGCGCTTGGCTCCCGAACGAGCGAATCGCACTAAAAGCGCCAAGTCCCCCGCATCGGCTGCATGAAGCCCAGCTAAATAGCTCTGACGAGCCGCCCCTTCTCCGCCAAGAGCGTCGCGGCCCCACGGGAACGGGCGTCCTCCCAGATTCTCGACCAATCTGTCGGCGCAGAACCGGGCATGTCTACCGTTGCCGTTGACAAACGGGTGAATATTGACGATGTGGTAGTGGAACTCAACGCACAGACGATCGCGATCCTCGCCTGCCAGCGATACGCGTAGCGCGAAGTTCTCGCACACCTGTCGAACGAGAGCGGGGACTTGGCTCCAGGGGCCGCCTATGTTCTTATCGCTCCGTCGATAGACGCCGGCCCATCTCCAGACGGCACCGAACATCTCCTTGTGGATCCTTCTCAAGGTGCTATCCGACAGCAAATCGTTGCGCACCAGTCGGCTCCGTATGGCCCATGTGCGCGCCCGTAGAATGTTCTCTTCTTCCGC
>DASYVU010000082.1:0-4097 GCA_035936715.1 Gemmatimonadaceae bacterium
CGCCGCTCTGCGATAATATCAGCACTCCACACAGCGCGGCGACGGCGTGCGGTAATGGCAGCGGAGCGATCGCGAGAACTCGCGCCAGTCTGTCGAGCCGATTGTGGCCGCGGAAGAGAAACGCCAAGCCCATTGCGAGCATGCCTGCGACCAGAGTCGAGGCGCCAGCCACCCACACCGTAAAGCCCAGACCGCTCCACGTCACCCTATCCGCTAAAACCGCGCGTATGCTGTCGGTGGACAGGCCGGAGCGCGCCGGTCCTACGAGATGAACGGCCGCAAGCGCGGAGTAGACGATCCCCGCGAGTACCGGGCTCGCGACAAAAGTAGCTGCGAGAAGTCCGACGTTCTTCCGCTTCACTCGACGCGCGCCCGGATACGGGAGCGCCAATCGCTCATCAGGCGCTCCTGGTACTCCGGTGCTATCTCGGGCTGTGCGTAACGCGCGAGCGTGTCCACGGGTGCGGCGTGGGGATCGGAACCGATTGCGCTGAACCGGGCCGACCATTCGGAAGGCAGTTTGTGCGGGTCGAGTACAGTCCCGTCCGCCCACACTTCAGGCCTCGACTTCTCGAACTGTGCAGCTGGGGAGAGCAAAAAATTCGCGACTACTATCGCTCCGGCGGGGTTGCGGGCGCTGACCGGGATTCCGAGGTAGTGCGAGTTCGCGATGCTGGCATCTCGCAATACGAGCGCTCGCGAGGTTGTTGGCAGAATACCTTGGCGGACTTTGGTCACCACCTCGTTCTGGTTGTACGACATCGTGAAGGCGATCTCACCGTTCGCGAACAGGCGATGGAGATCCGCGACGCCCGCAGGATACGTAGTGCCGCGCCGCCAGAAGGACGGACGCACGCTGTCGAGCCAGCTCCACAAACGCTCGCTTCCGCGCCTGTAGCGCCTCTCGTCGAAACCATTCTGGAACGCACCCGCTCCCCCTGAGAGAGCGTACATCACCGACTTCAGGAAAGTCATGCCTGTGAATTCCTGATCGTGCGTAAAGCGTCCAGGATGGGCGCGGATCCATTTCGCAAGCTCGGCAACCGTGCGGGGTGGCTCGGCCACTTTCGAAGTGTCATAGATCAGCGCGAGTTGCACTCGGCCCCACGGCGATTCCATCCCCCCCAGCGGCTGCTCAAAATCGCGCATGATGGTCGGCGAGCCACTGTCGACGAACGCGGCATTGGGAAGGCGCTGGGCCCACGGCCCCCAAAGCAGCCGTTCCTTTCGCAAATTGCGGAACGTATCTCCGTTGATCCATACGAGGTCCGTCGAGCCCGTCGCATGTGCCTCGCGTTCGACGACAAGCTGATTTACGATCTCGGCGCCTTGGCCATCCATGGTCTGGAGGGTGATGCCGTAATCACGGAACAGTCGCGGCGCCACCCACTGATCGATGTAGCTGTTAATGGACGGATCGCCGCGCCACATCCGCCACCTGACTACCGTTCCACGGCTTCGTGCCACGATACCCTCCCATGGCATTCCCGCAACGTCCATCGTGGGCTTGGGGCTCTCCGACGCACACGCGGAGGCCATGATCAGCGCAGAACATGCGGAGAGACATTTTCGAACGTTGACGCCCCGCGAACGGACGGCCGGCATCAGAAGACGTATCTTGCTGAGAGCTGCACCTGTCGCGGGGCGCCGCCGTTTCGGTACACCACGGGATCGCCGGGCCTCCCAACCTGAGTGCGCGGACCACCGCCCGGGATGCCGTTGACGAACCCCGATACGATTCGCGTGTTGAGAAGGTTGAAAACGTCGGCGCGGAACTCGAGGTAGCCGCGACCAACCGGCAATTCGTAAACGCTATTCGCGCCCAACTGAAAGCTACTGGGAAGCCGCTCTCCATTTCGTGGCACGCCGGCGAAACGATCGTAATTGCCGACGAAGCCATTTCCGTAGATGTCGCCCGATCCATCGAGATCGCGGAAGAAGGCAATCCGATTGATTGGAGTGCCAGTCTGGAAATCAGCGATACCCCCCACTCGAAGACGTTTCAATATGGTGTGGAAGCCGCGCACCGAAATTCTGTGCCGGCGATCATTTATTGCGTCAGCCCATTCGGCGTCATAGTCGTTCGCGTGCGAGGCATTGAAGTTGATGTCTTCAGTATTGTTGCGCGCGCGTGACCATACCCACGTGGCCTCGACGCCAGAACGTTCCGAGATGCGGCGGCGCAACGTGGTGAGCAGGCCCCTGTAGGTGGCGCGCCCCCCGGACTCGGTTGTGGTCAGTCGGCGATACGACCCTGTCACTGGACGCACCGGCCGCGCCGCATCACCGGCGTCGGTGCCGAGGTTTACCGAATCGGCGGCCGTGACTGGTCGCGCGTCGGGATTCAAGTCCCATGATCGCGGCAGATGTCGGGTGTCGACCAACACACCGTCGAGCGCGACTGTCCACGTCTCTCCGAGCTGCCTCTGAAAGCCGATGGAGACCTGTCGGCTTTCGGGCTGCTGGAGGCCGAGAGCAAAGGTCTCGCGTATTTCCCGCGGCGGAAAGGAGTTGCGAAGGGTGGCGACCTGGGAAGCCGAAGGACCCTGCATGAAGGCGGGCGGGGGAAACTGGCTTCCCTTGAACGTCACCGCGGCGTTCCCGTTTGGACCGAACTGGATTGCATCCGAGTAAACGGCGTAGGGAAATTTTCCTGTGTAAAGACCTGCCCCTCCGCGGATGACAGTTTGCGGTGTCCGGTACCAATTGAAGCTCACTCGCGGTTGAAAGTTGTTGAGATCCGGTTTGCTCCGGCCGCGCGAAGTGATGTCGTCGTAGTCCCATCGCAAACCGAGGTTGAGCGTCAGCGACGGCGTGACCCGCCAGTCGTCGTCCATAAATGCGGCGTACAGCGCCTGAGTGAGGTCGACCTTCTGCGGGTTGGCGTCGACCGTGTAGCTCAGCACGCGCACGTCGGAGGGGATGTCGGTAATCGAGAGAAGCGAGCCCGCGGGACGGATATTACCATCGTCGATCACTGTATAAGCGCCCCGCGGACTCGTGCTCGATGCATCGAGACGGAAGCTGCTGGCCGTGACGTCTCCGCCCATGCGGACCGTATGCTGCTGGGCAACTCGGAGCTCGACGATATCACGAAGCTGTAGCTGCCGCTCGCGCTCGTCGAAGACAAAGTTGCTCGATCCGACGACCGCTTCCGCGCTGACTGAATCTGCTGCAACGATCGTGACCTGTGGCGTCTCGAGATTGCTGCGGGTGGGTGGGAAATACCAGTGAAACGTGCCGAGCTGAACGGAGAGGGCGTTCTTCGCGTCACCACTCCGAAAGCTCGTCAGATGAGAAAGTGACGCCAGCGACCCGATTCGCCTGGTCGTAATGTCCGCTTCCGGAACGATCAGACCGCCGCCCTGCCCGGCACGCGAGATATCGCTCAACGCGAATTTTACCGTCGATGTCTGCGTAGGCGACCAACCGTGATCGAGACGGGCGAACCATTTGGATGTGTTGCGAAGCTCCGTCCCGAGGAATTGAGCGCGAGCAGTCGACCCGATCCGATCTTCCGTTTCGCTGGTGTATTCAGCGGTTCCAAAAAAGAAAGTCTTATCGCGAAGTGCCGGACCTCCGATCGAGAATCCTGCTTGGGTACGCTTGAACCCGTTCGGATCTACGCCTGGCGGTGTAAAGGCTGGCTTGGCATCGAATGGAATTCCCGGACGATTGTACGCGAAGACCTCGCCCCGCCACCTTTCGCTTCCCGCGCGCGTCTCGACATTCACGACGCCGTTAGAGCTTCGCCCCCACTCGCTGCCATAGGTATTGGCGAGTACCGACAGCCGCGAAATCCCCCCCAGCGGAAACTCCACCCTCGGCCCGCCGAGAAAGCCTTCATTGTTATCGAGACCGTCGACGTTGTACTCGGTGTAGAGCGAGTTCGCGCCGTCGATTGTGAGCGGCGGAGCATCGCCGAAGAAACCGATCGACTGCGCGACGCCGGGAATAGTAAAGGCGAGGGAGAGCGGGTTGCGCGCATCGGCGGGCAGGGCGGCCAACTCTTCTCTCTCGACGCTACCTCCGGTCGCCGCACCCCTGGTGTCGAGCAACGGAAGGTTTCTGACCGCTACCACCGTGACGGCATCCAG
>DASYVU010000083.1:0-2537 GCA_035936715.1 Gemmatimonadaceae bacterium
TCAGCAGACGCTACTCGCTTGACCGGTGCATCGAGCCAGGCGAAGCACTCATCGGCAATCGCCGCCGCGATCTCGGCGCCGTAGCCCCACGATACCGAATCCTCATAACCCACGATCACGCGCGAATTCTTTTTCACTGACGAGAAAACCGTTTCGCGGTCCCACGGGCTCAGTGTTCGGAGATCGATCACCTCGACCGAAATGCCGTTCTCCGCCACTGCGTTCGCGGCCGTGATCGCGCGCTGAAGCGTGGCACCGTAAGTGACGACCGTGATGTCCGTGCCTTCGCGCACCACCTTCGCTTTTCCGAAGGGAATCATGAAGTTGGGACCTGGGTACGGCGACTTGTTGTACGTCTGGCGGTAGAGATGCTTGTGCTCCAGAAAGAGCACGGGGTCGTCGCAGCGGATCGCCGTCCGCAACAACCCATTTGCATCGAGCGCGGTCGCGGGGCAGACCACGCGCAGGCCCGGACAGTGCGTGAAGATCGACGCCCCCGTCTGCGAGTGGTAGATCGCGCCTCGGATGTATCCGCCGTAGGTCGTCCTCACGACAACGGGCGCGGCAAAGTTGTTGTTCGATCGCCAGCGCATCGTCGCCATCTCGTCCCGGATCTGCATGTACGCGGGCCAGATATAGTCGAAGAACTGGACTTCGACGACCGGCTTGAATCCGCGAACCGCCAGTCCGATCGCGCGTCCGACGATGTTTGCCTCCGCCAGCGGCGAATTGTAGACACGCGCTCCGCCGAACTCTTTCTGCAGCCCCCACGTCACCTTGAAGACGCCGCCCTTGCCCTTGACCTTGCCGAGGTACTCTTCGCGCGACACGTCGGCAACGTCTTCGCCGAATACGAGAATCTTCTGGTCCCGCCGCATCTCATCCTTCATACACGCATTGAGAAGGTCGACCATGGTCGTCGGATCGCCGGAGAACTGCGGATCATCTTCGGTATCGAACTGCTCTCCGGTCGGATCGACATCGGGCGAGTACACGCCGAAGTAGACGGTTTCGGGTCCGGGCTGCGGCTGCGCCAACGCATCATCGGTTGCAGCGAGCACGAGCGCGTCGACCTCTTCCTGGATCTGTTTGAGCTCGTCTTCCGTCGCGTGTCCTTCCGCTACGAGCCACTTGGGGAATTGCGTCACCGGATCCCGCGCCGCATCCGCCTCACGCTCCGCGGGCGGCCGGTACATCGTCTCGTCGTCGGAGAGCGAATGGGAATAGGGACGGATCACGCGCGCGTGCACCAGGGCCGGTCCCTTGCGCTGCCTCGCGTAGTCGACCGCCCGCTGCATTGCGTCGTAGCCGGCGAGGAGATCGCATCCGTCGACTTCTTCGATGTAGAAATTCGGGAAGGAGCGAACCAGCTTTGATACGCTGCCGCCGGCCGTGCTCACCTCAACCGGGACGGAGATGGCGTACCCATTGTCCTCGACCAGATAAACGACGGGCAGCCTGAGGTTGGCGGCTGTGTTCAGAGATTCCCAGAATTCTCCCTCGCTGGTCGTGCCCTCGCCGGTACAAACCAGCACAACCTCGTCTTTCTCGAACCCCTCGGAGATGTTCAACAGCTTCGCGCGCAAGGATGCTTCGGCGCAGCCCACTCCCTGAAGGAATTGCGTCCCGGTCGGCGAAGAGGCTGACACAATGTTGTACGCCTTGTGCCCCCAATGGCTGGGCATCTGCCGACCGCCCGAGGCGGGATCTATCGCCGCTCCTACCGCTTCATACAGCATCTCCGCCGGTGTAACCCCAAGCTCGAGGCAGAGCGCGCGATCCCGATAGTACGTGTAGAACCAGTCGTAGGCCGGCTTTAGAATCATCCCCGCTGCCGTGAGAATCGCTTCGTGCCCAGCCCCCGAGATCTGAAAAAAAATCTTGTTTTGCCGCTTGAGCTGTACTTCCTTGTCGTCCAGCCGCCGGGACAGGAACATGGTGCGATAGGCCGCAACGAGCTCCCCGGATGAGAGCTTGGCGCTCGGTCCTGAGGATGATTTGCGTTCGGGAAGTGTTCTGGTAGCCATTGTTCTCCGGCAGGCGGGGTCTAGCTCGACCTCCAAAATAGCAGATAGCGCGCCGGACAGGCTACGCGCGGAACACCTCGCATGGTTGGCCGGCTTCCTGCCGGATCGCCTGCGTACCCACCTCGGAGATATTTGTGCTGACTCGAAGTGTTTCTGCGCTTTTTGCAATCTCGCTGGCTGTGCTCGCGTGCTCTCCGGGCTCGCCCGGCTCTGTACCGATTGCCCCTGGCGGCGACAAAATCGTCTTCACGGGCGACCAGAAAGCCGACTGGGCGCAGATCGTCGCGCTCGAGGACCAGGCCAAGGCGCTGGTGAAGGCCAATGGATGCAGCTCCGCCGCGCAGTGCCGTACCGCGCCGGTTGGCTCGAGAGCTTGCGGCGGCCCGCGTTACTACCTGGTCTACTGCTCGCAAACCACGGATTCCGCCGCGTTATTCAAGAAGCTCGATGCTGTCGCGAACGCGGAGCGCGCATACAACCAGCGCTACAACATTGCCTCCACGTGCGAGT
>DASYVU010000084.1:0-14307 GCA_035936715.1 Gemmatimonadaceae bacterium
CGAAGTCTCAGGCCTGTAACTCTATGCCCAACCACAGGATACATGGTGGGCATACGGGGATAGGACGACGACCTCGGCATATGGTAACATCGAGACCACTGTCATCCACAAAACTGAAGCGTCGCATCTCCAACGCCAGTATGAAAGCTCTGAGCTTCCGCTCACAAGCCCACAGCCCCCTGCTTCAGTTTTGTGGAGCCTGGTTAGAGCCGCGATCTCGACGCCGATATATTCCTCCGGCATGTCGCTCTCCCTTCGCTTTCTCGGAACGTCCGCGTCACGGCCAACGGTCGAGCGCAACGTCTCATCCCTCGCATTGATCCGCGAAGGCGAGACGCTGATGTTCGATTGCGGCGAAGGCACCCAGCGCCAGATGATGCGCTACGGAATCACCTTCGCGCTGTCCGACATTTTCTTTACCCACATGCACGCCGACCACATGCTCGGCCTCACCGGGCTGCTGCGGACGCTTGCGCTTCAGGGTCGTACCGAGCCGATGAATGTCTACGGACCTGTCGGCTGCGAGAAGCTTCTGTGGCGGGCCATCACGTTGGGCAGCGAGAAGCAGCACTTCGAGATCAAGATCATCGAGATCACGCCTGATGCGCCACTCAAGAGAAATGGATATTCGGTGATTCCGTTTCTGGTCGAGCACGGCGACAGAAGCGCGATCGGATATCACATCGCCGAGGAGACGAGACTGGGGAGATTCAATCCCGACAAAGCGCGGGAGATGGGGATCCCCGAAGGGCCGCTCTGGGGAAAGATCCACAAGGGCGAGCCCGTGACGCTTCCGGATGGCAGAATCATCCAGCCGTCGGAGCTCGTCGGACCGACCAGGCCGGGACGACGTATCGTTCTCACCGGCGATTCGCGACCCTCCGAAGGAACAATCGCCGCTGCGACTGGCGCCGATGTTCTCGTTCACGAGGCGACGTTCGCCGAAGAGGAAGCACCGCGGGCGCTCGAGACCGGGCATTCGACCGCTCGCGAAGCCGCCGAGGTCGCGGCCAAGGCCGGCGTGAAGAAGCTCGTGCTGACTCACGTATCCGCCCGCTACTCGCGCGACACGTCCGAGCTCGAGCGAGAGGCCCGCGCGGTTTTCCCAGCCACGGTCATCGCGCGAGACGGCATGGAGATCGATATCCCTTTCGAGCCGAGCGCGCAGCCTTAACACGGGCGTGGTTCTGGGTTTTGTCGCGCACTTACGGGCGTTGCATTTGAAGATTGTCGCGCGGTCGGTCGGCGGGGATGTCCTCTTCGGCGACTGACTCGCTTACACGCTGCGAACCCGTCAGCCCACGAGTGGCTTGCGCTCGCTCGCGGGCACCCAGCCGGTTTCTTGCTACGCGAGTACGTCGCCTGCGAGAACACCCCCACCGTCCTCCCAGAGTGGAATCTTTTTTCGCGGCGTCGCGGTGCGCGCGCGGCAAACCTCGAACCGCTCTCCCAGCGTTGTGTGCGCACTCGTCTCGAACGTTGAAGACGGGACATGCCGCTTCACGCGCCGAGCGGCTGAGGTCGCGCGGACCAAGTGCTGCTATGATATTTCACGGGTAGTCGGAGGGGGTCCTCGTAGGAGGCAACCCGCGAGCGACCAAGGAGACCAGCGACCTCCCGGCGGAGCCGGCGGTCGCGCTTTGGGCTCCGCCCCGAGCGAGCGCCTGCCGACGAAGAGGATCCCCTCCGACGGACCGGCGAACAAAAAACAGAATGCACTTGACCAGAGGCCCAACAATCGCGCAGAGTAGAAAGCATGGAAAAGATCTTCACGGTCGAAGAAGCGAATCGCACTCTACCACTCGTGAGCAGGATCGTAGAGGATCTCGTGCGCGAACATAGAATGTGGGAAGACAAAGTCCGCGAATTCGAGCTGGCGACCGTGGGCTCCAGCCCCGAGCGTCCTGACGCGATGGCGGAGCTTCTCCAGGCGGAAGCGCAGCGCCTCGCGATTGACATCGAAGGTTATATTGCCGAGCTCAACGACTTGGGCGTCATCTCCAAGGGAATGGGAACCGGGCTCGTTGATTTTCGCGGACAGATAGACGGACGCGATGTCTTCTATTGCTGGAAACTGGGCGAGCCCAGCGTTCTATATTGGCACGAGGTCGACGCGGGATTCGTCGGCCGGCAGCGCCTGCATCCTCTGGCGCTGACATCTCACTAAGGAAGACATGGCAAGAAAGATGAGGCCGTTCCGCGGACCCGACGGCACGAACTGGGGCGTCGAAGTGCAGGTTCCTGGCGCGAGCAACGCGATGATCGTCTTTCATCACCCGGGCAGCAAAACCACCCGGTTCGATCGCTACGCCTGGGACATCTGGACAGGTCCGGAATCGCGCAGCGTCACGTCGCGCGTGGCGCCGGAGAAAGTGATGCAGGCGCTCACCGACGAGAAGCTGCGTCTGTTGTTCCGCCGCTCGATGCCAATCTCGAACCCACGACCGCTGATCGATCGCGCCTCGTAAAGCGCGACGCAAATCGCTACGGCTTGAGCCGAGCCTCCTCCGACATCCGCTCTCTCAGCCTGCTCGCGCGCCTCTCGCGAGCGGCATCGTAACGACGGATCTCCTCCGGCGTCTCCGGCTTGAGCGGCGGCACCGGCACCGGTCTTCCGTTTCGATCCACGGCCACGAAGGTCAGGTAGCACGAGTTGGTGTGACGCCGCAAACCAGTCAGCAGATTCTCCGTCTCAACGCGCACACCGATCTCCATTGAGGTCCGGCCCACGTAATTCACGCTCGACTTCATGATCACGAGATCGCCGACGTGAATCGGCTCGCGGAAATCGACGCGATCCACAGACACAGTCACACAGGCCAGTCGCGCATGTCTGATCGCCGACACAGCGGCCGTGGTATCCATCATCGACAGCACCACACCACCGAACACGTGGCCGAGCACGTTCGCGTGCTGTGGCATCATCAGCTGCGCGGTCTCGTGCTGTGTCTCGCGCACCGGACGCGCCGCACCACTCACGTCTGCCTTCCTGATGTCGCTCGCTTCACGGGTTTCGCGTGGCCCTTGTGTGACACCTGCTGGATCCTTTCCCCATACGTGGTGGCGTCGTTGAACGCCCGGGACAGGGCGTGTCTCGTCTGGGGATCCACCCTTGGTCTGTCGAGCCAGAAGATCTGCACGTACGTCGATCCGATGAGGCCGAGTCTCCATTCGCGTCCGCGATGATCCCGCAGTGCGAGCGTGTTGGCCTTGTGCGTGGAATCGTAGTGCGAGACGACATCGTATCCGTCGTGCCGCCATCTGCGGTTCACGAGACCGCCTTCTCCCACTGCTTCCTGGACCGTCGTGTCACGCAGCATCCGGTCGAACGCGACGGCCTTCCCATTGCGAAGATCGATCACTGTTCGCGTCGTGTCGTCGTCACCACTGTCGTCGGCGCGCTCGACCGACACGCGATGTTCCAAAGCGACATAAGGACCGAGCACGTTGAGGACGTCCGTCTCTCCAACCGCGCTGACGTCGACGTCGTCGTCGGGGTCGTCCTCGGGTCGCAGGAGCGGGGCGCGCGGATGCTGCTGGTGGTACGCGTCCGACATTCGCACTATCGTCGTATCGTCGTAGATGACCGCGGAATCACCCGTCGCCAGCTCGCGGCGGAACACGCGTTCGCCGCTGAACAGCGCCTTCGGGAAGGAGCGATCGATCTCACTGACGAAGATCTCGTAGTAGCGCCCTCCGGTGCGGGCGAGAATCAGCGGCGAGCCACGGATGCGGAGCCCCGAATTGTCGCTTCGTACCCAGTACGTCTGATCGCCGGCTGATACCAGGAATTCCGCGGTGGGCGGTGGCGGCTGCGGCAGTGTGCACCCCCCGAGAGGGAGGGCAAGGAGGAGGGGGACCAGAAAGAGCAGTCGGGTGTATCGCATCGCAGCGAAATATACCGGATTCAGGTACAGCGTTTCTCGCTGAAGCTATTAGATTCCAGCGTCCCCGTCTTACCTCCAAACAACAGAATGTCCTTGAACAAGCTCACTACCACCGCGCTCGCGGCGGCAGCAGCGATAGCCTGCTACGGCGCGTACGATGCATCCGCAAAGACAACCGCCGGCAACGCCGCATCTCCGATAGCGCGAGCCGATACGGATACCGTAGTCCGCGCGCGCGTGCCCGCGTCCGTGCACCCGACGCCGCCGGTGCTGGATTCGCTCATCAAGGGCACGCTCCCCGTGCGCGGATTGTACGTCTTCCGATTCGCCGCCAACGCTCGGCGCATGAAGAAGCTGCTGGCGATAGCGGATTCGACCGAGATCAACGCCTTCGTCATCGACGTGAAGGACGAGTTCGGCCTCAACTTCAATCCCACAGATCCGCTCCTCAAGAAGAACGCGGGCACGCAGAGCAAGGCCACTCGTCTGGCCGAGGTCATCGACACGATTCGGGCCCACGGAATTCTCCCGATCGCTCGCATCGTCGTCTTCAAGGATTCAGTCACCGCGCGGAACAATCCCGATCACACGATCAGGAAGGCCGACGGCTCGCCGTGGCACGACAAGAAAGGACAGACGTGGGTCAATCCATACGCGAACACGATCTGGGAGTACAATTTCCGCGTCGCTGAGGAAGCGATAAAGATGGGATTCGGCGAGATCCAATTCGATTACATCCGATTCCCCGAGCCGTACAGGAGTCTGCCGCCGCAGGTATTTCCGGAGCAGAGAGGTCGGACCAAGCCGCAGGTGCTCGCTGAATTCCTGAGCACCGCGCGCGATCGCTTTGCGAAGCTCGGCGTGAGAACGACGGCTGACATCTTCGGCCTCGTCACCACAGTCGGAGGCGCGCTGGAAGTCGGACAGAAATGGGAGCCGATCTCCCAGTCAGTCGACGCCGTGTTGCCGATGGTTTATCCGTCACACTATCCACCCGGCTCGTTCCAGCTTCCGCATCCGAATGCTTCTCCGTACGACGTAATCCACATCGCGATCTCGCGCGCCCGCGAGCGCGACGAGAAGCTCGGCATCAAGGGCGAGCACGTTCGGCCGTGGCTGCAGGCGTTCAGCATTGGCATGCCGAAGTACGGCGCGCACGAGATCGAGGAGCAGAAGCGCGCGGTCTACGACTCGGGCTACGATGGCTGGATTCTGTGGGAGCCGGGGACGAGATACGACAAGTTCATTCCAGCTTTCGAGAAGACGCTGGTGTCGAGGAAGAAGGTGCCCCCTGTTCCAAGACCGGCCAATCGATTGGACTGAGGAACGCAACTGCGACAGAACGGGCTGGAGTTGTCAGAAGCGTAGGTTTGCAGTCAGTCGGTCCCGGACTCGACTACTATATTATGCGCGATGCTGACCACCGTCTCTGTCTCAGGCATGACCTGCGCCCATTGCGTTCGCGCGGTGTTTACCTCCCTCGCGGGAGTGCCGGGGATAGAGCGGGCTGATGTCACCATCGGTCAGGCGGTCATCGAGCACGATGGCACCGTAACACCCGCACAAATCCGCGACGCGATCGCGGTGGCGGGATACACGGTCGGCGATACGAGGGACGATCGCCGCACTCTTCCTCTCGCGCCATGAAGACTCCTCCGCACAACAAGCGCGTGGAGGAGGAAGAAGAGCCGTCCATCGCCGCACTCATGGGGCCGGACATCCTCGTCATGCTCGAGGAAAGCCCCGAAGCAATTCCCGCCGAGACCGAGGAGCTCCACCCGAAGGATCTGGCTAACGTAGCAGAGGGACTTCCTCGGGAGATGGTGGCGCCGTTCCTGTCGGCCCTTCCGGTCGAGCGCGCCGCCGACGTTCTCGAGTACCTGAACGAGGATCTCCGCACCGAGGTTCTCGAGACGATGAGCGCGCGCCAGGCCGCCGAGCTCGTCACGGAGATGACTCCGGACGACCGCGCCGACGCGCTCGAAGACCTCGAGGCGGAGAGCGCCGAGGAGATTCTCTCCGAGATTCCGACCGCCGAGCGCGCCGAGACGGAGAAGCTGCTCGCCTACGAGCCGGACACCGCCGGCGGTCTGATGACGACGGAGTTCGTCTCCGTCTCGCAGGACACTCCGGTGGATGAAGCTCTCGCGGCCGTGCGTCGCATCGCCAGATCAGAGCGGCGCGAAGCAATGAACACGATCTACACCACCGATTCGGCGGGTCGCGTACAGGGCGTGATGTCGCTCCGCGAGCTGCTCGCGGCACCAGAGGGTGCCAAGGTCTCGGACATCGCCTGGGAGGAAGTACAGACTGTCCCGCTGACCGCCGATCGCGAAGAAGTCGCTCGATTGACGCGCGAGTACGATCTGGTGGCGGTGCCTGTCGTCGACGACAACGGCGTGATTCAGGGAGTCGTCACCGTCGACGACGTCATCGACGCGCTCGTGGAAGAGCACACCGAAGACGTGCAACGCTTCGGCGGAATGGAAGCGCTGGACCAGCCCTACACGCAGATCGGATTCTTCTCGATGATCAGGAAGCGCGCGCCCTGGCTGGCGGCGCTATTCCTGAGCGAGATGCTGACGACGACAGCGATGGGGCACTTTCAGGACGAGCTCGCGAAGGCCGTGGTGCTAGCGCTCTTCATTCCGCTCATCATCAGCTCGGGCGGAAACTCCGGCTCGCAGGCGACGTCGCTCATAATCCGTGCGCTCGCGCTTGGGGAGGTGCGGCTGCGAGACTGGTGGAAGGTCGCGCTCCGGGAGTTGCCGTCGGGACTCATGCTCGGCGCAATTCTCGGCGTGATGGGCATCACTCGCATCCTGCTCTGGCAGCATCTCGGCATCGGCCAGTATCCGCATCCGAATCTGCTCGCGCTGACTATCGGAGTCGCGCTGATGGGCGTCGTCACGTTCGGGTCGCTCGCGGGCTCAATGCTTCCGTTCGTTCTGCAGCGACTCGGCTTCGATCCCGCGAGTGCATCGGCGCCGTTCGTCGCGACGCTCGTCGACGTCACCGGGCTGTCGATTTATTTCTACGTCGCGCTTCTCATTCTTCGCGGCACACTGCTGTAGGTTGAAGAGGCCGCCGCGCGCAAACAGACGAAGCGCACGCATCGTGGCGGAATTCTCCTTGTAGGTCTACGTTAGTGGCGTCGCGGGCTCGCAAGCCGCGTACGGTTTGTCCCTCTCAAGGAGATGCGCAGAATGAATACCACGATTCAAAAGCTGGCAGCGGTTTTCGGAGTCGTCTTCATCCTTGTCGCGATACTCGGCTTTATCACGCCGAATGGCGGCATGTCGATGCAGCCGACCGACCCCGCTACCGCCGCGAAGGCGCTCGGTATTTTGCCCGTCAACCTGCTCCACAACATCGTGCACCTGCTGTTCGGAGCCTGGGGTCTCGCCGCTTCTCGCAGCTGGGGTGGGTCGAAGTCGTACTTCACCATCTCGGGCGTGATCTACGCAGTTCTCACAGTTGGCGCTTTCCTATCGCCGAGCGGGTTTGGGCTCGTGCCGATCGGCGGCGCGGATATCGGACTTCACGCGGTCCTGGCGCTCGCTATGCTCGGAATCGGGCTGACCGCCAAGCCGGCGGCGGCAGTTACTGTGTAGCGCCGACTGTAGCGGCAACCGGATCGGTATCCAGAACGGCGCCTCCACCTCCAGTGGGGCGCCGTTTTGCTTTGTCGATATGCGCCGTACTCGACACGATTCCCTGCTCGAGCCACGCGTGCTCGCCTTTCAGCACCTGCATCGCAAGCTTGTACAGAGCGGGATCGTTCGGGCCAAAAAGCTGATCGAAGTGGTTTTTGATGCGCTCGCGCGCTTCGAGGCAGAAGACGTCCGCGAGCGTGATTGCTTCGGGTCTCCCCTGTTTTGCCAACATCTGCGCGCGCGAGCACGCCGCCGACATCGCGAACAGCTCCGCGCCGATGTCCACCGCCCGGAACAAAACCATCTGCCTGCGCTCGAGCTTTGCACCGAACCGCACCATCGCGTGGAAAATCGACCGGCCGAGGTGGCGCGTGGTTCGCTCGATGTAGCGGACGTGGCCAGCGAGCTTGCCGAATTCCCGGTATCGCTTGAATCTCGCCGCGTTGAGCCAGCGCGTCGGATACCAGGTGAGATAGAAAGGAGTCGCGTTCGCCATCGCCGACAGCTTCTCTTTGAAAGTCGACTCCGGGCTCACGATGTTGAAGGCGAGCTTGAAGTGGTGATCGACTGCTTCACGCGCGATGAAGAGCCGCATGATCTCCGACGATCCCTCGAAGATGAGATTGATGCGGAAATCACGCATGGCTCTCTCGACGGGAATCGCGGGCTCGCCGCGGCGGGCGAGTGACTCCGCCATCTCGTAACCTCGGCCACCGCGGATCTGCAGCGTGTCGTCGATGATCCGCCAACCGGCCTCAGTGTTGAACAGCTTGGCGATTGCCGCCTCGAGGCGGATATCGTAGCCGCCCTTCTCGTAGAGCGCCGCCGACAACTCGGCCACCGATTCCATCGCAAAAGTGTACGCCGTCATCCGCGCGATTTTCTGCGCGACTGCTTCGTGCTTGCCGATAGGCTGGCCCCATTGCACGCGCTCGTTCGCCCACTTGCGGGTGATGGATACCATCTGTTTTCCCGCGCCGGCGCACCCGGCAGGAATCGTGAGGCGTCCCGTGTTCAGAGTTATGAGTGCGAGCTTGAGCCCCTTTCCTTCTTCCCAGAGAATGTTCTCTCGCGGGACTTTGACGTTGTTGAAGCGGATAACGCCGTTTTCGATCGCCTTGAGTCCCATGAACCGTAGACGGTGCACGACTTCGACGCCGGGCATCGACGATTCGACGATGAAAGCCGTGATCTGCTTCACCGGCTTCCCCTTGATCACCTTCTCCGGCGTCCGCGCCATCACCACGAACAGCTCCGCACGCGTGCCGTTCGTGCACCAGAGCTTCTCACCGTTGATGACGAAGCTTCGCCCATCTACCGAGGGAGTGGCGGTGCAGCGCATGTTGGCGGGATCCGAGCCGGCGTCGACTTCCGTCAGCGCGAACGCGGAGATCGCGCCCTTGGCAAGCCGCGGGAAATACTTTCGCTTCTGCTCCTCGGTGCCGAACAACTTGAGCGGCTGCGGCACTCCGATCGACTGGTGCGCGGAGAGAAGCGCCGTGAGCGATCCATCCTTGGACGTCACCAGCTCGATCGCGCGGATGTAACTCATCTGCGACAAGCCCAATCCGCCGTATTCCTTTCCGATCTTGATCCCGAACGCGCCCATCTCGCGGAGTTCCTGAATCACCGACTCGGGAATCTCACCGGTGCGATCGATCTCCTCAGAGTCGACGCGCTCCATGAAGCTTCGCAGGCGATCCAAGAAAGGCTTGGCCCGCGCTTCTTCCGCGGTGTCTGCCGGCGGATGCGGGTGGATCAGATCGAGACGAAATCGTCCGAGGAAGAGCTCGCGCACGAAGCTCGGGTGCTCCCATTCGGTCTCGCGCGCGCTCTCTGCTACATCACGCGCTTCCTTCTCGCTCGCCGTGCCGACCGATATGTCACTCATGTGCGCCTTAAGAAGATCACTAGTCCAATAATAGAGATCGCTGCAAAGAAAAACCATTGGATCGCGTAGTCGCGGTGCGGCCCTTCATCGAGCGAAGCTGGCTCCACGCGTGGAGGCTCTCCCGAGCGGGCTGAGTCCGTCAGCACGACGTAGTAGTTGGCGATCGGGTACGGAAACAGTTTCACCAGAGCAGATCTGTCGAGCCGTCTCATCGATCGCGGACGCGCCGGATTGGGCGCGTCGAATGGTCCTTGTGTAGGAAATACCTCGACGAACCCGTTCGCATCTACGCTGTCTCCTTCGCGCCACTGTTTGGTTTCGACCGTGACTCCGTCCGGCGAGTACACCCAGCCGCGATTGACGAGCACTGCAGTGTCACGTCCAGCGCGTTGAATTGGAGTCAGAATGTTGACGCCTGGCGATCCATTGCGTCCGCGAAGGGTGAGCACGATCTCGTTGGGATAGTCGTACGCACCGCGAACGCGAGCTCTTCTGAAATGGGCCGTCGCGGTATCCGACGGCAGCGAATCGAGCGGTACTTCAGCGGCGAAGCGTCGCGATGCGAGGAGCTCGTTTGCCGTGCGTCGCGCCGCAAGCCGGCGCAGCTGCCAGAACCCAAGCGAAATCGAAACCGCGGCGAACGAGATCGCGAGGATGCTGAGAATCCATTTCTTGAGACTCACCCGGGAAATATCGCTACAGCGGAGGAACTGCCGCCCGGGCCGGCATCGAGGGCGGAGGGGTTATACGGATGCCGGTCGAAGCGATCTCTAGAACAGCGACATCTGCTCGCCAAGCAGATCGGGGTCGACGGGCGTCTGGCCCAGCCGATACTGGAGATGCCGCGCCGTCGCCGGGCTATGCCCGGAAAAAGTGTTCGCCACGTACCCATATACATGTGACACCTTCTCCGACAAATCCTCGATTGCTGTCGACCACAGATCGATCTCTGGCGAGCGATCGACCTGCACCCGCGAGTAGTCGACCAGGTCGCGGTTCGGGCCCATCCATCTGATGTACCCGAAGTCCGCGGTCGGACGGGCGGCGAGCCCCAGCATCAGCTTGCGCGGAATCCACCTTCCGTCAACAAGTGCCAGGGCAATGTTGTGCTCTGAGAGGAGAGCAAGAACTCCATCTGTGATCCAACCGCGATGCCTGAACTCCATGGCGATCCGAAGATCGCTGGGAACGCGCCCGATGAAATCGACCAGCGCCGGAAGCTCACCCGGTTGGAAATCGGGCCCCATCTGCACGAGTACTGGTCCGAGCTTGTCGCCCAGCTCCCGCACACGCTCGAAGAACGACTCCAGGGCGCCAGTCTCGTCGCGCAGCCTGTGCTCGTGGGTGATCTCTTGTGGCAGTTTGAGCGCAAAGACGAATCCCTTCGGAGTTCGGTCGACCCAGCTCCGTATCGTCGTCGTGGCCGGAGACGCGTAGAAGGTGGAATCCACTTCCACCGAATCGAACGCGCGCGCGTAAACCGTGAGAAAATCGGACGGCCGCGTGCCAGTCGGATAGAACGGCCCCACCCAGGCGTCGTAGTTCCACCCTTGCGTGCCGATGTGAATCTCCGCGGACATGACGTTCAATCGGAAGCCGCGAAGTCCCGATGTCAAGTCGGGGAAGGTTCACGCGTATGAAAGCAGACCGGCTCCCAGCTTAGCGATAAGTCTCAAAGAAACCCGTGCCGGTGCCGGCGAGTGGCTGTCCCTCGATGCGACCGGAAATGCGCGCCGCCCCCTTCATTTGGATGAAATACGGCCGGGCTTTCTCCGTGCCGAGCGGATCACCGCGCTCTCCTTCCTTCGCATTCCGGGGACGAGTATCGGTGGCGATAGCATCCTCGATCGAGATGTCTACGCTCAGAGTGTCGTCCCCGCGGACGTCGAAGAACCGCGCGCGAGAAGGAACGTGCAGAATCGTCGCTCCGAAGCGAATGGTCCTGGTGTCCTCGTAGGAGATCAGCTTCGGCCGGAACACAGCGCGAAATCCGAGCGAATCGATCAGATACACGAGCACCGGCGGGGCTGAAGCGCCGCTGTCTGGCTGGAACACCCTCCCATATAGAAACGCGTACTGCCCCGCTCGCGAAGCGCCCCAATCCCAGGTCACGCCGCGCCAGACTCCCCAATTGTGATCGTGATACGATTGCGCGTCGGTGAGCTTTTCACACTGGCCGTCGACGCACAACGTTCCAGACGCGGACGCCCGGAGCGCGGGAACCGTGTATCCAGAAACAAAGTCTCCAGAGTTCATGGCAACGCCCGGGAAATAGGCGAACGGCGCTGGGTGCACGACCAGCGAGATATCGGCCTTGCCGGCAATCGCGCGCACCTCATAATCGCCATTCTGCAAAACAGTGACGTGCGAGTCTCCGAAAACCAGATTCGCATCCGTCGTCGAGAACCGCACCCGCGATTTATCGAGCGTTGCTCCGAAGCGGTGTGCCGCTCCGTTCTGCTCGCGCAGCGTTATTCCGACTTTCCCTCCCCATCTGGTGCCCGTGACGTCACCACCGACGATGAACGAGATGAACGCCCATCGCTTGCCGCCCTCAGATAAGACGTTGAAGTAGTGCCACTCGGCCCACGTATCTCTGCTGGCAATGCTGTCGCCGGGCAAATGGAAATGGTCGATCTCGTGCCTGAGCTCCGCTGGTGTTGGAGCTGTCCAGCGACGATCGCCTTCGTCGTTCTCCCACTTTCCCCCCGCAATCTCCGGCGCGGCGCCGACCGCGCGTGTAGCGGCTGGGATTTCTCCGCTCGCATGAACGGGGTAATCGCGTCCGTCGGCTGTCCGAAGGTAGAGCAGTCTCCCTTCGATCTGCGGCGCGACCGCCGAGAGCTGGTCTCTGTACCGAGGGGACGCGAACAGCTGGCGATACAGAAACGACGCGTGATCGATGGAGAAAAAGAGTCCGCCTATCCCTCCTGTCTTCATCACCTCCACATCGAGTCCTTCGGGAAGGACCGTGATCGACCCGCCGCCTACGAGCTTCTCGTTCCGAGCCTGGGACAGCATCGCCTCGCCGATCGAAAGCAGGACGATCATCACCGCGACGCCGACGCCGTAGCCGAAGAAGAGCAATAAGGATCGCCAGGGCCGATAAGTGATATTGCGTAACGCGAGCTGCGCGATCATGCGTCCACTATCCGGCCGTCTCGCATGTGCACGTTGTGGCGCGCAGCATTCGCTAGATCCTCGTCGTGCGTGACCACGACGATGGTCGTTCCATCAGAGTTGAGACGTTGAAACAGGGAGATGATCTCCGTGCCCGTTCGCGCATCGAGCTCGCCGGTCGGCTCGTCGGCGAGAAGCAGAGCCGGATGATTCGCCAGCGCACGCGCGATCGCTACCCGTTGCTGCTCGCCGCCGGATAGCTCCGACGGCCGATGCCGCTCGCGAGAGCTCAAGCCGACATATGCAATGAGCTCCGCCGCTCTCGCCTTACGCTCATCGCCCGGCACTTTCGCCTCGGCCATTGGGAGTGCGACGTTCTCGAGCGCCGACAGGATTGGCATCAGATAAAACCGCTGAAATACGAAGCCGATGTTGTGCAGCCGAAATGATGTCGCCTCGCGGTCACTCATGGCATCAACCCGTTTTCCCGCGATCGTCACGGATCCCGACGTCGGCTGATCTATCACGCCGATGAGATTCAGGAGCGTGGACTTTCCGCACCCGGACGGTCCAACGATAGCTACGTAATCGCCGCGCTCGACGTCCAGAGACACTCCCTGCAACGCATGCACCCGCTCGGCGCCAAGCGCATAGTCGCGACGGACGTCCCGCAACGACACGATCGGAGCTACATCGACTGTCACGCGATAGCCTCCCGGCGCAGCGACTCAGCGATCGGCAGGGAAGCGGCCCGCCACGCCGGATAGATTCCCGCGGCAATTCCGCTGACCATCAAAAGGCCCAACGCCGACCACGCTGCGGGTGGTTGAAAGAGAAAGAAGTCGATCGCCATCGGCAGACCTGGAAAGGCGGAGAGAATCGAGTTCAGATATCGCGCGGTTACCAGTCCAAGTCCGAGTCCGATGATCGCTCCGACCAGACTGATCGCGACGCCCTCGATCACGATCTGCTGGACAACGTGCGCCCGCGACACTCCGATCGCGCGCATCACCGCGATCTCTCCCGCCCGCTCGTTCACCGACACGGTTACCAGCGTCGTCACGAGAAGAAATCCGACGAACAGGCTGACCGCGCCCAGAATGAACGCGAGCTGCCGGAAATAACTGAGCCGCTGATCGACCTCCGCGATTGCGGTCGCGACCGAGATTGCGGAGACGCTGGGGATTTGGGTCGCGATCCAGTCCCGCACACTATCGGGATTCGCTCCCTTGCGGACGCGCACCATGAAGAGAGATGCGCGGTCTCGCCGGGCCCCTCCGCCCAGCCCCTCGAGAGTCTCGCGACGAACGGCGGCGGCTGACTGTTCGGTAGCGCCGTAGATGAACCGCGCCTTGCCGGTGAGCACCAGCTTTCGTTGCCCCGAGTACGTCCGCGTCTGCGGATCGTAACCCGCCGCGACATTTAGCGTGTCGCCGAATCGAGCGCCGAGTCTCTTCAGCAGATATTCGTTCGCCACGATGGCGTCGGGAGTCGTGACGTCGCGGCCCGACAGAAATTCGTAGTCGCCCTGAACGGTTGGATCGACGCCGAGCACCGCGGAGCTGACGTCGCGTGCACCGACAGGAATGTGTATCGATCCTCCGAGCACGGGGCTGATCTCCCGGATGTCTGGATTCGTTCGAAGAACCCTCGTGATCGCGCTGACTCCGGCGATCGTCGCATCGGTGTCGAAGGGAAGCGTGCCCTTTGGCGCGAGCCGTATGTCGAAACCCTGCGACAGGAGGAAGATCGG
>DASYVU010000085.1:0-22966 GCA_035936715.1 Gemmatimonadaceae bacterium
TGAGTTGGCACACAAATCGGCACACCGGAGGGGCCACGGCAGACGGTGTGAACTCTTCGCCCGATGTCAAAGAATTTAATCACGATGGCTGCGATGGAGCTCGCGAGATCCCAGGAGCAACATCGCGCGCGAAACTCAGCAGCAGTCACCCCCCGGCGTTGGGAGAGATGCGTATCGTTCCAGACTACCCGGTTGCGACAGGGTCCTCTTCGCCGTGCAACACGCGCTGGATCTCTGTGAGAAGATCAGCCGACGCGAAGGGCTTCTCAATGAACGGAAGCGCCGTGAGGCCAAAGCGCTCCGCCGTCGCCTCCTCCGTATAGCCTGACATCATCAGAACGCTCATGTCCGGCCGCGCCTTCCTCAACCGCGATACCAGCTCGAGCCCGCCCATCTCCGGCATCATACTGTCGGTCAATACAAGGTCGATCCCCTTGGGATTCGAGTCCGCGATCGTCAGCGCTTCCACACCGTTTGCCGCGAGCAGCACTTTGTAGCCCGCCCGCAAGAGGCTCCGCTGAACTGCGTCCCGCGTCGCGGCTTCATCCTCTACCAGAAGAATCGTCTCGGTGGCGGGGGCGTGTTTCTTTACCGAGCGCGGCGTTACCGGCCGCGACACTCCTTCGCTTCGCGGAATGAAGATCTTGAACGTCGTTCCCTGGCCGGGTTCGCTGTATACCCAGATTTTGCCGCCCGTCTGGGTGACGATACCGTGCACGGTCGCCAGACCCAGCCCCGTTCCCTTGCCCACAGGCTTAGTCGTGAAGAACGGGTCGAAGATCCTGCTCGCCGTCTCCCTGTCCATCCCGTGACCCGTGTCGCTCACCGTGAGGCACACATAGCTTCCGGGTCCGACGTCAAGATGGCCCGCGCCGAAGGCCGAGTCGACTTCGACGTTCGACGTTCGGATATTGAGCCTCCCCCCATTTGGCATTGCATCGGCGGCGTTGATCACCAGGTTAAGCAGCACCTGCTCGAGCTGCCCCGTGTCAGCCGTGATAGGGCCGAGCTGCGCCTCGAGCTCAGTTTTCACTTCGATGTTCTCGGGGACGACGCGCCTCAACATCCCGTCGAGGCCTTCGACGATCTCATTCAGCACCACGAGCCGCGGATTGAGCACCTGGTGCCGGCTAAACGCTAGAAGCTGACGCGTTAAGGCGGCTGCGCGGTCCGCCGCCTTCATTATCTCCTTCGCCTCATGCCTGCTTTCATTCGTGTCGGGAAGGTCCTCGAGCAGAAATTCGCTCGACATTCTGATCACTGTCAGAATGTTGTTGAAGTCGTGCGCCACTCCTCCCGCGAGCCGGCCGATCGCTTCCATCTTCTGAGACTGACGAAGTTGCGCTTCGAGCGATCTTCTATCGGTGGTATTAAAGAACGCCGCAACGGCCGCCACGACTTTCCCTTCGTTGTCCAGAATGGGGGCTCCTTGGACGTTAAGCGAAATAACGAGGCCGCCCTGTCGAATCTCCATGTCGTCAACGGCCGACGTTTCACCGCTCAGTGCTCTGACCAGGGGCAGTCGCTCAACTGGGTACAACTGGTCTGTGCCGGCCAGGTATACCTTGTAGGTCTCAGCGAGGCCGGCGACAGCCAAGCCGGGAACCGCACCCTTTCCGAGAATCTTCTGTGCGCCTGCATTCGCGAACAGGGGGTGTCCCTCATGATCGGACACAAAGATGCCGACCGGCACGGCCTCGAGGATCTGCACAAGACGGCGCTCGCTCGACTGGAGACGCTGCTCCGCTTCTATACGGTCGGTAATGTCCTCGATAACACCTTGGTAGAGGACGATTTTCCCGTCGGCTTCACGTTTGGCATGAGTGGTGTCACGGGCCCAGATCACCGCGCCGTCCGCGCGACGCATTTGGACCTCGAAGTCGCGCACCACGCCGGCGCGCGTCATCTCCGCGCTCCAGCGGAGACGGTCCGCTGGATCCACGTAGAGTGCCGTTGCCGGAATTTCAAGCAAAGATTCGCGGTCCGGGTAACCGAGCATTGAGGCCATTGCCGGGTTCGCATCGATGAGGCTCCCCTCGGGGGTGCTGCGATAAAGGCCGACGGGGATGTCTTCAAATAGCTCCCGGTAGCGCTGCTCCCCGAGCCGTAACGCTTCAGCGGCTTTCTTCTGCTCACTGAGGTCGCGGATGAACGCGCTGAACGTCCACTCCGATCCGAGCTTTGCCGGGGAGATTGCCAGCTCGACCGGAAATTCGACCCCATCGCGGCTCACCGCGGTGATCTCTATCCGTCTGTTCAATACCGGGCCTTCGCCAGTCTCGAGGAATTTTTTCAAGCCCCTCACGTGAGCGTCGCGGTACTTGGACGGAATAATGGTCTCGGCCATCCGCTGCCCCAGGGCTTCCTCGCGAGACCACCCAAACATTCTTTCTGCCTGCGTGTTCCAGACGGATATGCGCCCAGCGGCGTCCATGGTGATTACGGCGTCGAGGGCCGTGTCGACGATGAGTCGCGTTCGATGCTCGCTCTCGCGGAGCGCTTCCTCCGCCCGCCTCGAGTCTGTCACATCAAGCACCAGAGCGAGAAATGCCTCACGTCCATCGAACACGATCGCCTGAGAGGTGACCACGACATCGATCAGCGTGCCGTCGTTCTTTCTGTGCTGGCCGTTCCAGACTTCGGCCGCGCCTCCCCTTTGCGACGAGAAGGTGATTATCTCATTCGATGGCGCATGTGCCTCGACGCGAATGTCGTTCAGCGTCATCGCGAGAAACTCCTCTCGGGTGTAGCCGTAATGGACGAGAGCGGCTTCGTTCACGGCCAGAAACGCCCCGGTCGAGGGCGCATAGAGCCACATTGAGTTCGGACTGTTTCTGAATAACAGCCGGTACTGCTGCTCGCTTTTGCCCAGCAGAATCGTCTGCTCAGCGAGCTGCCTCGTGAACGCCGCCCGCGCCTGCATGTTCCGGTCGATGACAGCGCCGACAAGAGCGAGGACGATGATGAGAATCACGCCGACGACCACGGCTCCGCCCAGCTCTCCGCTGGCGAGTATGTAATGGACAGAGCGAGAGAACGGGCGACTGGGAGCAAATCGGGCGGCCGCCATCGCCGTATAGTGCATACCCGAGATGGCGATACCCATAATGACGGCGCTCAGAACCTTGAGGAGCGTGCCCTTCGCCGTGATGTCGGAGCGGAATCTGAACGCCAGCCACAGCGCCGCCAGTGAAGCAACGATCGCGATCAGAACCGACAAAGCGACGATGGAAGTGGTGTAAGTGAGGCGCGCGTCCGCCCGCACGGATGCCATGCCGATGTAGTGCATGCCGGCGATCGCTCCTCCCATCAGCATTCCGCCCGGGACGAGTGTGCTGAAGCCGAGCCTCGGCCTGTTAATGACTATCAGGGCGAGGAGCGAAGCGGCTATCGCCACGACCACCGATAGCAGCATGAGCGGCACGTCGTACCAGATCGGTACGGGGAGATGGAAAGCGAGCATGCCGACGAAATGCATGCTCCAGATGCCGAGGCCCATCACAGTCGCGCCGCCGGCGATCCACCCGAGGCGTGTCGCGCCGGACTCGGAACGCACACGCCCCGCGAGGTCGAGCGCGGCGAAGGAGGCGAGCATCGCCACTATGACGGAGAGTATGACGAAGATCGCGTCGTAACTGTGTCTCATCACGGGCTAATGCTTACGGGAGGCGGGAACGAACCGTATCTGGGCAGATCGCACCGGGGTCATATCCGCATTTTTAACACCTGTGGCGGCCTGCGATGCGGCCCGGATGTCAAGAACAGGCGGTCATCTGGAGGACGATGACGATCCATCCTCTCAACCCGTGTTTCGCTGCGTGCGCGCCATCAATCATATCATGGACTATGCACCTAACCCAAACGATAGTCGTGATTCGATACTCCAGCGAATCCTCGACTGTGATGATGTTGACGGGTATAGAGACGGGACCCATGGGACTTCCGGGAGTCTGCTCACGTTGCGGTCGAAAATCGACGGTTCCGCCACAAAAAGAAAGCCCCGCTCAGTTCGAGCAGGGCCTTTGCCCGCGCTGAGCTCTGTATTGCTCAGGCATAGAGGATGACGGGCCAGTCAGAAGCGGGACGCAGTCAGCGTGACGTCGGCATTGGCCCAGGCCTTCTGGAATCGCTTCTCGACCGCCGCGGCTTCCGCGGTTTTCCCCTGCGCTCTCAGCGCGGCGGCTAAACCATAAAGCGACCAGCCGTTCTCCGGGAACCGTTTCAGGTCCTCACGATATACGTTCTCCGCCTCCGCATTGCGACCCGCCTTGAGCAAAGCGGCGCCGAGGGACTCACGTATCGGGTAATACCATTTCGGCGGCTCGAAATAGATACCCTTGTCTTCAACCGCCAACGCCTGCCGGAAGTGCGCGATTCCCTCGTCGACTTTGCCACTACGTGCCGCAATTTCTGCCATCAGCGCGTGTGCAGCGATAGAGATCGGAGCCTTGTGCTCAGCGTCTGCGGGAGTTGCGGCGTCGATCGCCGTGACAGTGTCGAGCTCGACTCCCGCCTTCGTAAAATCTCCTTTCGCGGCATACGCAACTCCGCGTGCGTAGTGCGCCATCGCGGTTGGAAAACGCATTTCAGCCGGTGGCAGCGGTTCCGCGAGAACGCCATCCCAATGCCCGAATGTCGTTAGAGTCAGGACGTAGTACGGAACCATCTCCTGCAGCATGCCGACGTTTTTCGCCACATCCATGTTCACCTTGGACTTCAGCGTTTTCGCGGCTTCGATCGCTTGCGCACTACGGCCGGCCATGCTCGAGGCAAACGCTAGGAAGTGAATATTGTGCGGATAGTAGCCCAGCGAGTACAAGCTCGGCTCCTTCTGGCCCTCGATAAACGTCTCGTCCATGTGAATCGCGTGGACGTTGCTCGAGGCCGCGTCGCTGTACCGGCCGATCCGGATGTAGATGTGCGCCGGCATGTGCACCATGTGTCCTTCGCCGGGCATGAGCCGCGCGAGTCGCTCTGCGCAGGGAACGGCGAGCTGCGGGTTCACCGCCTCCACCGCGTGGATGTAATAATGACACGCGCCGGGGTGCTCGGGATTCCTGGCAATCACGGACTCCAGCTGGCGTACTATATCTTCGGTTCCGGGGTAAGCCTTCCCTTCCGACGTCCAGTAGTTCCAGGGGCGCAAATCCATCATCGACTCGGCGGAGAAGGCCGCAGCGTCGAGGTCATTCGGATATCTATTCGCTACCTTGCGCATCGCTCGCGAGTAGGCAGAGTCGAGGCTCGATCTGTTTGCAGGCGGAGCGGCTGCGTATCGGGCGGCAACCGCTTGGATGTACGCGCGCTGCCAGGATGGTGTTCGACGATTGAAAGAGAGAGCTCTTTGCGCGGCTGCGTACGCCTTGACGCCACTTGCTGAATCCATTCCAGCGTTCACGTGTGGCCCGTACGCGTAGGCGATTCCCCACCAGCAAATCGCACAGCTTGGATCGAGCTCCGTGGCTCTGGTAAAGGAGCGGATTGCCTCGGCGTGATTGAAGCCATACGCCAGCCGCAGGCCCTGGTCGAAGTACTGTTGCGCCTCGGGGATCTTGGTGCCGATCGCTTTGTGGTATGTGCCGAGATCTGTGTAGAGCGGCACGGTGCTCTGGGCAGAGAGACCCGCGGCAACGAACAGCAGGGCCGGAGCTAAACCACGAACCATATCGACTCCTTTTTATTCATCGTCTCACACATTATCAGCAAACGGAAAACCCGCAAGAGCTTTCGAGTGGGTCGTCAACCGCACACTAAAAATGGCCCCCCAGTGCCCTCCTGAGACGCGAATCACCCATTGGAGACGTTTGATCGAACGAAGCAGGCGGCCTGCGAGGCAAAGTTATTCTTCACTACGCTCAGGATTCCTACTCGCCTGCCTTTCACGAACTTCCTGCACAGCACGCTTAGATGTCAGGTTTTGCTTCTTTTGGATTGAGCACCTCGCCGGCCCGCTACGTTATCCGCGCTTAAGCTCCGAGAGCCGCCTCAGTGCGGAAGACGAGGCCGAAGCGCGCCGTAGCTCCACGTCCCTGCAATTGCGCTCAGGATGGCTATGGCGATGACGCCGACACCGTTCCCCAACAGCGCGAAGAGCGGACCAGGGCAGGCGCCGACCAGTGCCCAGCCGAGGCCGAAGATCGTGCCGCCGAGCCAGTAGCGGGTCCCCCGGCCCAGTGTCTTCGGAGGGATCACGATCGGCTGCCCGTCGAGCGCACGGAGGCCGAAGCGCTTGATGCCCTGTATCCCGATCGCTGCGACGAGGACCGCCGACCCGATGATCCCGTACATGTGAAAGGCCTGGAAGCGAAACATTTCCTGGATCCGGAACCAGGAAATCACTTCCGACTTCGTGAGGACAACGCCGAAGATCAGGCCGAAGATGAAGTACACGAGCAGCGCACGCAGAACGGACGTCTCGCGGGGTGGCTCGCTCTCCTGCAGCATCATCGAGCGATCACCGGTCGCGCGAGCTGACACATCGCTGGCACCGTTACGGCCTGGAATGGTCTCGGTATGCATGCGATCAGCTGCCAAGAAGCCGCGGCAGGATGATCCACGTGGAGATCAACCCGCCCGCGAAGAAGCCGATGACGGCGATCAGCGACGAGAGTTGAAAATCTGCGAGTCCGCTGATGGCGTGCCCGGAAGTGCACCCGCCTGCATACGCTGTCCCAAAGCCGATGAGGAAACCGCCCCCCACGATAATGACCAGGCCGCGCCACGAGCTCAGCGCTCCCCATTGAAAGAGCTCGCGCGGCACGAGTCCCGTGAAGTCGTGGATTCCGAGCATTGCGAGACTATCGCGCGTGGCGGTCGAGATATGAACGCCCGCGCCGGCGGCGAGAAAATGACCGGCGAGCGCGCCGCCTACGAGGATGCCCAGCGCGAAGGCGAGATTCCAGCCCCCGGCGCGGCGCCAGTCGTAGCGAAAGAACTCCACGTTTGCCGGAATCACCGCGGCGCAGACGTGGCGCAGGTTGCTGGAAATGCCGAGCATTTTGTTGCCAACAACGAGGAGCGTCGGCACGAACAGCCCGATCACCGGCCCCGCGACATACCAGGGCCAGGAACCGCGGATCAAGAGTAGGAAGTGAGTTAGCATTGAGAACGCGTGGTAGCGAAACCGATGGGCCCTGATGAACTGTAAGGTGTACGCGTCTTTAGGTCTATGAGATGCCCACGAGGGCGCGCAGCTCCGCACAGCCGCAGCCGATGTTTGTGCAGCGCACCCGGACGATCGTAAATCTGCTATGGTTCAACGCATCGTGAGATGCGTCAACCAGCACAGGATACGCACGTGCGTACAGGGCTCGCCGGCTCGCTCGACCAGTTGATCGGAAACACACCGCTTTTGCCGCTGCATCGCAGCGCTGGAGCAGGAAGCGGCGGGTCGATCTTCGTCAAGCTCGAGTACTTGAACCCAGGCGGGAGCGTGAAGGACCGTGCGGCGCTCGCCATCATCCAAGCGGCGGAGCGAGACGGTGGACTCGGCGGGGGCAGGACGCTTCTCGACGCGAGCTCCGGGAACACGGGAATCGCCTACGCCATGCTTTGTGCCGAGCGAGGCTACGGCTGCGAGATCTGTCTGCCCGGGAATGCCAGCGAGGAACGAAAGAAGCTCCTTCGGAGTTATGGTGCCAGGATCGTAATCACGGATGGGGTGGAGGGCTCCGACGGCGCGATCCGCTAAGCGCGCAGGCGCGCAGGTGCTGACACGGAGCACTACTTCTACGCGGATCAATACAACAATCCCGAGAACGTCCGCGCGCACTACGAAAACACCGCCCGGGAGATCTGGGAGCAAATGCACGGATGCGTGACGCACTTCGTGGCAGGGTTGGGGACGAGCGGGACATTCGTTGGAACGGGCCGCAGATTGCGCGAATGCAATCCGCGCGTACGCTTGATCGCGGTGCAGCCCGACTCACCCCTTCACGGTATCGAGGGGATGAAGCACATGGTGACCGCGATCGTGCCCGGGATTTACGATGCTAACAGGCGTTCTCCTAGAACTCACCGTTCCGAGAGCGGGTCTGGAACGCGACAACGTGAATATCGGGATGGAAGCAGTTACCGCAGCAGCAGGGGTGGACCAGACGCAACGCTCGCGGCGGCGGCGACTGCCAGCACTATGAGTGTGATGCCGATGACTAGGAGGGTGGTCCCCGTCCTACTTGTCGATTGCACCCACACCCGCTGCAGGTCCGACACAGGAATTGCCAGCGGCTGCTTGCCGACCTCGGCCTGGAGACTGTCTCCGCGAACGACGGGGCGCGAGTTTTTGTCGAATCGGATATCACGGCCGTCCTTGAGGGTGACGCCGACGATCTTCTCCATCGTGACGCTTCCTCCGCCCGGCTGGATTACCGTCTGCGGTTCCTCTCGCCTGATGTGAGTGCACTCGACTACGTTCAGCGCGAGCAGCGCGATACAGAGGGAGGCGATGGGACGGCGCGCGCGTACGAGCATGTCTACCCCGGGCGTGGGAAAGCGACGGTGCGGCGGATCGGCCAATCATGGCTGCCGCAGCCTGAGGGTGTCAAGTTTGCCTGCTTAGCGCGGAGGCGGTGAGGTGATTGGTGCGTTTTGACGGGTGCTACAGATGCGGCGAACGATGATCGCGCCGGAAGAACGCCAGCGGTGAAACGTTCGTCAGAGCAGGGCGGCATGAGCTCGGCCACATTGTGTTAGATCAATCGGAACGGCGGGATTTGAACCCGCGACCCCCTGAACCGCATTCAGATGCGCTCCCGCTTGCTCTGTGATTGGCACACTCTCGGCACAAAAACCGCTCGGCCGAGACCGGCTCGTTTTCTACTTTGCCGCCAATGACCAACTTCCAATAACTCATGGAATGACCCGGGTGGGTTTCGAACCCACGACCTACGGATTAAAAGTCCGTTGCTCTACCAACTGAGCTACCGGGTCTTACTCGGCCTACAAGATACACCGGAACTCGATTGAGTCAGTAGGACCATTTGCGGCAGTCAACAAGCTGTGCGACAGGCCGGATTCGGAGCCCGCGAACGCCAGCGAAATATCACAAATGTGCGTTAGCTCATCCGTAGAGGGCCCACTACCGGCTAAGGGATCGCGCCCGTCTCTCCGCGGTAAGAGGAATCGTCTCTAGAGTAACCCGGATTACGGGCGCGAACATGCCATTCACTTTCTCGAAAGTAAACGCGGTGATTCGCGCTGTGAGGTTGTCGCGCCAGCGTGAGGTAGCCGCTGCGCGCATGGCCGCTCTCGAAGAGAGCAATCACCTCCTTCAGACTCAGGCCCGCCAGCTGGAGCATCAGACCAGGGAAGCGCGGGAGCTTGCTCACGAACTCGCTCTGACCAACGAAGAGCTCCGCAGCGCCATGAACGAAGCCAGGAAGGCCTGGGAGGCAGCAGACACCGCGAATCGCTCCAAGGCAGAATTCCTGGCCGTGATGAGCCACGAGCTCAGGACGCCACTCAATTCCATAGGCGGGTACGTCGACCTGCTCGAGATGGAGCTGCGCGGACCTCTCACCGATTCCCAGAAGTCGGATCTTCAGCGCATCAAACGAGGCCAGCAGCATCTGCTCCGCCTCATCAACGACATCCTGAATTTCACCCGCCTCGAAGCGACAGAAGTGAAATACGAGGTAATCGACGTCCCGGTGCGAGCGCTCCTCACGGATCTCGACGCAGTCGTGAGCTCGCTTGTCACCGCGAAAGAGCTCGAGTACGGTTGTGACGTGCCTCCGAGCGGGGTGTTCACGCGCACCGATCCGGACAAGCTCCGGCAAATAATGATCAACCTGCTCTCCAACGCCGTGAAGTTCACGCCACCCGGCGGGTACATCAAAGTCTCCTGTGCCGTGCAGGAGAAAACGGTCTCGATCAGCGTTGAAGACAACGGACCCGGAATTCCCGCCGACAAGCTCGAGGCGGTATTCGAACCGTTCGTGCAGCTCGATCGGGGGCTGACCCGGACTACCGAAGGCACCGGCCTGGGATTAGCGATCAGCCGGGGCCTGGCACGAGGGATGGGAGCCGAAATCACGTTGAAGAGTCAGGTGGGTAAGGGCTCGGTATTCACATTGGTGCTACCGCTCGTGAGGACCCGCGCGACCCCCGCCGGCGGGGTAATAATTGTACAGTCCTCCTGATCGATGGCCACGAAGGGTCCGGCAAAATGCCGGCGCAAATTCCTCAGATTTTTTCCGAAGGGATTTTGCGACGAGAAATACATCGACTGGGAGCGCGGGTACAAATGGGACGCGCACGAGCGATGGGAAGAGACGCTTGGACGTGCGATACACCGCGCGCTGATCGAGGACGGCGGTGATTACAGCGAAGTAGCGCGTCGCGCCGTGGGTATCGAATCACGCGACCTGCGCCCACGTGATATGATCGACATCCAGTCGTTCCTCTGGGTGCAGGGGTCGGACGAGTACGAGGAGTAAATCGAAAGAGCCACGCAATGACCACCAAAGTTGAAGAATTGCGTGGCCATAGCGCGGACCCACTCGTCTAATAGGGTGCCCTTTCTTCTCTCCGTCCGCCGTCATTGCCCAACCCAAAAGCACTAACAAGCCCGAGCAGGCTCGCGGCTCTCCATAACACTGGGCTCCTCGACACTCCGGAGGACGAGCGTTTCGACGGGTTTGCGCGTCTCGCAGCGCAGATCCTGGACGTTCCGACCGTCGTCATTTCGCTGGTCGAGTCGGAGCGGCAGTACTTCAAGAGCGTGGCCTCATCCATCGGGGCCCTGCCGCACGGCTGGAATCCCCTGAACGCCACATTTTGTCAGGACGTCGTCGCGAAGGGCGAGGCGTTCGCCGTACCGGATACCGAAAAGGAACCACTTGCTGCCGGACGCCAGATCAGAGCCAAGGCGTACGTCGGCGTCCCACTTGTCAACGACGACCAGCAAGTGCTCGGCACGTTGTGCGCGATGGACTACCAGCCGCGACCCTGGAGCTCCCGGGATGTGGATACGCTGAAGGCTCTGGGATCGGCTGTAATGTCGGAGATTCAACGTCGCGTCGCCGAAAGGGCGGCGCACGACACCCAGCTGCGCCTCGTAGCCGAGCGGACGCTGGCGCATTCCGTACAGCAGCAGATGCCGGTCGGTGTGGTCGTCGCGGAAGTGCCGTCAGGGCGACTGGTTTCGGTCAACGCCCAAATGACGGAGATATTCCGGACTTCGTTCATGCCCGCGCCCGATCTCAACAGTTATCACGAGTGGGTCGGATTTCACAGCGATGGAACGCCGTATTCCGCCCTCGAATGGCCGCTTGCCCGCACGGTGACTACCAGGGAGCCAGTGCGGGGAGAAGAGATCCGAATTCAGAGGGGAGACGGGACCGATGGATTCATCCGTATGAGCTCGGCCCCTGTAGTCGATGCCAAGGGCAGCGTTGTCGCCGCCGTTGCGATCGTGGTTGACGTAACCGATCAGCGCATGGCCGAGCGCGCGGTGAAAAGCACCGACGAACGGCTCCGATTCGTAGCGAAAGCTACAACCGACGTGATCTGGGACTGGGACATCAAGACCAATGCTCTGGTCTGGAACGACTCGGTCGAGACCGTCTTCGGTCACAAGCAGCACCAGATCTACCCCGAGATCCAATGGTGGTACGATCACCTGCATCCGGAAGACCGGGACCGCGTCATCGCCGGACTACACGGCGTGCTGGAGCACGGCGGCACAAACTGGAGCGATCAATACCGCTATCAGCGCTCGGACGGCACGCACGCAAACGTGCAGGATCGCGGCTACATCGCGCGCGACCATACCGGCGCGGCATTGCGAATGATCGGGGCCATGACCGATGTGACCGAACGAACGCACTCAGAAGCTGCGATAAGATTCCAGGCGCAGCTTCTCAACGCGGTACAGCAGGCCGTCGTGGCGACAGATCCGGAAGGCATTGTGATCTTCTGGAACAAGTTCGCGGAGAACCTCTACGGATGGACCGCAGAAGAGTCGGTTGGCGGAACGATCGAGGAGTTGACTCCCTCGCCATTTCTCCGCGACCATGGCGCGCAAATCGTCGAGCGCGGCGCCGCGGGGGAAAGCTGGACGGGGGAATTTCTTGTTCAGGGGAAGTCGGGAAAGGCATTCCCCGCCCTGCTTACTACTTCGCCAGTGCTGGACGAGAAAGGCCGCGTCCTCGGGTTTGTTCGCGTCTCGATCGATCTTACCGAGCGCAGAAATCTCGAGGAGCAGTTCCGTCAATCGCAGAAGATGGACGCAGTCGGCCGGCTGGCCGGCGGAATCGCCCATGACTTCAACAATCTGCTGACCGTCATCCGGCTCAACACCGAGATCATCCTCGACAGCTTCGATGCGACGGATCCCCGGAGCGACGACGTAAAGCAGATCAAGAGCGCCGCGGAGAGAGCCTCGTCGCTGACGCGCCAGCTCCTCGCGTTCAGCCGCAAGCAGATTCTGCAGCCGCGCGTGCTCGACATGAACAGCGTGGTAGGAACCGTGGAACCGATGCTCCGCCGACTCATTGGGGAAGACATCACCATAACGTCGCAATGCGGAGCGCGTGGTTATGTCGTCGCGGACCCGGGACAGCTCGAGCAGATTCTCGTGAATCTGGTGGTCAACGCACGGGACGCCATGCCACAGGGCGGCCGAATAAGCATCGAGACGAAAAACGTGGACCTTGACGAGAACTATACGAGCGAGCACGCGCCCGTTGTCGCCGGACGCTACGTGATGCTCGCCGTGACGGACACGGGCGTCGGCATGAATGCCGACACGAAGGAGCACGCATTCGATCCGTTCTTTACGACAAAAGATCCGGGAAAAGGCACTGGGCTTGGCCTGGCTACCGTGTATGGAATCGTGAAGCAGTCGGGCGGCTACGTCTGGATATACAGCGAGCCCGCGCAAGGTACCGCACTAAAGCTGTATTTCCCCGAGGTGAGCGCGGCTGCGGCGTTTGGCGCGGGCCCGGAGTACCAGCCCACCATGAAGACCCCGAACCGCGGCTCCGAGACCATTCTTCTCGTCGAGGACGAGGAAGCCGTTCGCGGATTGGCTTGCCGGATTCTGGAGAAGCAGGGCTATCGCGTGATTCCCGCGCAGCACGGACGCGATGCGATGGAAATCGCCACGAAGGAGGCAGGACAGATCGATCTCGTGCTCACCGACGTCGTGATGCCCGGCATGAATGGCAGAGGTCTGGTGGAGCGCCTGGCCGGAATTAGACCCGCCATCAAGTCGCTCTACATGTCCGGATACACCGACGACGACATCATACGCCGTGGCTTCATCGAGCCCTCGAAGAGTT
The DNA here is from genome assembly GCA_035936715.1 of Gemmatimonadaceae bacterium. Taxonomy (GTDB): domain Bacteria; phylum Gemmatimonadota; class Gemmatimonadetes; order Gemmatimonadales; family Gemmatimonadaceae; genus UBA4720. Next base: position 13,284 of record DASYVU010000085.1, read on the forward strand.
TTCTTCAGAAGCCGTTCACATCAGAGGCGCTGCTGCAAACGGTGAGGAAGGTTCTGGACGAGTAGTTCTCGGCGTTGCTCTGTCGAGCTCTTACGGGCCATTCAGGCTCGCGATCTGTTATATAGGAAGATGACTTCGAATCGTCTTCGCGCCTCAGCCTTCAGCGCAGCATTGTTGGCGCTTGTCGCTGATCGCATCGACGCACAGGACACGGCAGCGACGCAACTTGCACCTGTCGTAGTCGAAGTTGGACGCGGGACCCACGGCTCGCCTCTCGATCTCCCGTTCGCGGTGAGCGTTCAGACCCCTGATTCGACTCGACCAGGCCAGCGGCATCTCTCGCTCGATGAAACGCTGTGGCTCATTCCGGGCCTTTCCGTTTCCAACCGCAACAACCCGTCGCAGGATCCGCGCATTTCAATTCGTGGGTTCGGTGCACGCTCGGCGTTCGGCGTCCGCGGAATCCGAGTTCTCCGCGACGGGCTTCCGCTCACACTTCCAGACGGCCAGACGCCCGTTGATTACCTGGATCTTGAATCTGTCGGGCGCGTGGAGGTAATGCGCGGGAGCGCTTCGTCGCTCTATGGAAACGCCGGAGGAGGCGTGGTCGACATTCGCACGAGTGATCCTCTTCCCGTCCCTGTCTCAGGCGAAGTGCGACTCTGGACGGGCGCGTTTGGAACGCGACGCATCGTTGCCAAGAGTGGAGGCACTGCCGGAGGACTCTCCTACCAGGGCAACGTCGCACGAACGGAGAGCGATGGCTACCGCGAGTATTCGCGCCAGAGGATGACAAATGGGTTTGCGCGGCTGTCGCTCGACGCCGGCGGAGGATCGTACGCGCTCCAATGGCTCGGACTGAAAACGCCGCTTGCGCAGAACCCTGGGTCGTTGACGCGCGCGCAATTCGAGGCCGATCCTCGCACGGCCGACCCGCTCTCCATTCGTAAAGCTGCGAGAAAAGAGGTTACCCAGTCGCAACTTGGCCTTACAGGGCGGCGCAGCTTCACCCGCGGCGAATTCGAAGCCTCGGCCTATGCGGGCACACGGTCGCTCTCCAATCCGCTGACCTTTGGCATTGTGCATGTGGGGCGCTCGATCTCGGGAGGAAACCTTCGCGCGACACTTCCGCTTTCTCTGCTCGGGATGGGTCATAGACTCACTGCGGGGACCGAGCTGCAGCTGCAAAACGATCTGCGCCTCAACTACACGAACTGCAACAACATCCCACCGCCGACGGTTCCAACTGCAACCTGCCCCGATCCGGCGAGTGAGCGCGGCAGCGTCACGCTCAATCAGCGGGAGATCATCTCCTCAATCGGATCATACCTCAGGGACGAGGTGGAGCTCGGTGACAGGTATACGCTGACTGGCGCCGCGCGCGCCGATGCGGTCCGGTTCGAGGTGAAGGATCGGTTGATCGACGCGACCAACCCCGACGATTCTGGGCGGCGGCCCTTGCACGCGATAAGTCCGATGGTGGGATTGCTCGCGCGGCTGTCCCCGCTCCAGAGCGCCTATGCGAACATCTCGTCGGCATTCGAGACTCCGACCGCAACAGAGCTTGGAAACCAGCCAAGCGGCGCGGCGGGAATCAATCGTGAGCTGAAGCCGCAACGATCCATCACCTACGAGGTTGGCCTCAAGGGCGTGAGAACAACCGGATGGCAGTACAACGCGGCGATCTTTGCGACGAGAGTGCAGGACGAGCTAATTCCGTACGACATCCCGGCGAGTGGTGGGCGCCGTTATTTCCGAAATGCTGGGCGCACATCGCGCCGCGGTGTCGAGCTCGGTACTGGACTCACCGCCGGCGCATTCGATCTGGGAGGCGCCTACACCTACGCGAATTACCGCTTTGTTGATTTCACGGTCGACACCGCGCACTACGCCGGGAATCGAATCCCCGGAATTCCGCGGCAGACCTTTCAGGCATCCGCGGCGGTGCGGAGCATCGTCGGCACGCTCGTCACGGAAGCGACGGTTGCGGACAGGATGTTCGTGAACGACGCGAACTCGGAGACCTCGCCCGGCTACGCGATCGTCAACGCTCGGATCGTCTCGATAGCATCGATGGGCCCATCTGCGGCAGAGATCACGCTCGGTGCCCAGAATATCTTCAACCGAAGGTATGTCTCGTCGGTGAATGTGAATGCGGCCGGCGGAAAGTTTTACGAGCCGGGCTCGCAACGCGCGCTTTACGTCGGCGTCAGTCTCACAGGTGCAGTGAAACGCGCTCCGTAGTCACAGGAGCCGCGGCGTAATGAACACGATCATGTACAGGGCCAGCCACGAAATCACAATGAAGTACCAGTACATCGCGACGACTTTCGCGTCGGTATAATGTTTCTTTTCGACAGGACCCACGAACATCACCAAAGCGATGAGGAGTGTCTGGAGCGTTCCAGCAAGCAAATGCGCGAGATGGACGGCAAGAATCGTCCAGGTGATCGAGCCGTAGGCGTTGGAATTGTAGCGTGTGTGTAGCGCTGGGAATTCAAGGACGCGGAGCACGATTGCGGCGATTCCGAGAAGAACGCCTAGCGCGAGCCAGGCCCCGACCAATACCGGACGCTCGTGACGCTGCGCGAGGCGGGCCGCATTCCAGAAGGGCGCTACACTGACAGCCAACACGAGCAGGTTGATCGAGGCGACGCCGAGGTCGGGAAGCTGCGTGCGCTGTGGCGGCCACGCGTCAAAGTTCCACCAGATGTAGAAGTAGCTCACTGCAAGGATCGCAAAGGCCGCACCTTCGACGAAGAGCATGAGTCGATTGCCCCACCAGCTGGGTGCGTGATGGCTGACGGCTTCATCGTTGGCCAGAACTGGCATATCCACAACGTATCGCCATAAAAAAAGGGGAGCCAGTCGGCTCCCCCTTTTTTGTATGACGCCAGCTTACTGTTTTCTCAGCTCTATGCTTCCGTTCACGCTGCTGGCTCTGATATCCCGGCCGCCATTTCCGATGGTGCCGGACGCATGACGGGGTCCCCAGCGGCCCGAGAGCGTCATCGGGAAGTCGCTGTCGATCCCGCCGTGTACGGTGTCGAAGCGGAATGTCGCGTCGAAGCGCGCGGGAACGTAAATCGAGACCGAGCCGTTCACCGTCTTGAACGTCATGTCGTCATCACCCTGCAGTGACGCCATCCGCGCATCGACGTTTCCGTTCACTGTCTCGGCGGTGACAGGTCCTGCCGCGGTATTCACGTCCACTCCACCATTCACCGTCGTCGCCTTTACCGGACCTGTGGCGTTGCGAACTCTCACCCCGCCGTTCACCGTGTTCGCCCTGACCTCAGTGCCGACGTCCCGCACCGAGACTGCGCCGTTCACCGAATGCGCTCCCACCCGAACGGAGCGAGGCACCTGAACGGTAAATCGGACCGTCGAATGTGTCTCGTTGTGATCGTTGCGCCGCATCGACGACGTGCCGCCGTCCTCGCACCTCGAGTTGTCGTTCCAGATCGCGCAGATAGTTACGTTGCCGCCGGACTGAACGACTTCATAGTGGATGTCGTCGCGCTCGCGCCCGTTCGATCTCTTCTCCGCGATGACGTGGACCATGTTATCCGGGCTGGGGGCGAAATCAACACTCCCGTTGATGTTGAACACGTTCATCCAGTGTCCCGCATCGACGCGGCCGTCCCAGCGCCATATATCGGAATCGCGCCCGTACTGCTGCTGCGCGCCGAGCGCTGGTGCCGTGAGGAGAACCGCGAGCGTCGCAAAAAGTCTCGTTCTATTCATCATCTCTCCGGGTGGTTGAGTCTGAACCGGTGTTGATCACAATTTGCCCGCTGAAGGTGTTGGCGGTGACTCTCGCTCTTCCGTCACCGATCGTGAACTCCATGCGGCCCTCCCTTCTCTTGCTGCCCGGTGGGATGGTCACGGGAACATCGGTGGTGACGTCTCCACTGAACGTCTCGACGCTGAACTGGGCGCCGGCGCCACGGGGAATATTGAGCCTGATCGTTCCCGAGTGTGCCTCGAAGTTGTACCGGCCCGACGGCTCGATACTTCCCGTATACGTGATGTCGCCGCTCACGGTTTCCGTGCGCACGTCCTTCGACTGGATGCCCACGAGGCGGATGTTGCCGCTCACCGAGCTCGCCTGGATGTTGCCGGACACGTTCTCCGCGCGGAGATCGCCGCTGACGGTCTCCGTTCGCAGAGTCCCGTTTACCTGGGAGGCGTGGACCGATCCTGACACAGCCTCGGCGCTGACCGCGCGGACCCCATCGGACACGTCGACGTCGCCGCTCACGCTCGTCGCCTCTATCTCGCCCTGAGATCCCTTTGCCATCACGTCGCCTGACACCGCCTCCAGAATCAGCCGCGACCCACGCGGAACCGAAACTTGGTACTGAGCGTCGCCAACGTCGTTGTGTCTGTGGCCCCTACGGCCCTGGTTGTCGGAGTCTTCCACACTCAAGCTGACCCGCGACGAGTTCGCGTCGAAGCGCAATCGGCCGCTCTCGATGGACGCCGAGACTTTTACGTCGGGGCGGTCCCATCCGGTGACGCGGATCTTCCCGGAGATGAGTGAAAGATCTACGGCACCGCCGCGATCCAGTCTCACCGTAGTGTCTATCCGGGTGAGACCCCGTATCTGCAGCCCTTGGTCGTCCTGAGCCTTGGCGGAAAGCGGAAGAACCATCACTACGAAGGTCGTGACGACGAGCCGCGAAAGCTTGATTCGGTCTTTCATTTTTATGTGCTTACCGGCAGCATTACCGCCGTCCGTAGAAGCTCGACCTTCTTGTCGAGCGCATGTGTCAGTTGCTGGTTGAGCATGCGACTGGCCGGATCTCCGGCGAGCGCCGCTCTGCTCTGCGCGATGGCAGCATCGATGATCTCGAGATTCTTCTGGATGACCGCGACGGTCGAGGAGTCGAGCTGAGTCTTTCTCTGCCTCATGATGTTCTGGAGCATCTCGATCTCTCTGCCGTACACCGCATCAGACTGCGCTGGTCCCGACTGATTCTGGCTCACCAGAGTCGCGGGTACACCCGAGCGCGAGGTTTCAATCGCCCTCTGCGCGACGCGAACACCAGACTGGTCCGGCAGGTTTCGCGGAACATCAGCGCCGGCGGATTCTGTCGCCGCTGTCGTCGCCCCCGGAGTGGCAGGGTTTGTTGCCTGTGTTTGCGACGCCGGGTTCACTGCAGCCACTCGGGCATCGCCGCCCGGACGAAGTGAGCGGGCGGTGAGCAGGTAGGTGACGCCCGCGGTGCTCACGATCAGCGCAGCCGCTGCTATTCCCATCCAGGCGGGGGCAAGCCGTCTCGTTCTCTCCGGACGTGCCGCCAGCGGGATTACCGGTGCGGCGATCCGCGCGTCGATGCCCGCCCACAGATCACGCGAAGGGACCAGATCGGGAAGCGCCGCCGCTTCGTCCCGGATATTCACGATGTCTCTCACCAGACCGGCGCAACGAACGCACTCCCTCAGATGCCGTTCGACTGAGGCGCGCAGCGATCCGCCCAGCGTTCCCTCGAGGTAATCGGGGAGCGCGGCGTCAAATGCTTCGCAGGTCATGTCGGAGTTCGTCATCGTTCCAGTGCCCCTCTCAAAAGAAGTCTCGCGCGATGAAGCTGCGCCTTACTCCCGCCCGAGGTGATTCCCATCATCTCCGCAATCTCCTCGTGCTTGTACCCTTCAACGTCGTGTAGTACGAAAACCCTTCGTGCCCCTGCCGGCAGCTTGGCGATCGCGTCCGTCAGATCCATTCTCTCGATGTGCATCGGCGCCCTTGCAACTTCGGTCCACCGCTCATCGCCGACGTCGCTCTCATCCGTTCTCGAGGCTTCCTTGCCCTCGGTCTTTCTCGCATTCAAAACCACGTTCACCGCCAGGCGATGCAGCCAGGTGGAAAAAGCGCTCTCTCCTCTGAACTGCGGAAGCTTTTCCCAGGTCCTCACGAATACGTCCTGCGTCAGCTCCTCGCCCTTCGTCCTGCTTCCGGACATCCGGGTGCATAGCGAATACACTCTGTTCGCATGCGACCGGTACAGCCGCTCGAAGGCCTGGCGGTCCCCGCCTGCGGCCAGGGCCACATCCGTGGAATCACCCATCGGTATAGGTACCACGTTGGAGCCTGCCGCCATTCGATCGTCGTCCGGACTTTGTTGCAAGATTGGATAACTCGAATGGCTCAAGGGTTTGAATACGCGACAATAGGTTTTTCCCGGGGCTGCACATATGACAGCCACTGGCAGCCTACGGTTTGAACCCTCATCGAGGCTTTACCCGACCCTGTGGGCCACCAGTGCCTCCAGAACCGCCGTTCCCCGCTCCAGGTCGGCCGGAGACCGCCCAACCAGCGTGATGTGTCCCACCTTCCTCTTCTCAGTGGGTGCTTTTCCGTAGAGGTGAAGGTGCGCCCCCTCGACAGCGAGAACTTTCTCGCGCGACGGGATATGCCCGATGATGTTGAGCATGACCGACGCTCCGCGCAACGCTGTCGTCCCGAGCGGCAGGGAGAGCACCGCACGCAGGTGATTCTCGAACTGACTCGTTTCTGCACCCTCGATTGTCCAATGTCCGGAGTTGTGGACCCTGGGCGCCATCTCGTTGGCGAGAAGCACCCCATCGACCGAAAACAGCTCGAGAGCCAGTACTCCGACGTATTCCAGCTTATCCATCAGGCGGCGGCAATGATCCATCGCCAGCGCGCTGGCGTCGGGCGTCGCGTGCGGCGCCGGCGCCGTAGACTTTCTGAGAATGCCCTCCCGGTGGACATTCTCGACGGGCGGATAAAAGACTTTGCGCCCAGTCCCGTCGCGCACTCCTATTAGCGAGAGCTCGTGCTGAAACGAGACGTACTTCTCCACGATCAGCGGCAGGCCGCCGAGTTGCTGCCACGCCGCATCGATTGAGGAGCTGTCGCGGATCACCACCTGCCCCTTGCCGTCGTACCCCATTCTTCGTGTCTTGAGGACAACAGGCAACCCGATTCGCGACGACGCTTTCTTGAGATCGTCGAGGCTGTCTACCGGGGCAAACGTCGGCGTCGGAATTCCAAGCGCTTCGAAAAGTTGCTTCTCCAACAATCGATCCTGGGCCGTCTCAAGCGCCTTGACCGGCGGATACACCTTCACGCGCTCGGCCACGAATTCGACGGTCGAGAGAGGGATACTCTCGAACTCGTAGGTGACTACATCTACGCCCTGAAGAAAACGCTCCAGCGCCGCGCGATCTCCATAGTCCGCGACCACGAGCTCACCGATTTGGCCAACCGGAGCGCCGGAGTTCGGATCAAAGAACCGGAACTCAGTTCCGAGCTGGTAGCCGGCGAGAGCGAGCATGCGCCCGAGCTGCCCGCCGCCCAGAACCCCAACTCTCACTCGGTGGCGGCCGGGTCTGGCTGCGCCAGCACCGCGTTGGTTTGCTCCGCGCGGAACGCGCGAAGCCTCTCGCGCACGTCGGCGTTATTCAGCGCGATTATCGACGCGGCGAGCAGCGCCGCGTTGATCGCCCCCGGCTTTCCTATGGCGAGCGTGCCGACCGGAACACCCGCGGGCATCTGCACTATCGATAGCAGCGAGTCTATCCCCTGAAGGGCCTTGGATTCCACTGGAACGCCGAGCACGGGAAGAGTTGTCTTGGCGGCCGCCATTCCGGGCAGATGCGCGGCGCCGCCGGCGCCGGCGATGATCACCTGAATCCCCCGAGACTCCGCCGTTTCTGCGTACTCGAAGAGAAGATCGGGAGTGCGATGCGCCGACACGACTTTCGTCTCGTGCGGAACGCCCAGCGCTTCGAGGAGCTGCGCCGCGTGTTGCATGGTGTCCCAGTCAGACTTGGAGCCCATTATCAGACCAACAAGCGCATCCGCCACTTTATTCCTCGTGTACGGCGTTTCGGCTTGCGCCGCGACTAGACCCGCCCTTCCCATCCTGTCTCGAGATCATCCATCGTGGCGCCATCCGCGATCATCGCGTCGTCGAGCTCGTCCTCATCCGGCGTACCGACGTCATCCAGGGCGCGCTGCTCCAGATCTTCCAGCTCCGATTGGTGCTGGATCTCGAGGATCAGATCACTGATGCGGCAAAAGCTCTTGCGGTGGTGCGGAGTGATCCCGTGCGAGGTCAGTCCGGCGACGTGTTCGCGCGTCGTGTAGCCCGCGTTGTGGTCCCAAATATAGTGCGGATAGCGTCGGGAGAGCCGTGTCATGAGGAGGTCGCGCGTGACCTTGGCGAGGATGGAGGCGCAGGCGATGCTGAAGCAGCGGGCGTCTCCGTGCACAACAGCTGTGTGTGGGATCGGAAGGGTGCGCATCACTCGGCCGTCGATCACAACATGATCGGGTGTCACGTTGAGCCGCCTCAGCGCGCGTTGCATTGCCAGCGCGCTGGCCTGGTAGATGTTGATGCGGTCGATCTCGTGGACGGATGCGGCACCGATGGCGAATGCGACGGCGCGCTCCCTGATAATGCCGGACAGTCTGACGCGTTGGTCGTGCGTCAGCCGCTTTGAGTCGTCGACGCCGGCGATCGCGCGCGTGTCGCCGGGCATGATCACAGCGCAGGCGACGACGGGGCCCGCAATGGGGCCGCGCCCTACTTCGTCGACACCGGCGAGGAGAGGACCTTTGGCAGCGCGAAGATCGCGCTCAATGGTGGTCCAGCGCTTACGCCGTCGCACTTCGCGGCGCCAGCGGGTTTGTTACGCCTCTGCTCCAGTCTCTGCCGGCGTCTCGCTGCCCGGAATCACGACTTTGGCCTTCCGCTCTCTGATACGCGTGGCCTTTCCGGTCAGATGGCGCAGGTAGTAGAGCTTGGCGCGACGCACGCGTCCACGGCGGACGACAGTGATTTCCGAGATCATCGGGCTGTGCACCGGAAAGATGCGCTCGACGCCGACGCCATTGGAGATCTTGCGAACGGTGAACGTCGCGCTGACTCCTGCTCCGCGTTTGGCGATGCACACACCCTCAAAAGCCTGGAGTCTTTCCTTGTCGCCCTCGCGCACGCGAACGTTGACGCGGAGGGTGTCGCCCGCCCGGAACGGTGGGACGTTGTCGCGGAGCCACTCTTTCTGGGTTTCAATGAAGGGATGCATATGACGCTCGGGGCTGAGGTTAACAGCCTGGTAAAGACGTGTTTAGGCGGTTCTTGGGAAGCCCCGAAAAGTAAACCCGCGAGCGTTCGAATGCCAGCGTTTGGATCGTAGCTTGGTGCGTGGCGGTCCTAGTCTACCCGCTTTCTTTCCCGAGTGAGGCGATCGCCCTGTTCGACGCGCCACCTCTCGATTTTAGCATGGTCCCCGGAGAGCAGAACGTCCGGAACCGTGTGCCCGCGATACTCAGGAGGCCGCGTGTAGCTGGGTGCGCTCAGGCCCCTCCCAAAAAAAGAATCACCCCGTGCACTGTCGATGTCGGACATCGCGCCGGGAAGAAGCCGGACGGTTGCGTCGATGATCGCCAGGGCTGCAGCCTCTCCCCCGCTGAGCACGAAATCTCCCAGTGAGATCTCTTCCGTCGCCAGGTGATCCGCGACCCGCTGATCTATGTCCTTGTAGTGACCGCACAGCAAGGTCAGCTCCTCTCCCGCCGCGAACCGCTCCGCGTCCGCGTGTGAGAACACCCGTCCTCGTGGAGATAGCAGCACGATGGGCGGCTTGGTCTTCAGGGATTCCACCGCCTCGAAGAACGGCTGGGGCTTCATCACCATGCCTGGTCC
>DASYVU010000086.1:0-3693 GCA_035936715.1 Gemmatimonadaceae bacterium
CGGAGTCCTGGTAGCGCTTATCGGGCTCACGATACTTCTCGACGCCTGGCAAGCGGGTGGTGTCGCCCCGCTCCGGGAGCGTAGACGCCGTACCCGCGCGGTACCCCACAAGGCTGGCCAGACGCTCGTGGCGATGGGCACGCTCTGCATGGCGGCGGCTCTGATGGGTCGGGACACCTGGCGCTGGGGCACGATCAGCGTGCTGGCCGGAAGCGCTCTTCTGATCATTGGGGCGATCATGAATCGCCAGTACCTGAAGGAGGTCCTTCTCTTTCGCGGGGCGGCTCGACGGGGGCAGGGAGATACCAACTCGCGGTTGAACCAGACACCGCCAAAGACGCGGATCAGATAGGCGTCGGCCCTAAGTGCCTCCGTACCATTCGTACCCCTCGTCGCTCCAGTACCCGCCGTTCATCTTTGGCATGAACACGATCTTCGTCAGGTACTTCGTGTTCTTGTAACCGAGTTTGATCGGCGAATAAACGCGCGCGGGAGCGCCGTGCGCCGGCTCAAGCATTTTTCCGTCGAGACCATACGCGACGACCGTCTGAGGATGCATCGCGCTCTCGAGATCCCAGCTCTCGTGGTAATCTTCGTCGAACGACTGGAAATCGACGTAGTGAGCATCCGGTGAAACGCGGACCAGATTGGCGAGATCCCTGAACGGCACGCCGGTCCAGGTCTCGACCGCAGTCCAGCCCTCGACGCAGTAGTGGTTCACGCGATTCGAAACGCGGGGTAGTCGCTGCAGATCTTCGAGCGTCAGCCGCATCGGATTTGCGACGAGACCGCTCACCTCGAGCGCCCACATCCCTCGCACGCTCTCGTCCCAAACCGGCACCGTACGGGAGATGAAATAGCTGGGCAGCTTGTTCCCGGCATCATAGGCGACCGGCCGGACCACATCCATCGAAGTGTGACGGAAGAGCGCTCGCTCGACGACTCTGTTCTTCCGCTCCGCGTACTTGAGCAGCTTTGACGCAGCTTTCGGCCCGCGAGAGTCGCACGCCGCCAGGAATGCGGCAGACACGATCCCGCCCCACGCAAGAAATTCCCGCCGGTCTATCCCCCCGATCGAGACGAACTTTTTCGGATCGGAACTCATGTCGCCTCGGGCGGCGGCACTGTTGGCCGGCGACGGGGGAAAAAGTGGTAGAATGGCCTCGCGTTCCTCGCTTCAGGAGAATTCCGCTCGTTATAGTTTCCGGTGATCATCGAAGGAATCGAGTACGGATCCACCGCGAATACCATGAAGACGTGAATCACGCTCAGGATCACTATCACGAGCATCGCCATGAAGTGCCAGTAGCGCGCCCACACGTATCCGCCCAGTAGGTTCGTCAGCGGCGACAACTGAACGGGCTTCCAGATGGCGATTCCGCTTACCACGGCAAACGCGCCCGCGAGAGGCAGGAGAAAATACGCCGCCTTCTGCAGCGCGTTGTGCTTTCCCTGATGCGGATGATCCTTCCGCTTGAACGCGTAGAACTTCACCATCTGCCAACTGTCGCGGATGTCACCCTTACGCGGGACGAGGTCTCTCCATTCTCCGTGTAAATACACGAACGCGAGATAGATGAGCCCATTCACGACGAGCACCCACATCATCGCGAAGTGCCAGTTCCTCGCGCCGCCGAGCCAGCCGCCGAATGTGAGCCACGCCGGAATCGGCTTGTGCTCGAATGGGTAGCAGCAGAACACTTCGCCGCGGCGGGCGAAAGCGGGATACGCGTTGAAGATGCGCAGCCCGCTCCCGACCATGATGACAATCGCGACGACGTTCACCCAGTGGGTGGTGCGTACGATCCAATGGTGCCTCTTCTTTTCCAATTTCAAGCCCGAGGGTGCGCCTTTTGATACACCTGCTTTAGTCTCTCCACGCTTGTGTGCGTGTAGATCTGCGTCGTCGAAATCGATGCGTGCCCGAGAAGCTCCTGCACAGCGCGGAGATCGGCACCCGCGTCGAGTAGATGAGTCGCAAAAGTGTGCCGAAGCGAGTGTGTGGACAAGCCGGAGTTTTCGTCAATCTTGTCGAGAAATCCCTTCACCGCGTTCTGAATGGCGCGGACTGAGATCCGTTTGCCGCGGTTGCTGAGGAAGAACGCCGTTCGGTCGCCCGACGCTCCGATCGAGCGCAGCAGCTCGTCACGCTTCGATTCGTAGTTTCTCAGCGCCAGCTGGGCGTGGTTGCCCACCGGAATGATACGCTCCTTCCTTCCCTTCCCGCGCACTTTCACCTGCTGCGAAAGCAGGTCGATGTCCATTCGGTTGACGCCCCGCAGCTCCGACAGCCGCATTCCGGTGGAATAGAAAAGCTCCAGTATCGCGCAGTTCCGGACGTCGGAGAATTTTCCCTCCTGCGCCTTGAGCTCCGCCGATTGAAAGAGCAGCTCGATCTGCGCGCGATCGAGATACCCGGGTAGATATTTGTCCTGCTTCGGAGTGCTCACGCCGCGCGCCGGATTCGCGTCCACCTGCTCGTTGCGGTGCAGATACTTGTAGAAACTGCGCACCGCCGAGAGACTGCGGGCGATCGACCGCTTGTTGAGCTTTTTTCGGGTGAGATGCGCCAGAAATCCACGGATTGCGAGGCGATCGAGCCCCTGCCACGACCACGCGCGAACGCCGTAGTAGCTTCCGAGAAATACCACCAGCTCTTCCAGGTCGCGCCTGTACGCAATGAGCGTATTGGGAGAAAGGTCTCGTTCCTTTTCCAGATGCGTCAGGAACTCTTCGACGCCGTATGCTTCGCTCATGACGCGCGAGCCACCGCAGCGCCTAGCACGGCATTCGCCTCTATCCAGCTCCGCATATCCGCGAGCGCTCTCTCGGCGAACATCTCCCGCTTGCGCTTCTTGTCGCGAATCTTTTCTGAAAGATCATCCAGCAGGCCGAAGTTCGCGTTCATTGGCTGAAAATGCTTCGGGTCCGCCTCGTTCATATACCGGTAGAGCGCACCGAGCATTGTCGTCGGCGGTGGGACGACTGGCTCGTCGCCCGAAAGAATGCGGGCGAGGTTGATGCCGGCCAACAAACCTGTCGCGGAGCTCTCCGTATATCCCTCGACTCCAGTGATCTGCCCGGCGAAAAGGATTGTCGGGTCGTCAAGTGCGGAGAGGTGCGCGCTCAGCGCCGCAGGCGAGTTGAGATACGAATTCCGATGGATCGATCCGTAACGAAGAAACTCCGCCTGCTCGAGGCCAGGAATCATCCGGACCACGCGCTGCTGTTCGGGAATCCGCAGGCGTGTCTGGAATCCGACGAGGTTCCACATCCGGCCAGCACGATCCTCCTGGCGGAGCTGCACCACCGCGTAAGCGTTGTGGCCGGTGCGCGGGTCGCGCAGTCCGACCGGCTTGAGGGGTCCAAAGCGAAGCGTGTCGCGTCCGCGCTGAGCCATCACTTCGACGGGCATGCAGCCCTCGAAGTACGGCACCTCGTCGAATTCGTGACCGTGGTATTGGTCCGCCGAGATCAAGGCGTCGAGAAAAGCATCGTACTGCTCGCGCGACAGCGGACAATTCAGATAGGCGCCTCCCTCATCGGCCGCTTCCATGGTTTCCTTCCCGTAGCGCGAGCCCCGAAAAACGATCGAGTCGTCTACGGAGTCGCGTGCGACGATCGGCGCAATCGCGTCGTAGAACGCGAGCGCGCCGACGCCGAGCCGCGCACGAATTGCGTCGGCGAGCTTGT
>DASYVU010000087.1:0-8127 GCA_035936715.1 Gemmatimonadaceae bacterium
GGTATTCTCCGGCGCCGACCGCGATATCCGATCAAGGACGTCGACGACCGTGTCGTACAGGAGCGGCCCCGAGTCCTCTCCCGCAAAGCGAAGGGCGAGCTCGGCGACCGTTGAGGCGGCAGTGAATCGGCCAATGTCGTGGGCGAGCTCGCTTCGGGAACGGGATACCTCGAACGAGGCGAGGTTGTGAAGCTCGCGATTCGGCTTGATGTAGACCTGCGCCGTTCCCTCGGCGAAGAGATCGAGAGCCGACCCATAGCGCCCGCGCGACTTTCTTGCGCCCCTCGCGAGCACCGACTGCACGCCTCCCTCCCGCGTAAGAAGACGAATGATCCGTGAGCTTTCGAGATAGTCGAAGGCGTGAAGGACAATCGCTTCCGTGATGGTGAGGGACATGAAAAGAATCTAATGCTCGATCAGTGACCTTAGCCCAGTGTCACCGAGTGCCTAGAAGAGTGTTGACGCGCGCGCACCAATCAGAATGGTGCGTCCGGGCGCCGCAAAATGAAGCACGTCCTCGTATCGTTTGTTCAACGCGTTTTCCACCCGCGCATTCAATCTGAGTCCGCCGCGACTGTGCATGCCGATAGGAAGCTCCGCCGAGATGTCGAGCCTTGTGTAGCCGAGCAGCGTTACACGGGGCGACGGGAATTGGGCGAAGTCGGTATCCGCTCTTTTCCCGACGAAATTCAAGGCGACGCCGACACCTGCGCCCGCAGGGCGAGAGTAAGTCACGACGACGCTTCCAGAATGGCTTGGGCGGCGAATCAGGGCGTCGCCCACGCTGTCGCCGCCCTGGTAACCCGGCGTGACCTCAGTAACTCGCGGATTGACGATCGTGTAGCTTGCGCTTCCGCGCCAATTGCTCGACGGCAAGAGCGCGAGCTCCGCTTCGTAACCATTGGAGCTGGCGCCAGTGAGGTTCGCGTAGCTTCCCTTGTAGCTGGGCGGTCCGCCGTTCACGTATTGAATGAGATCCGAGAAGCGCTGCGTGAAGTACATCGCGCTCAACCGAATCGGTTCCGTCCATGAGCTTGTTATCAATCCCACCTCTGCCGACCGAATCTTTTCCGGCCGCAGATCAGGACTGCCGACTGTGTATAGCGTCGGCCGAAGCTGATTGAATGCGGGAGCGTTGAACGCAGTGCTCAAGGAAGCGCGAACCCGGATGGCGGGAAGAATTCCTGCAGTCGCCCCAATTCGGTAGGTGGCGAACCGATGATAGTCGGAGTTGTCATCGACTCTCCCGCTGATCGTGTATGAAAAGCGGTCGACGGGATTGCCAAGCAACTCGGAGTAATACGCCAGGTTGTTGCGCGAAGCGTCGAAAGAATCGGTCTCAGTGGTGGAGCCACCGACAGGACCGGACCCATTGGAGCTTCGCTCGTGTTCTTTCTCGTAGTTCGCTCCGATAGTGACCGTGGCGTTTGCCGGCAGGAATAAGCTCAGCCTCCCTTCCGCGTTACGACGATATCCTCGCGACCTGAACGCCGAATGCTCTGGTGTGGAGGCGCCGAATGGGACGGCGATGTCTTCGGTGAGATCGGAAACCTCATTGGTGCCCGCGAGAAACCGAGCCTGCGCATAATCGGTCAGGTTTCTTTCCGCATCGAGTCCAACGGTGAGCCTGTGTTGTGTGCGATAGGAATTGGTGTCGACCGGTTGTCCGGTGTAATCAGTCGGATAGTGGAACTCCGCAGCCGTATAACGCGACGAGAGTCTGACATCGCCCTCGTTGTCGTGCCCGAGGCTTACCGTGCCGCTGAGGGTACCGTTCCGATACTGATTGTTGAACGGCAGAATACCGTCGGTCGAGTGACGCGCTGCCCCGAGGGAAAACTGTCCGAGCGGGTTATCGCCCGCGGCATCCGCGTCGATGTCGAAGGATCGATACGTTCCTGCGCGAGCGCCGAGCGATGCGCGCGGTACGGCTGACCCTTTGCGGGTAAATACCTGGACGATGCCCGAGACTGCGTCGGCTCCGTAAAGAACGCTTGCAGGTCCGCGCACTATCTCGATCCGGTCAATGTTATCGGTCGTCAGGTGACTGAAATCGAAGAATCCGCCGGAGGAGTTCACCGGGACTCCGTCGATGAGGACCTTCGTATAACGGCTCTCGCCGCCGCGGAGGAATAGCGAGGTCACGGCCCCGTATGACCCGCTCTGCACGAGCATGGCTCCCGGGACCTCACGCAACGCATCCGATACTCTCGTCACGCCCCGCGCACGGAGATCTTCGCCGAGAAGAACGGTGACGGCCTGAGTAAGGGTGCTCGCTGGACGCGGAACCTTCGATGCTGACACTACGACCGTTCGAAGCTGCGTGGTGTCCTGTTCCTGAGCGCCCGCGGAATTCCGCGCCGCTGCAGCCAGGACCAGGACAGTGAGAGCAAGAGATTTGTAGTTCATGGTTGAGTGATGGACAGGGGTTCGAGAGTGTTCAGAGAGTAACCGGCCGCCGCAGCGGCACGAGCGCAGGCGCACCGACAGCCGGATCGTGCGTGATCACGACCGGCCATCCGTAAATTGATTCAAGCCGGTCCGCTTTCATGACGCTCCTCGGCGTTCCGCTCGTGGCAATCTTTCCTTCATTGAGAAGCACGATGGTGTCGGCGAAGCGCGCGACGAGATTCAGCTGATGGCTCACGAGGAGCACTGCCAGCCCCGACCGGGCGAGCGATGAGAGCAGCTCGAAGATCGCCATCTCGTGCGCGACATCGAGGAACGTCGTGGGCTCATCTAGCACCAGAGCCGGAGCTTTTTGCGCGAGGGCGCGGGCAATGCGCACGCGTTGCCATTCCCCACCGGAGAGCGCATCTGTGTCGCGAGCAGCAAGCTCTGAGACGCCGGCCTGATCCAACGCATCGCTGACCGCCGTGTCATCTGCTCGGGTAGCCGCGCGCCAAAGTCCAAGGTGCGGATAGCGTCCGAGAGCGACGTACTCGCGTACTTGAGTGGGGAATGCCGCTTCTTCGCGCTGGGGGACGACGGCGACGCGGCGGGCGAGTTCGGGGAGCGAAAGCTCCCTCACGTCGCTGCCCGCAACGGCAACTGATCCTCGCACAACATCCGCGCGACCCAGCAGTGCCCTGACGATGGAGCTCTTTCCCGATCCGTTGGGACCGGCCAATGCCGTCAGCGTGCCAGAAGCGGCAACAAAGCTCACGCCATTGACGGCGTTTCTCGCCGCGCGCGGATAGGAGACGACGAGATCGGATACCGTTATCACGCCGCGCGTCTCAACTGCACGAGAAAGAACGGGACGCCGAGCAGCGCGGTGATCGCACCGAGGGGCAGCTCGGTCGGCGGGGCAACCGTGCGTGCCGCGAGATCGGCGGCGACAACGAGCGCTCCCCCGATAAGCGCGGCAGCCAGAATCAAGGGACGATGTGCGCGGAGTCCCATACGGCGGGCGATGTGTGGCACCACGAGCCCCACGAACCCAACGAGCCCTGCAGCGGCTACGGTTGCCGCGGCCAGAAGCGCGGCGATCAGGAAAACCCGGCGCCCGGATCGCTCCGCATTGACGCCCAGCGATGCAGCCGTCTCTTCCCCAAGGGACAGGACATCGATCTCTCTTGCCCAGTAAATGAGCGCACCACCCGCGAAGAAAATGCTAAGAGCAAGCCAACCCACGCGCTGCCAGTTTGCGTCGGCAGCGGATCCCATCATCCAGAAGAGCGCACCACGGATGGCGTTGGGTTCCGCGCTCGCCAGCGCGACCATAATCGCCGCATTGGCGAACGCGCCGACGATCACGCCGGCAATCAGGAGTGTGCGAAGATCTGCTCTGGCCCCGCGCGCTCCAACCCGACTCACCGCAAGCGCCACCAGCACTGCAGCCATCGAGCCCGCGAACGCGGCCAAAGTGACCACGAAATCGGCGGAGAATCCGAGCGCAAACACTATTACCGCTCCCACTGCCGCTCCGCCCGACACGCCCAGGAGATACGGCTCGGCGAGCGGATTCCGCAGTGACCCCTGAAGCGCAGCGCCGCTGCCTCCGAGCCCCGCGCCAACGAGCGCGCCGAGAATCACGCGCGGTAGTCTCAAATCGCGTACGATGGCGACGACGGTGGGATCACCGCGCCCACGCAGCGCCTCGAACACAGCGGCAAGTGGAACCGACACCGCTCCGCGAGCAACCGCAAGCGCCGCTATTGCGAACAGCGCCGCGACGAGCAGCAGCCAATACCATCCCCTGAAGTGCGTCAACGCAGCGTGCCGGGGTGGAGGAGATTCGCGAGCGAGACAGCGGCTTCGCCGAGTCTCACCGATGGCCGCGCGACGAGCAATGTGTCTACCACGAAGATTTTATTGTCGCGCACGGCGCGGACTATTCGCCACCGCGAATCGGACTGTATCTGGGTTTTTCCGATCGGCCCCGCCAGAATGAAGTCCGGGTTTCTGTGTGAAATGTCTTCGAGAGAAACTTGCGCGGACGGACCAGCGATGTCGGCGTATACATTTTTTCCGCCGGCGATGTCCACCAGCTCGTTCATGAAGCTGCCTGCCCCGATCGTGATTACCGGCGCGTCCCAGATGTGCCAGAAGACGCTTGGCCGTGTCAGCTTCGCCGTCGCGGTCCGAACGCTGTCGAGCGTTCGATATACGGAATCAATGACTGTTTTCGCGCGCACGGAGTCGCGCAGCATCGCTCCCAATAGCAGAACCGTCCGCCGGAAATCGGAGATGTGGTCCACTTTGAGGGAGAGAGTGTTCACGCCGGCAGCGCGCAACCGTGCCGCAGCGGGACGATTGTCCTGGCTCGCGTAAAGAATCACGAGGTCGGGATGCGAGGCCAGCACCGCTTCGACGTTCGGTTGAATCCCATCGCCGAGCGGCGGAATCAGCTTCGCCGAATCGGGCCACGAGTCGTACTTTGTCCGACCGACGAGCCGCGAGCCGGCTCCCAGCGTGAACAGAATCTCCGTCGTCGCCGGATTGAGTGAGACAATTCTCGTCGGCGGGCTGCCAATGCGGACCGGATCACCGAAGTCGTCGCTCGCCTCGAGTGAGGGAGCGCGAGAATCACTGCACGCGGAGACGGCGAGCGCGAGTGCGATACAAGCTGACCGGTGGCTCAATAGCAAAACGGACACTCCTCTCAGAGGAATGCCCGCAACGAGCACGCGCCAAAAAGACGCCTGACCGCCACCAGCACCTCCCCCGAGGTTCTGCGAAAGTGGCGCGGACGAAAGTCGTCTCCTGGCTTCGGGCCGCTGGACTCACCCTTCCCGACCGCTCCCAGCGGTCAGTGGCGTTTCGAGTCTGCGTTAGTGCCCGTTACAGTGGCGGGGCCGCACCGGCGTCACACCGGTTTCCGTGGCTCCCGTCCGCGATCGATTGTCTGGCGAAGCTATCTACGCCGAAGCGCCTGCGCAAGCGCGACAACCATCGTGCCGCCGATCAACAGCGTAATCGCGACCATGTATCGCGGGTCGATGGCTCTGTCGGGCAGAGGCGGCGGAAGATCGATCACCGCCACGGAGTTTTCCGGCATGTCCGACGCGAGGAAGCGTCGAAAATTGCGCCCTTCGACCGTCACCGGATCTACCTCACGCACATGCGGGCCAGTGACACTCCCGGCTTTTTCCTCGATCATCATTTCGTAAATCCCGGTTTCCTTCTCGAGCGGCAAGCTCAACGGGAAAGATTTCGCCGGAAGCGAATACGAGAACGAAAGCTGCTTGATCCCGGGCGCGATGGGCGCGTAAACGTTCACCACACCTTTCGTGTAAGAAACAGCGCTGCCTGGAATGTCGCCCTGACTCACGCGAAAATTCGTGACGCCCGCCGGCACGTGTGTCTGCCACGTCGCGTCCTTCGGCGTGTCGGTCGGAGCGATGCGAGTGACGGAAGAGTCATTGGACAGATCGTAAACCTCGACGACCGATCGCAATCCATTGGCATCTACCGCCGACACGACGACATGGTGCCCACGCAGAGTGGTCGGCACGGGATGTGATGTCGTATCGAAAACGGTCACTTCGCCGTCGTCGCCACGTACCTTCCCCTCGGCAAGCGGTGGCGTGAAGTAAGCGATCCCGTCGTAGGAGGCGGACACGAAGTAAATCGCGTCCTCGCTGCCGGACCGCACGTATTTGAACGCGTAGCGGCCCCGGGGATCGGATCTGACTGAATCAAGCGGACCTGCCCGATCGGGCCCTACCCGGTGGAGAACGACCCACACGCCTCCTACCGGATTCATGCTGCGGGTGCCGGGGCGTACGATACGCCCAGATACCTGCTGCTGAGCGGTGGGAAGAGCGGCCTGCAGAAAGAGCAGGACCGCCAGCTTACATATTGAACTTCCCAAAGTCTTCAGGGCGCATGTTCTCGAGATACTCTTTCAGCTGCTCCGCGGACATTTCGTCCGAGGGCTCGGCGAGCGTCTCCGGCGGAGTCTGGCCCTCCTCGAGGAGAAGCGCGGTGAGGAGACTCTCCTGGGCGAAGATCGGCGCCTCGAATCTGAGCGCGATGGCGATGCTGTCGGAAGGACGAGCGTCGATGTGCACGGCGCCGGAGCTGCGCGCGATGTGGAGCTCCGCGTAGAAAGTCCGATTCTCGACCTTCGTAATGTGCACGCGCCTCAGCGTACCGCCCATTCCGATGATGAGATTCTTGCAAAGGTCGTGAGTAAGCGGCCGCTCGCGCTTGAGCTTGTTCATCTCGATTACGATCGACTCCGCCTCGGGCTGCCCGATCCAGATCGGCAGCAGGCGCGCTCCGCCCTTCTCCTGCAGTATTACCACATAGGAGTTCGTCGATCGGTCGAGACCGAGCCGCATGACTTCGACTTCTACGAGCTGCATGAATTCAAATTAACGTGATGGGCGGAAAGTAGAAAAGCTGACCGAGGGGCGGCCAGCTTCTCATACACCTCCATCGGTCCCGCGAGCCTACTTGCCGTGGACGGCCTTCCTGAGATCGGCGACTCGATCCAGCCGCTCCCACGTGAAAAGCGTCCCCTTTCCATTCTTCTTCGGCGCGCGGCCGAAGTGACCATAGGAGGAAGTAGGGCTGTAGATCGGCTTTCTCAGATCGAGCGCGTTGATGATGCCTTTGGGCGTGAGATCGAATACCTGCTGGACGGCTTTCATGATCGCCGTTTCCGGGACCGTGTTCGTTCCGAAAGTGTCCACGTTGATGGATACCGGCTCTGCCACGCCGATCGCATACGCCAACTGCACTTCGCAGCGGCGCGCGAGCTTCGCGCCCACGATGTTCTTGGCGACCCACCTCGCCGCATAGCACGCGGAGCGATCCACTTTCGAGGGATCCTTGCCGCTGAACGCCCCGCCGCCGTGACGGCCCATTCCGCCGTAGGTGTCGACGATGATCTTGCGGCCGGTGAGCCCCGCGTCGCCCTGAGGGCCGCCGATTACGAAGCGTCCGGTGGGATTGATGTGAAACTTGATCGTCCTGTCCCGCAACTCTTTCGGGATGACGGGCTCGATCACCTCGGAGATGATCGCCTCGCGAAGCTTCTTCGTCGAGATGTCTTCGGAGTGTTGGGTGGAGACGACGACGGTCTCGACACCGATTGGAAGGTAGTCCTCATAGAGAACGGTGACCTGCGCTTTGCCATCGGGGCGGACCCAGCTTCCTTCCTTTGACCTGCGGAAAGCCGCGAGCCGTTCCGTCAACCGATGGGCGAGCTGAATCGGCATTGGCATCAGCTCTTCCGTCTCGTCCGTCGCGTAGCCGAACATCATGCCCTGATCGCCGGCACCGCCATGATCCACGCCCTGCGCGATGTCGGGCGACTGTTTGTCGATGGTGCTGATCACCGCGCACGTCTTCGAGTCGAAGCCCATGCCGGCATCGTTGTATCCGATGCGGTCGATGGTCGAGCGCACGATCTCGGGAACGTTTACGTATGTCTTGGTGGTGATCTCACCCGCGACGCAGGCGAGGCCGGTTGTTACGAGTGTCTCACAGGCCACGCGCGCCAAGGGATCGTCAGTGAGTATTGCGTCCAGAATGGCGTCCGAGATCGCGTCCGCGACCTTGTCAGGATGACCTTCGGTGACGGATTCGGATGTGAACAGATGTCGATCGAGCACGAAATTCCTCTGGGGAATATGAGGATGATCGGTGGCAACGGTCGCACGCCGTACTATT
>DASYVU010000088.1:0-7751 GCA_035936715.1 Gemmatimonadaceae bacterium
GTCCTGAACGACGACTCGCTGTTCGCGGCCGATCGTCGCAGGGAGACGCATGCTGGCCAGCCGCGGAGGCGCCGGTCCTCGCGGGATCGGCCCGAAATACTTGCGAACAAGTGCGTTTGCCTGCGGGACGTCTACGTCACCCGCGAGAACAAGCACGGCGTTGTTCGGAGCGTAGTAAGTCTTGAAGAAGCTCCGGACGTCCGAGACAGACGCTGCTGAGAGGTCCGCCATCGAGCCGATGATCGAGTGGTGATAGGGATGCGAGTCGGGGTATATCAACTCCTCACTTTTCTCGAGCCAGCTTCCATACGGCTGGTTGTCTACGCTCTGCCGCCGCTCGTTCTTAACCACTTCCCGCTGGTTGTCGAGTTTTGCCTGAGTGAGCGTTTCTGTGAGCGTTCCCATCCGATCCGACTCGAGCCAGAGTCCCAGCTCCAGCTGGTTAGAAGGGACCTGCTCGAAATAATTCGTGCGATCCCAGCTCGTGGTGCCATTGATGTCTGCGCCCGCTCTGCCGCCAGCCGCTTCGAGAAGAGCGTAGTGCTGGCCATCCGCGACGTTCTTGGAGCCCTTGAACATCACGTGCTCGAACAAATGCGCGAAGCCGGTCTTGGCCGGCCGCTCCATTTTCGACCCGACATTGTACATGACGAGCACAGCGGCGACGGGTGTGGTGTGATCCACGTGGTAAATCACGGTGAGCCCGTTCGGCAGCGTCTCCTTGATGTAGTCCACGCGCAGCTCCGGACTCTTTCCCGCTCGCGTGGTCTTTCTTGGAGCCTGGGCACCAGCGGTGCCGGCCGCGACGAACAAAAGAGAGACCGCAAGGTAGCGGAGTCTCATTCGACCTCCATGGGTGTTGGTACCGGCGGACGGGAGCGGCCGCAAGGGATGCACAACATAGGGGTAAAACGTATCGGCGTCGAGCCTTCCCGAACGCCGGGTTTTACTCGTAGCGCAGGCGACTGCAGGAAATGAAGATCTGGTCGTCTCGCCGAGCGTGCTCAGGAAATCCACCTGATGGATTACCGAGCCGCGGTAGCGAGCATCCTGCTCCTGAGGGAAGCCAGACGGCGACGCACCGAGCCGTCCATGACGGTGTCGCCGACCTTTACGATTACGCCACCCAGGATGGCGGGGTTGATCGAGATGTGGGGCACCACCCGCTTCCCGAACAGACGCGACAGCTGGCGTACCAGCGCGTCCTTCTCCGGCTCGGCCGGCTCGCGAGCGACGGTGACGTTCGCGTGCACCCGGTCCTCCGACTCATCGATGAGCGCGCGGTATTCCTCCGCAATCGCGGGAATCACCATCTGACGCCGCTTCATTATCACGGTCTCCACGAAGCGGAGAAACAGAGGCGGAACCCGTTCGCCGAGCGCCTTCTTCAGGATCTCGATCTTGCGCGAGGCGGCAAGCTTTGGCGATTCGAGGAACGTCTTGAGCGTCTGGTCCTGCTGCATCGCTGACGCGATGGACTCGATGAGCGTCCCCCATTCCTCCGCCTGATCCTCTCTTTTCGCGAGGAACAGCAGCGTCTCGGCGTAATTCCGGCCGATGGTGGCGTTGTTCATCCGCGCTTGGTCTCGGTAACAGGTATCGAAGCGAGAAAGCTCTCCACGATCTTTCGATTGGACTGGTCATCCAGATTTTTCTCGATCACCTTGCTCGCCCCCGCGATGGCGAGCTCAATTGCCTCCCGCCGCAGCTCAGCGATCGCATTCTCCTTCTCCATTTCGATCTCGCGCCGCGCGCGCTCCAGCATCGCTTGCTGCTGCTGGTGCGTCTCCTCGATCATCTGGACGCGGAGCTTCTCTCCCATCTGACGCCCTTCGACGATGATCTTCTGCGCCTCAACCCGAGCCGCCTCGATCCCCTTCTGTTGCTCCGCGAGAACGCGCGCCGCTTCCTCGCGATCGCGCTTTGCTCCCTCGATTGCCTCTTCCAGTGCCTTCTCACGTGCCTCGACGGCGGCCGTGATCTTCGGGAACACGAGCTTGCCGAGGATGGCGAAGAGAATGAGGAAGACGATGAGCGTCCAGAACATCAGTCCGCCGTTCGGCGAAAGAAGATCGCCAGACTGTGCGGACTCTTCGGGAGCGACGTGCTGCAGGAGTGCGAAGATGAGAGTCATATAGTGATTACCGTTGGTCTGCGGAGCGAAATCGCGACGCAGAAATAGCGCCGCGATTTCCGTCCGTTTGTTGCTAGAACTTGAACTTGCCCTGAATCAGGAACGAGATGACGACCGCGAACAGCGCAACTCCTTCGATGAGCGCCGCGAAGATGATCGCGCCCGTCTGAATGCGGCCGGCCATCTCCGGCTGACGCGCCATTCCGTCCATTGCCTGACCTGCGAGACGTCCGATGCCAATGCCGGCGCCGATTACGGCGAGTCCCGCGCCAATGCCGGCGCCGAGCATTGCCCATGCTCCAGTGTATTGGCTGGTGTAACTTCCCGTGTTGGGCACAGCCTGCAGTAGCGCAAAGATCGTATGCATTGTGATTCCCCTCTCATCAATCGTGATATGTCATGCTCGCGACCTCCCGGCCGCTGTCCGTCAACGGGCCTCGCCAAAATAGTCCCAACGGACTTCTCCAGCCCGCTCGGCCGGATACCTACGCGAAGTTGAGCAAGCCTCGCGTCAGTGTCCCCCTTCGCGAATCAATCCAATGAACACACTGGAGAGAAGCGTGAAGATGAACGCCTGCAGAAATGCGACGAACAATTCCAGGAGCGAGATGCCAAGCGCCATCGCGATCGGCACCGGCACCAGGATCCAGGTGGCGAAAGTAAAAATGAGACTGATGAGTGCGAGCAGGACGACGTGTCCCGATACCATGTTGGCGAAGAGACGGATCGCGAGCGCGAACGGCTTCGTGAACTTTCCTATGATTTCGATCGGCGTGAGAATCGGTGAGATGAAGACCTTCATCGCGAGCGACATGTCGTGCGGCCAGAAGACGATCGTATTGATATAGCCCCAACCCTGCGCCTTCATCCCCGCGACCTCGATCACGATGAAGGTCACGATCGCGAGGGTAGCGGTGACGGAGATGTTTCCGGTTGCAGTAGCACCGTAGGGCACGAGCCCGAGAAGATTGGCGAAGAGGATGAAGAAGAAGAGCGTGAGCAGATACGGTACGTAGCCGTTGCCGTGGGCGCCGACGTTGGGGAGCACGACCTCGTTCCGCAGGTAGAGCACGAGCGCCTCGAGTCCGTTTCCAAATCCGCTCGGCGCTTTTCCGTCGCGCGTTCTGCGGTTGTGCGCCCGCAGCGCCAGCAGCGTGGTGACAATGCAGAGCAGCGCCGCGATCCAGAGCATCACGACGTGTCTGGTCGGTGAAATGTCGAGGGCGAAACGACCGATGTGGATCGGATTCCAGCGCGGCAGCTCGTATTCGCACACGAAACCCGTGTGGAGGCACGGATAGTCGAGCGTGTGCGAATCGGTGATGTGCGGAGTGATGAAGTCTTTTTGGTCAGCGATCATATTCGAGCAGCAGCGGTTCGGCCATCATCGTCATGAAGAAGAAAGTCGCCAGACTTACCAGCGCCGCATCGAGCGAGAGAAACATCACCCTCGCTAGCGGCGCGTACAGCACAAGCACGAACAGTCGCAACACCGCCCCAATGGACCATCGAATCAACAGCTCGCCTGCCGCGCCGTGTCCGCTACGCCCCGGACGCAACAGCGCGTAAGACCCGAGCTGTACCGCGAAAGCCAGCCCAGCGCTGACAAGCATCGCCCTGTGCTCGACCACCGTCGTGAAATAGGTCCGTAGAACAATGGTGGCGATAACGATGAGAGCGGCCGAGACAGCAGCAAACGATCCCAGCGCTCTCCCTTCCCTCACCGCTTTCTTTCCTCGTCGTCGCGCCGCTGCGCCGCGGTGATCTTGCGGTACATCAGGTAGAACGCCGCGCCGCCACCGATGAAAACACCCGCGATCGTGAACAGGCCGCTGGTGCCGAGCTTGTCATCGACCCATTGTCCGGCGAAGAGGAAGACCACTATCGCCGCGGCGAATTGGAGCCCGACGCCGGCGAAATCGGCGCCCGACAACCCACCCGAAGGCGAGGTTTTGCGCAGCCCCTTTTCGTCTCCCATTCTAAGGAGAAATTAACCGCTTGTGAAGATTTTCACAAGCGGAATTCCTTCGGATTTCCGAACAGAGGCCGAAGATTTCGAGGGGTCGCAACTCCAACAAACAAGCGAAGTTAGTGGGGTTACCTAGATGTTGACCGCTCGTCCTTGAGTTGATAACTTGGTGTTCTCGCAGCCACATGAGAATCGCCCTGCCCGCCCATCATCGACGACGCCCAGACTGACGTAATGCACAACCGCCTCATTCTCCCACTGCTCTGCGCAGCATCAGTCGCGTTCGCCGCGGCTCCATTCTCCCACGACGGAAAAGCGATCGCCTCCACCAAGCATAACGGCGAAGAAAAAACAGCTCCGATCGTATCGACATTCGACATCACCCGCCCCAAGGACGACGCCGAGAAGCTCAGATTCTCTCTGCGCGTGACCAACAACACGTCGAAGATGCTCGAGTTGCGCTACCCCGACGGGCAGACGCACGATTTCGTGGTCAAGGATTTCGCGGGCAAGGAAGTCTGGAAGTGGAGCGAGGGCCGCATGTTCACCTCCGCGATGCGCAGCGAGACGCTCAAGGGAAAGGGCGAGACGACGTTCGAGGAGAGCTGGAGCCCGAAGGGCATGCACGGATCTTTCACCGCCGTCGCGATACTCCGCAGCAACAATTTCCCGATCGAGACCACGGTTCAGTTCGTACTGCCGTAGTCGGACGTCCCGCCGTTAGAAAATGAAACGCGCTCTGTCGAGCGCGTTTTTGCATTTCAGTGGCCTTGGTAAGCCTGGTCTCGACAACCCGCGAGCGCTCCCCGCTTCTTCCAGTCGCCACGCTCGAGATCGCACAGCAGTCGATTGTATTCCGGATGCGTGCGTAGCAGCTGTCCCCCTCTGCTAATGAGTGCATCGACTACGCGAGCGTCGAGCGCGTACGTGGTAGGGAGATGCTCGAAGAAACGCCTTTCATCCGCATCTACGATTTGGTCGAACGACACTTCTACCGTGTAAAACATGCTCAGGCAACCCGTCGTCGATCCGGGCGAGCACGCAATAGCACCGTTCCTTTCCTGCAGATCCTCGACAGCGCGGTAAAGGCCTTCGATCGCCAGGCGCGAATAATTGTTGAGCGGCGCATCCACCGCACCGAGGAATGTTCTGAGAACTCCTGGCGAGTGTGAGCGGACATCTACGTCATTCTCGTCGACCACCTGTGCGTTGACCACGATCAGCAGCAGCCGCTGGATCTTTCCCGACTTGACCATGTCCACTAGCGGGATTTCCGCCTCGGGAATCGAAAGCGCGCGCGTGATGTTTCGCGCTCCGATGTTGTCGCTTGCGCCCCCGTCGGTCAGATGCACGTAGGGCCGACTCCCGACGTTCGTGAGGCTCAACACCTCATTGGCCATCCGGTACAGCTCTCGATTCGTCCACCGGTCCTTCGAAGACCTTGTCACCCACTCCGGAGGGACGTAGTGACACTGTGATCCATGATTCTCGATCGTCAGAGCGCTGAGCAGCGGGGGGAATGCGCCAGATGCTCCAACGGCGCGGGCGATCTGGAACTTCGACAGATCGATACACAGCGGGTCGACATACGACTGCGTGAAAGGAAAGACGGTCCCCGTCGCGACGTCCGTCGCGTCTATCATAAGGTAGGGGCGCCGCCCAATAAGCTGCCCGAAAGTCGCCCCGTGAAATAAATGCTCATCCCACTTCTCGACGGCCACGTCGACACGGCTGAAATACTGCGACGTCAGGCGGTTTCGTACTTTCTGGTTGAACACGAGGGTGCGGATCAGATCACCCTGCGCGTTCCATCTGAGAAAATCGGTCTCGAACTTTGGCAGCCCCTGCGAACCATTGAGAGCCAGATACGCAGCCGGGAAGCTCCCCCCGGATACAGACGAAATGACATCGACTTCGTCGAGCAGGGTGCGATTTGCCCTCGGCACCGCGGCGCGCGCCAGCTCCTTCATCACTCCATATGAAAACGCCGCCGATCTTGTTCCACCTCCGGACAGCATTAGAACGACGAAGAGCTCGTCCGAATTCTGTGCCGTGGGTGGCGCGTTCGCGAAGCGATATCCCTGAGCGGACGTCTCCTTCAGGAGCGGTGTGGCGGGATAGTGCTCGCAATCAACGATGTCGCCGTACTCACAGTGGCGCGTGGGATAGACGAGCGCTGATTTGACGCTCGCGCATCCGAGGCACACGGAAACGATCAAAGGCGTGACGGCTTCCACCAATCTCGCGGAGCGGACTCGAGCGGAAGTACCTATGTGGCCTCCCAATCAGGGTAACCAACCGCAACCCCGTTGACTGTTCTTATTCGCGGCGGCCAGCTACGTTAGAACGTCAGCGGCTATCAGGCAACGAGAGGAATGTATGAATATTACCGGCGGACAACTCGTGCTCAGCGATCGAGAGGTGGCGATCAATGGTCTTCAGATTATTCTGGATGAACGCGCGAGGGGTCACGATGAGTCCGGCCTCTCGGACTGGCGCGGCCACTTTCGCCTCAACGCGGAGCAGCGCCGGCGCGTTGGAGACCTCGTTGGCGAGGCGAAAATCATTTTTGACGACAGGCGCAGCGGACCGGTCCTGATCGATCGGTACAACGCCATATCAGGCGAAGCATCCTTTACTGGAGCCGGCGAGCTGAAATAGAGCTGGGTCGATTAGCCCCGGTCGTTAATTCGGCTTCGGTTTCGGTTTCGCCGCAAAGGTCACCGGATCCCCGAACGACCACTGGGCCTGCTCACGCTCTTTCATCGGAATGCCGAGCATAGCCTTGAACATCGGCATGAGCTCACGCTGAGATGGCGTTACGATCGCGCCGGCAATCTCTGGTTGCTCCCAGAAAATTTTCCAGTAGGTCTTCTGCGTCGCCCGAACGCTGTCAAGCTCGGCCTTCCCCGCTCCTCCCTGACCGCGCGCCAGAAATTCGCCCAGTGGGACGTACAGCTCGCGAACCCGGGCGGAATAGATCGAATCCGCGCTGTCGAGCGCCGCTACCTGCGTCTTGCTCAGAAACAGTGAATCGCTCTGCTCGATGAGCAGTCTGTAGATGTCGGAGGTTCTACCCAGGTAGAACGCAGTGAGCGAATCGGCGGATCGTCTCTGCCATCCCGTCGGCCCCTTCACTGGCTCGACAGCGCGACGCAGCCGCTGCAGATCGAAATCGGTGGACAGCTCGAAGGAGAAGTCGATGACGACCCGGAACGGATTCCTGAGCAGCGTGCGAGCCGGACGCGTATCGGCGAAACGCGGGTTTACGTCGTAGCTGAATTTCCCGTTTGCCGCGTCGAACCCTCGCGGCACCAGCAACACGGGATCCGGCGTCGCTGGAGATCCCCAGCCGCGGA
The DNA here is from genome assembly GCA_035936715.1 of Gemmatimonadaceae bacterium. Classification (GTDB taxonomy): domain Bacteria; phylum Gemmatimonadota; class Gemmatimonadetes; order Gemmatimonadales; family Gemmatimonadaceae; genus UBA4720. The sequence goes on from DASYVU010000088.1 coordinate 7,463, forward strand.
GTGAATTCCCGTGCACCAGCTGGTCCACTCCCGCCAGCACGTTCTCCAGATAGACGTTGGGGCTCACGCGATACCCCCAGCGCCTCGGCGTCGGCGGGCTCCACTGGATGTTGAGCGACTGCGTCCACGGCCCTCTGCACCCATTCCTCGGCGCCACCCGGCCCAGATTGGCGATGAGGCAGCCGCGTGCCGTCGGAGAGCCATTGGTGAGCAGCGCGCGGAGCTGCGCCGCGAGATTCGCATCGCTCGCGGTCTCGGGATTGGGAATGTAGGCGCGGTCGCCGCCGCG
>DASYVU010000089.1:0-5493 GCA_035936715.1 Gemmatimonadaceae bacterium
CGTATCCGAGACAGATCGCTTGCGCGAGCGTCGTCTTGCCTACCCCCAGCTCCCCGGTGAGTGTTATGAGGAGCGGCGGATTGATTGTCCTCCCGAGGTTCTCACCCCACTTACGCAGCTCGCCTTCGGTGAGCTTGAGGTGTCCTTTCTCGGCGAGTGCGGGGACGAGGTGCCGGTGCGCGGGCATTGCTAGCGGCCGTGAAGGCCCGCCAGCGATCCTCGACTCCTCTCCTCACGTCCGGCCTTCGCCTTGACCTCGAACAGCTCGTCGCGCAATCGTGCCGCGGTCTCGAAGTCGAGGTTGGTCGCAGCCTTGCGCATCTGGGCTTCGAGATCCGCGATGAGCGCTGGCAGATTCTCGGCCCCGTAATGCGAGGCGGACTCAGAAACTCGGCGTAGCTTCTCTTTCTCCCGCTCGTCGCGATCCAGCCGGGAGTCGGCCACCCGGGTTGTGAATCTCACTTGATCCACGCTCTTCTTCACGCTCACCGGCGTGATTCCGTGCTCGACGTTGTGCGCGGTCTGAATCACACGGCGGCGATCGGTCTCGTCGATGCAGCGCTGCATCGAGCCGGTGATCCTGTCGGCGTAGAAGATTGCCCGACCGCTGAGATGCCGGGCGGCCCGTCCCACGGTTTGAATCAACGAGCGATCGCTGCGCAGGAATCCTTCCTGATCCGCGTCGAGAATGGCGACGAGCGAGACTTCCGGCAGATCGAGTCCTTCTCGCAGAAGGTTGATTCCAATGAGCACATCGAACTCGCCGAGCCGCAGCCCGCGCACGATCTCCATCCGCTCGATCGCGTCGATGTCCGCATGCATGTATCGCACGCGCACTCCCATCTGCTGGAGATAGTCGGCGAGATCCTCCGCCATTCGCTTGGTGAGAGTCGTGACGAGAACGCGCTCGCCCTTTCTTTCGCGAAGATGGATCTCGTTCAACAGATCGTCCACCTGACCGCGTACCGGACGTACTTCGATTTCCGGATCGATGAGCCCAGTCGGCCGAATGATCTGCTCGACAATGGCCCCTTCGGAGAGCCGCAGCTCGGTCTCACCCGGCGTCGCGGTGATGTTGAGCGCGCGGGGTGTCAGAGAAAGGAACTCGTCGAACATCAACGGCCGGTTGTCCAGCGCGCTCGGCAGGCGGAATCCATAATCGACCAGCGTGAGCTTACGCGCCCGGTCGCCATTGAACATTCCGCCGATCTGCGGCAGCGTGACGTGCGACTCGTCGACGACGACCAGGAAATCCTCGGGGAAATAATCGAAGAGGCACGCAGGCCGCTCGCCTTCCGCGCGTCCAGAAAGATGACGAGAATAATTCTCAATGCCGGCGCAGGTGCCGATCTCCAGCATCATCTCGATGTCGAAGTTCGTCCGTGATTCCAGCCTTTGCGCCTCGAGCAGCTTGCCCGTGGTGCGAAGCTCCGTCAGCCGGGTGGCCAGCTCGGCGCGGATGAGTGCGACCGCGCGCTCGATTGTCGGACGCGACGTCACGAAGTGCTTGGCCGGATAGATCGCCGCCTTCTCCAGATTGGCGATCGTATCGCCAGTTAGAGGGTTGATTTTACTAATCCGCTCGATCTCGTCGCCCCACATCTCGACCCTGACGCCCTGCTCCTCGTAGGCGGGAAGAATTTCGACGGTGTCGCCGCGCACGCGAAACGTTCCGCGTTCCAGGCCCATGTCGTTGCGCGAGTACTGGATCTTCACCAGTGAGCGGAGGATGTCGTCGCGCGGAATCTTCTGCCCCTTGGTGAGCGTGACCATCTGCTCGCGGTAGCTGCGCGGATCGCCCAATCCGTAGATCGCCGACACCGTCGCCACGATGACTACGTCACTGCGCTCCATCAGGCTCGACGTTGCCCGGAGGCGAAGACGGTCGATGTCCTCGTTGATCGACGCATCCTTCTCGATGTAGGTATCCGTCATCGGGACGTACGCTTCCGGCTGGTAGTAGTCGTAGTACGAGATGAAGTACTCGACCGCATTGTGCGGGAAGAAGCCCTTCAGCTCGCCGTACAGCTGGGCAGCGAGGGTCTTGTTGTGCGAGAGCACGAGCGTTGGCCGCCCGAAATTTCTGATGACGTTCGCGACAGTCATCGTCTTTCCGGATCCGGTCACGCCCAGCAGCGTCTGGAACCGGTCGCCCCGCTCCAGTCCCCGAGTCAGCTCTGCGATCGCTTTTGGTTGATCACCCGCCGGCTCGAAGGGAGCCTGCAGGTCAAATACTGCTTTCGCCATTCTTGGTATCACTGGCAAGCCGTTCACGCCGCGCGACCTCGGTCACGCCTTTTACGCGTCTGGCGGCTTTCAGAATTTTTTGAAGGTGTGCAAGGTTGCCGACTTCGACGGCGAGCTCTCCGATCACGTGGCCATCGGAGCTGTGCAGCTCGAAGCTCCTGATATCGGTGCCCGTCGCTGAGACGGCGGTGGCGAGGTCGGCGTAGAGTCCCCGTCTGTCCGTTGCTTCAAGGGCGAGCCGAACCATGAATTTCTCGCCTTCCAGCTCCTTCCAATCTATGTCGATCCGGCGTTCCGGCTCCTGGACGAGCATCAGAAGGTTCGGACAATCTGACCTGTGAATGCTTACGCCCCTGCCCCGTGTTACATACCCCACAACCGGGTCTCCGGGCACCGGCTGGCAACATTGGGCGTAGCGGACCATCATCCCGTCCACGCCTTGAATCCGGACGCCTTTCGGCGCCCCGCGAACTCTGTCTACGAGCCAATCGAGCGGGCCCGGCTTCGCCGCCTCGCTAGTTGGCTCGGCGTCGGGATAAAGCTCCTTCAGCACCTGCGAGACGTTGACGTCGCCCTGACCGATCGAGGTGATCAAGTGATTCAGATCGGTGAGATGGAGCGTCTTCGCGACCCTCAGCAGGTCCGAATCCTCCGGCTTCGTCAGCCGCCGCCGCTTAATCTCGCGATCCAGAATCTCCCGGCCGAGCTTGATCGAAGTGTTGTGCTCTTCGATGCGGAGCCGCTGCCGGATCTTGTGGCGCGCCCTGCCGGTTCTCACATGCGCCAACCAGTCTCTGCTTGGCTTGGCTGACAGTGAGGTGATGATCTCCACCGTCTCCGAGTTCTTGAGCTCGCGCGCCAGACTGGCGATCCGTCCGTTGATGCGCGCTCCCTGGCAATGCAAGCCGACTTCGGTGTGTACGGCGAAGGCGAAATCGATCGGCGTCGCGCCCTTGGGGAGCTGGATCACGTCGCCCGTGGGCGTGAAGACGAAGATCTCGTCCTGGTAAAGGTCGAGCTTCAGGAATTCGAGGAACTCGTCCGGAGTCTTCGCGTCGAGCTGGAGCTCGAGCACCTGCCTGAACCATTGCAGCGCGCGGTCCAGCTCGTCAGCGCTCTTCGCGTTTTCCTTGAACCGCCAGTGCGCCGCGATCCCGTACTCGGCGGTGCGGTGCATCTCGCGGGTGCGGATCTGAATCTCGAACAGCTGACGGTTCGGCCCGAACACCGTCGTGTGCAGCGACTGGTATCCGTTCGACTTCGGCTGCGCGATGTAATCCTTGATCCGCTCCTGCAACGGTGTGAACTGATCGTGTATGACGCCCAGTGCGTGGTAGCAATCGGGAACGGTGTTCACCGTGACACGAGTGGCAAGAAGATCGTAGATCTCTTCGTACGGCTTGTCCCACTTCTTCATTTTCTTGTAGATCGACCAGAGGTGCTTCGGTCGTCCGCTGACTTCCACGTTGGCGATGCCAGCCTTTTTCAGGTGGCTCTCGAGCGGCTCCTTGAGCATCGCGATGGACTTCTCTCTCTCAGCGCGACGGGTCGCTACCTTCTTGGCGAGCGTTTTGTACTCGGACGGCTCGAGATGCTTGAACGCCAGGTCCTCCAGCTCCCAGCGTACCCGCGCCATTCCGAACCTATGGGCCAGCGGCGCGTACAGGTCCCGAGTCTCCTGCGCGATCCGCTTCTGGCGCTCCGCCGGAAGAAACTCCAGCGTCCGCATGTTGTGCAGCCGGTCGGCGAGCTTGATGAGGATGACTCGCGCGTCCTTGGCGATCGACAGCAGCAGCTTGCGGTAGTTCTCTACCTGTCGCTCTTGAGACGAGTTGAGCGGGAGGTGGCCGATCTTGGTCAGCCCGTCGACTATTTCGGCGATTTCCTTTCCGAACTCCGCCTCGATGTCGTCTACGGTGACGGACGTATCCTCGACCACATCGTGGATGAGCCCGCTGGCCACCGTCACCGAATCCAGCTGCAGGTCGACTAGAATCTTCGCTACTTCGACGCAGTGGGAGACAAAGTTCGCACCCGACAGCCGTTTCTGGCCCTCGTGGGCGCGCTCGCTGAAGCGATAGGCGCGCACAAGGAGGTCCCGATCGATTTTTTCGGGCAGGCCCTCCTTTATCCACTCCGGGATAGTCTCTTTTTCCTTCACAGCGCCAGCAGTCACAACAGTCCCGCCTCCGCGAAGCTTATGTAGCGTCCTCTCCCGATAATAACGTGATCCTGCACCGGGATGTCGAGTACCTTCCCCGCCTGAACAAGCTGTTCCGTTACTACCCTGTCGTCAGGCGAAGGTGTCGGATCTCCACTCGGGTGATTGTGAACGAGAATGATCGCCGCCGCCCGCTCCGCGATCGCTTCCCGAAACACTTCTCGCGGATGCACGAGCGAGGAGTTGAGCAGGCCGCGAGTCACGGTGATGTCGCGCTCCAGTCGATGCTGCGAATCGAGGACCGCGACGTGAAACTCTTCGACCGGAAGATCCTCCAGCCGCTGGGCGAAGATCTCGTACACATCCCGCGGCCAGCGCACGGGCGCTCCTTCCTGCCGCTCTTCGGCGGCCATGCGCCGTCCCAACTCGAGCGCGGCATGGATACCAACCGCACGAGCCGTTCCCACACCTTTGACGCTGGTAAGGGTGGCCACCGGCTGCGAGGCAAGCAGACGCAGCGACCCTCGGCAGGTAGAGAGTATTTCCTGCCCAATTCCAAGCGCCGACCGGCCTTCGGACCCGCTGCCGAGCAGTATAGCTATGAGCTCGCTGGAGCTAAGTGCCTGTGCCCCATGAGTGCGCAGGCGCTCCCGCGGCCGCTCGGCCGTTGGAAGCTCGCGTATCGTGAGTGCCATTCATTCTCCGGTTCATTGAAACCGGAGGATGACGAGGCGTTAGCGGCGATCCACCACCAGCATAGACCGTCTGTCATCGGCTTTGTGCCCCACTTCGACCAGCAAAAGGAACGGAAGGTTCGTTGGGATGCTGGGATGACACGGATCACATGGATCCGCTCCGTGTGGCGTCAGGGGTTGTGTTGGCTGGCCGGGATTCTTGGAACTGCCGCTCGGGACGCTTCTGGTGCCACAGCGAGCTCCCTAGCCAAATAAAAAGACCAATCACGGCCCGCGTCCCGGAGCCATACCGGCGCCTGGAGCGATCCATTTAATCCGTTTCGTTATCCCAAGCATCCCGACGAACCTTACGTTCTTTTTGCCAGCCCGAGCGGCAGTTCAAACCACCTA
>DASYVU010000090.1:0-1757 GCA_035936715.1 Gemmatimonadaceae bacterium
TTGTCGACGCGTCGGGTCCCGGCGGCTTTCTCGCACAACAGCTCTCGATTCCTTCTGGTCTCGAGCGCACTGAGACTCGTTCCGCAATTGTCTTTAGCCACTTCGACGGCGTTCGATTGATGAACGACGTCGTACCTGGAATGCCGGAGGGTCCGTACCCCGATGATTGGGCCGCTGTACATCATGTGATCGATGAAGGCTGGATGTACTCGCTCCGCTTCGACGACGGAGTGACGAGCGCGGGGTTTCTGCTCACGCCTCGGGGCATTGCATCGTTGAAGTCCTCGGACACGAGTGATGCTGAGACGCTCTGGCGTGCGTTGTTGCGGCGGTATCCGACGCTCGCGAGCGCGTTCGCCGATGCAACGCCGCTCATGCCGATCGCGTTTCGGCCTGTCATTCAGCATCGTCTCACGCGCGCCACTGGCGAGCGGTGGGCGCTGATGCCGCACGCGTACGCGTTCGTCGATCCACTCTTCTCGACGGGGATCGCGTGGAGTCTGCGAGCTGTGGAGAGACTCGGGCTCGCGTTCGAAACGGCGGTACACGGTAGACGCGTGCCCGACGTGGGGGTGCTCGCTCGGTACGACCCGGCACTAAGCGCCGAAGCGGATCGGATCGATCTCGTCGTCGCCGGCGCATATGAGGCGATGGCGCACTTTGATCTATTCGCAGCGCACGCGATGATCTATTTCGGTACGGTCTCGTTCGCCGAAGCCAGCCAGCGACTCGCGCCGGATGAATCGGCGGCGTGGAAGGGATTCCTCGGGGTGGGTGATCCTGTCTTGGAGCCACTTCCGCGCGAGAGTCTCCGCCGGCTCAGACAGATCACACAACGTCGTGGCGAAGCCGGTACGCCGGACGATCGGCGAAGCTTTGCCGAATGGGTCGCGCAAGCGATCGCGCCGCGCAACATTGCCGGACTAGCGGACCCAGCGCGGCGAAATCTCTACCCCATGGACTTCGACGCGCTCATCGATCGACACGCCCTCCTTGGGATGAGTCGCGATCATCTTGTCGCGGCATTGCCCGCGCTGCGCGGGATGTCGCCGCAGCCGCCGTTTGCGCACCGACTCCCTACAGTGGGGCGCGATCTTGCCGGCGCGAGCCCGCAGCAGCCATAGTATAGGCGGGACCGAGGCAATCACAGATCACATAGACGCTCCAAAAAAGGAACGCAAAATGGCACAGGCGACCGTCAAGAATCAACAGACAATCATCGGGAATCAAAGAAAGATCCTGCGGAACCAGGATCGTCTCACACAGCTGCTCCGGAATCAGTCCAGAATCTTGCGGAACCAGGAGACGATTCTAAGTAACCAAAAAAAGATCCTGGCGAATCAAGCGAGGATTCTCCGGAAATAGCCGGTTGCTCCCATTGCGGCCACATTAGTTGTTGCGCAGAACGGAGCCGCGTTCCTACATTTGCGCGTGCCGTCGCAACGCAGAGTGGCCGCACATTTCATAGAGCCTACATCGGGAACACTACATGTCCATCTCGACTCCTCGCATTCAGCACATCACCGGGGGCCCGTCCGCCGGTTTTTACGAGAGTCTCAACACGCGCTGGCATAAGGTCGCTCTGCAAGGCTTCATGGCGATCGTGCTGTTTCATTGGCTCGAGCACATCGTCCAGGCTTACCAATTCTTCGTGCTCCACTGGTCACGGCCGATGTCGATGGGTCTCGTGGGGATGTACTATCCGTGGCTAATGAAGTCGGAAGTGCTCCACTACGGATTCGCTCTCGTGATGTTGA
>DASYVU010000091.1:0-3367 GCA_035936715.1 Gemmatimonadaceae bacterium
GCTGGCGGCCGTGATAGAACCGGACCGGCCCCGTGAGAAGCATCATGTCGCCTTTCTCGATCGTTCGATCGAGAAACGGCTGGCCGGGCCACGACGCTTCGATCATGCCCGTGTCGTCCTTGAGGACAGCCTGAAAGATTCGGAGACCTCGGCGAGTAGGGATGATTCCCTTGGAGATCACTCTTCCGATGATGGTCCCGTCCATCCCCGGCTCGAGGGAAGAGATCGGGCTGATTGTGCTCGCGTCCTCGTAACGGTGTGGGATGTGGAAGAGGAGGTCACGCGCCGTGATGACTCCGAGGCGTCTTAAGGCTTCGGCGCGGGCCGGTCCAACACCTTTGAGGTAGGTGACGGGCATGTCGAGATAGATTTTCCCGGGGCGCGCCTCAGTGCGAGCCGGCATTCAGCCTTCGAGAACCTCACGCGCGAATTCCGTCGCGTCGAACTCCACGAGGTCCGTAACCTTTTCTCCCATGCCGATGAATTTCACGGGCACGTCGAGGGCTTCGTGGACGGCGAGCACAATCCCACCCTTGGCCGTGCCGTCAATCTTGGTGACGACCAGTCCAGTAACGGGAATCGCTTCGGCGAAAGTTTTTGCCTGCATGACGGCGTTCTGTCCGATCGTACCGTCGAGGACGAGCAGCGTCTCGTGTGGAGCGGACGGAAGCCGCTTTCCGATTACACGATTGATTTTCTTCATTTCGTCCATCAGCGATCCGCTCGTGTGCAGGCGGCCAGCGGTGTCGACGATCACTACGTCCTTGTTGCGACTGACGCCCGCATCGACGGCGTCGAACGCGACGGAAGCGGGATCAGATCCCGCGTTGCCGCCGACAAAATCCGCACCCGAGCGCTCGGCCCAGCTGCGAAGCTGATCGATCGCCCCCGCGCGAAAAGTGTCCGCCGCCCCAACCAGCGCCGACATCATATTGCGCCTGAGCAGGTCGGAGAATTTCCCGATGAAGGTGGTCTTCCCGGCACCGTTGACGCCGACGACGAGGATCACCGTCGGCGCCGACTTGGCCTGAATGATTCGGGGATCGCTGTTCCCGGACCGCAGGGAGGTCTCGATCGCTGTTCTCAGTGCGCCCAGAAACTGATCCTGCGTTTTGATCAATCCGCGCCGGGCCTGAGACTCGATCTCGGCGACGAGACGCATCGTCGTGGGGACGCCAAAGTCGGCCTCGAGGAGAACCTCCTCCAGCCGCTCGAGCGAGCCCTGTATGGTGCCCGCCCGCGCGACGGCGGTGACGTCGGTGAGCGCGACGTCCTTTATTTTGGTCCAAAGCGAGCGGGCGGGTAGATCGCCGGTTCGCCTGACTATCCTGCCTGGCATTTCGGAGTGAGCTGATTGAAGGCGAAAAAAAACCCGGACGTTCAAGTCCGGGTTGAAGATAAGTCCTGAGCCCCTCGGCGCGCCTACTCCGTCGCGTTCGGTACGTGCGCCTCGCTCAAGCTCGCCAGCGTCTGATTTCTCATCTTCTGGAAGAGCGCGCGCTCGCTGGCTGGAATCGGCTCTCCGCCCTTGCTCTGGAGGGCCAGCTTCGGATCGTGCGCGACTCCGTCAACGCGGATCTCGAAATGGAGGTGCGGGCCAGTTGCCCAACCGGTCATTCCGACGTAGCCAATGGTCGAGCCCATCGCCACGCGCGCCCCAGGACGCATTTCCGGGGCGAAATTCCGCATGTGGCCGTAGCGACTGACCATTCCGTTCCTGTGACGAATGTCGATCATATTGCCGTAGCCGCCATTGCGTCCTACGAATATCACAACGCCATCGCCGATTGCTCGGACCGGTGTCCCCATCGGCGCCGCGTAGTCGGTTCCCGTGTGGTTGCGCCACTGGCCAAAGATCGGATGCTTGCGCGAGCCGAAAATGCTGCTAATGCGTCGGAAGGCTACGGGGGCGCGGAGAAAGGCGGCACGCAAGGACGTTCCGCTGGCATCGTAATACTGGGTGCTTCCGCCGCCGGGAGGATCGAAGTGAATGGCTTCCAGCGGGTTATGGCTATTGGAGAGCGCGAGGCGCGCGCCGAGGATCTTGTTGACGATGATCGCGCCGTTCGGCTTCTGGAGACGCTCGACGAGGATGTGAAACTTGTCTCCCTGCGCGAGGTCGCGGCTCATGTCTACTTTGTACTCGAAAATGTCGGCCAGTGACCACGCGAGCTTGTGGCGCGCGGCGGCCGGGAGAACACCCACGCCGCTCTCGTTCAGAGCATTGTACAGGCTCGAGTGAATGACACCAACAATCGCGAGAGTATCGACGAGCTCGGTGTTCGAGGCTCTTACTACGAGCGGAGAGAGCAGGAAATCAGCAGGTTCCAGACCCGGTTCTGTGACTACAACCGGCTGCATCGGGAAAACCTGCTTCTTCTCGAGTGCAGGGGTAAGCCAAATAGCGACCAGTCCAAGGGTCGCCACGATAGCATAGCTAACGGGTCTTATGCGTGCCTGCCTCAATCCATCTGTCTCCGAATGAATGTCGGAATTTCCATATCGCTGAGATCCTGTTCAGGAGACGATCGATCCTTGTCCGGTGTCACAGGCGGATTGACCGGCGGCAGGTTGCGCCGCGGGATCTCCGCGAGAGTGCTCCTGGAGGCCCCATTTGCTCTCGATGGACGGAGTGGAATGACGGGCGAGCCGCGCAGGAGCGGGGAGGGCGTGGCGATCACGCTTGGCTGCGTGGAGGCCGACTGCTGCCGCTCCCGATCGAAGCCTGTGGCAATGACTGTGACGCGGATCTCCCCCTGCATCGCGGGCTCGTGCACGGCACTAAAGATGATCTCAGCATCTTCACCTACGGCGTCGTGGATGATTTCGTTGATCTGGTGCACTTCACCGAGGGTGAGGTCGGCGCCGCCGGTGATGTTGACGAGTACTCCGGTCGCTCCGGAGACGGAGACGTTGTCGAGCAGCGGGCTGGCGATCGCCTGTTGGGCGGCTTCGATTGCGCGGTTTTCACCGCGGCCGATGCCGGTTCCCATGAGAGCAGAGCCTCCCTCCTGCATGACTGTACGCACGTCGGCGAAATCGACGTTGACGAGACCGGTGACGCTGATCAGCGACGAGATTCCTTGGGTGGCGTGAAGCAGAACCTCGTCCGCCTTCTTGAGGGCGTCCTGGAACGGAATTCCTTTGCCGACTACGGCAAGGAGTCTCTCGTTCGGGACCACTATCATCGTGTCGACGTTCTTCCGCATCTCGGCGATTCCGAGCTCGGCCTGGCGCATGCGCTTGCGGCCTTCGAACAGGAAGGGTTTGGTGACGATTCCAACTGTCAGGGCACCGGCTGCGCGAGCGAGCTCGCACAGGACGGGTGCGGCACCCGTTCCAGTTCCACCACCCATGCCGCAGGTCA
>DASYVU010000092.1:0-24349 GCA_035936715.1 Gemmatimonadaceae bacterium
AAAAGGTTTCGGCGAAGGATTACTCCATCGGCCATCTCGTCGGGGAGGCGATTCCCGAGTTCATCACCTTCGACAGCCGCTTCCTCCGTACGCTCAAGTTGCTCTTCACACAGCCTGGTCTGCTCTCGAACGCCTACTTCCACGGCGGACGTTCGCGCTACACCAAACCGCTTACACTTTTCATCATCATCAACGTCATCTTCTTCTTCGTTCAGCCGCACACTGGATTGTTCCGCTACAAATGCGAATCTTCAGAACCAGAAGAAGAGCCTCCTAATCGTGTCGGTACCGGTGCTCGCTCTCTTCATGACTCTTTTCTTTGCTGGCTCAGGGCGGACCTACGCCGAGCACCTGATTTTCTCGGTGCAGGTGTACGCCTTTCTGTTGAGCTACGTCGCGGCAGTTGTCGTCCTGATGATCTATCCAGCGACGATGCTCCTTCGCGCAACAGGGCCCGGCGCCGATCCAATAAGGCGATTTCTGGATAATGAACTCGGAATTACGGTGTTCGTGATCACGGGGCTCACGATTTACATGTACCTCGGATTCCGCCGCGCCTACGGCGCATCGCGTCTCCGCGCGGCAATGAGCGCACTGATTCTCCCATGGGTCGTTGCCTACCTCACCGGGGTTTATCACGCTGCACTCTTCTACGTCACTTTCTGGACGACGTAGCTGCTCTCGCCCGGCTAGATTTATTCGCTGATCCGTTGGCCTAAAAGCTCTAACCACTCGACCTATCAATGGCTTCTTTTGACGTGATTTTTTTGGGGGGCGGCCCGGCCGGATATGTCGGCGCGATCCGCTGTGCTCAGCTCGGAATGTCGGTCGCTGTCGTCGAGCGCGAAGGTTTGGGCGGCACCTGCGTCCTGTGGGGCTGCATTCCCGCCAAAGCGCTGCTCGAGGCGGCGTCGGTCGCCACTAAAGTTTCGCACTCCGCGGATTTTGGCGTCACCGTCGCTGACGTGAAGCTCGATTACGGCGTCGCGATGAAGCGTTCGCGCGCCGTGAGCACCCAGAATTCCAAGGGCGTTGAGTTTCTTTTCAAGAAGAACAAGATCACCTGGATCAAGGGTACGGCGAAGATTACCGGTAAGAACTCGGTTTCTGTGAAGGCCGAGGGAAAAGAGGAGAAGCACGAGGCGAAAAAGGCGGTTGTAATCTCAACAGGCTCGCGAGTCAAAGGCCTTCCTCAGATCGGCCTCGAGCTCAACAAAACAACGGTGCTCTCGTCGGACGAAGTGCTTGTGCTCGAGAAAGCTCCGAAAACCATGGCTGTAGTTGGCGCCGGCGCGGTGGGCTGCGAGTTCGCGGACGTTTTCGCCGCTTTCGGTACTCAGATCACGCTCATAGAGGCGCTGCCGGTCATTCTTCCGCTAGAGGACGCAGATTGCAGCGCGGAGCTCACGAAGAGCTTCAAGAAGCGGAAGATCGACGTCCTTGCAGGCGCCAAGATCAGTGATGTGAAAGTGGGAAAGAGCTCTGTCACGATGAGCGTGGAGATTGGCGGGAAAAAACAGACGCTCGAGATCGAGAAAGTGCTCGTCGCCGCGGGACGCGCTCCGAACACCGAAGAGATGGGCCTGAAGGAAGCCGGCGTCCAGCTCACGGACCGCGGCTTCATCAAGATCAACGAGCGAATGGAAACGTCCGTCAAAGGCATCTACGCGATTGGTGACGTCGCGGGTCCGCCAATGCTCGCCCACAAGGGCCAGCGCGAAGGTGTCGTGTTCGCCGAGTTCCTCGCCGCACAGAAACACGTGCATCCCGTGAATTACGGCAACATCCCGAACGCGACGTACTGTCACCCTGAAGTCGCGTCCATAGGGATGACCGAAGCGCAGGTCAAGGAAAAGAAGATCGACTACAAGGTCGGCAAGTTCCTCTTTTCCAACAACGGCCGCGCCCGCACGTCTGGAGAAACCGAAGGTTTCGTCAAGATCATCCGTGACGCCAAGTATGGCGAGATACTCGGCGCGCACATCATCGGCGCGCACGCCACCGAGCTGATTCACGAGCTCGCTGTCGCGCGCGAGAATGAGTACACCGTGGAAGAAGTGGATCTCGCCATCCACGCCCATCCCACGCTCTCCGAAGCAATCGCCGAGGCAGCCCTCGATTCGCTCGGAAAGATGATCCACGCGTGATTTAGGTGACGGACTGTGGCTGAGCGCGAGCTATGGACTGTATCTCTGGGGCGAGTGCCCTATGCGGAAGCGCTCGAGCTCCAGCGGCACATCGCCCGTGACCGGATAACGGGCGCCCTCGCGCAGGATGTCCTGCTCCTCGTCGAGCACCCTCCGGTGGTCACCCTCGGCAGAGCGTCGAAGGAGAAGCACCTGATTGCATCGCCCGCTTTTTTGGAGAGCAAAGGAGTAGAGCTGTTCGAGGTGGAGCGGGGCGGAGACGTGACCTTTCACGGGCCCGGGCAGCTCGTTGGCTATCCGATCATCGATCTCAAGCGTCACCGTCAGGATCTGCACTGGTACCTGCGGAAGATCGAGGAGGTGCTGATCAACACGCTCGCCGACTACGACATTCCAGCCGAGCGCAACACGAGCTTCACCGGCGTGTGGACGAGAGGAAAGAAGATCGCTTCGATTGGAGTCCACGCGCGCGACTGGGTGACCTGGCACGGGTTTGCGCTCAACGTTACGACTGATCTGTCCTACTTCGATCTGATCGTTCCCTGCGGAATCGACGGCGTCGTCATGACCTCGATTGCGCGGGAGCTGGGACTCGAGAATGTCTCGGGGCAGGATGTCAGAGACAGGGTATCGGCCAAATTTGCGGAAGCGTTCGACCTCACGGCCGTCGTTACCTCCCATTCGGCGCTTCTCGAGGCCGTCGCGTGACGGAGACGCTGAAAGTCTATCCATCGCGTGAGCGTCTCGAGACTGTTGGCACCCCGCGCGATTTCGCGTCGGAGCTCAATCCCCAGCAGGCGGCCGCGGCGACGCACGCGGATGGGCCGCTACTCATCATTGCCGGTGCGGGAACCGGTAAGACGCGCACGCTCGTCTATCGTGTCGCGCACCTGATCGAGCGCGGCGTTGCAGCCGAGCGGATACTTCTTCTCACGTTTACGAGACGCGCCGCGCAGGAAATGCTTTCCCGCGCCGAGCGATTGGTCGGCAGCAACAGCAAGCGCGTGCACGGTGGGACGTTTCATGCGACGGCGCACCGACTTCTTCGGCGCTACGGCCCCGCCGCTGGCCTCCCGAAAGACTTCACGATCATGGACCAGGGCGATTCCGCGGATCTCATGCAGCTCTCCCGCGCCCAGCTCGGCTACGCCGCCAGGATCAAGCGATTCCCCAAGAAGGAGACGCTTCAGTACGTCTACTCCCGGCACATCAACACCGGAATCCCGGTCGACGACATCGTTCGCGACGAGTACGCACAGTTCGTCGATTATATCCAGGATTTCGCGAAGATTTACGGTGATTACATTCGGCGGAAGCAGGAAAGGAATCTCGTCGATTACGACGACCTGCTTCTCTTCTGGGCGCTGATGCTTGAAGCGTCGCCGGAGCTTCGCCAGCGCATCGGCGGGATGTACGACCACATCCTGGTAGACGAGTACCAGGACACGAACGTGCTCCAGGCGCGCATTCTCCGCGGCATGTGCGGCTCTCACGCCAACATCACCGTCGTCGGGGACGACGCGCAGAGCATTTATTCGTTCAGGGGCGCCAACTTCAGAAACATCCTCGATTTCCCGAAACAGTTCGCTGGTGCGACGACGGTTACTCTCGAGCAGAACTATCGCTCCACGCAGCCGATCCTCAGCGTCACCAACACTCTCATCTCGCGCGCCGCCGAGCGCTTCACGAAAAACCTCTGGACAGAGCGAACGGGTGGAGAGACACCCTGGCTGGTGGCAGCGCGCGACGAGCAGCAGCAAACCCGCTTCGTCGTCGATCGCATACTGGAGCTGCACGAGGAAGGAACGCCGTTGCGCGAGATCGCCGTGCTTTTCCGCGCTGGCTATATGTCTGCCGATCTGGAGATTGAGCTCACCAATCGAAAGATCCCGTTCGAGAAGTGGGGCGGACTCAAGTTTCTGGAAGCCGCGCACGTCAAGGATGTACTCGCTTTCCTCCGCATTCTGGAGAATCCCCGCGACGAGGTGAGCTGGTATCGACTCCTGCTGCTGCTTCCAGGCATCGGTGACGCGACCGCGCGCGCGGCGATTGATTCGATGATCGCCGCGGCGTGGGAGTCCGACGCATTCGGACGATACAATCCGCCGCCACGGGCGAAGGCCGCGCACGCGGCGTTGGTATTGCTGCTCGAAGGTTTGCGCTCGGGGCCAGTGCTGGACAAAGCGCAGGTGGCAGCAGACATCGCCCGCGTACGGCAGCTCTACGACAACATCCTGCGCGAGCGCTACGATCGCGTTGAGCCGCGACTCGCTGACCTGGATCAGTTGCAGACGATCGCCGCCGGTTATCCGGATCGAGCGACGTTCTTGTCTGCGCTTGCGCTCGAGCCACCGCAGGCGACTCAGGACCTGCCGGGCGGCAGCCGCGAGGAGAATGACTGCCTGATCCTCAGTACCGCCCACTCAGCGAAGGGAAAAGAGTGGGATGCGGTGTTCGTGATCTGGGCGGTGGACGGATGGTTCCCTTCCGCACGCTGCCTCAACACCGAAGAGGAGACCGAGGAGGAGCGTCGACTGATGTACGTCGCCCTGACCCGGGCGCGCAATTACCTGAGCGTGGCATACCCGCTCAATGCATACTCGTCGCGGAGAGGCGCGGACTACTCCCTAGACCAGCTTTGCCGTTTCATCGATCGTGGGGTTCGCGACAACATGCAGCGCGTGGCACTCGCGAGCGACAATTCGCCGATCGATCAGGAACCCGCGCAGAAACAGCCCCTCCTCGACCTCCGCGCCTTGCTTCGTTCGAGATTCAGCGCTCCCGAGCGCGGAGACTCGCACCCAGCATAGTCGTATGGCCGCACGATCCGGCAGTCGCGCCCACCCACCGTCGGATCCCCGCAAACGGGGACTTCGGATTTGACTTCGCGAGCGCGATCAGACGTCCGATAGTGCGCTTGAGGTCACGTCCCTCTCTTACGTAAATCTGATCGAACACATCCAGATCACTCGCGTAGACTCGCCGCGCGAGAAGAGATGCGTTGTCCAGCGGTACCCGCTCAGCGTAGCGCGGATTGATCGTTCTGAGCGCAGGCCCGATTTCCGAGATGAGAGCCCGTCGTGCACTCGCGTAAACCGTGTCGCGCACGGCTATCCTCGCTTCCCTGCTTTCCGAATGCGCCGCGTACGCGGAGTCGAGCGACTTGATCACTCTGCTCCAGAACCTCGCCAGCAGCTTGTCGTCTTCCCACTGTGCATCCAGCTTGGCGGCCGCGGCTTCCTGACCGCGCGATCTGAAAAACGCGGCCGCGCCACGAGCTCCGACAAACATCGCGAACGATTCGTTGAACGGCGCCTGTCCCGCCGCGTAGAAAGTGTTGTGCGTCAGCTCGTGAATCACCGTGTTCGCGAGCGAGAGTGAGTCGCCCTTGAGAGTCGTGTTCAGCAGCGGATCGTTGAAGAATCCCAAGGTGCTGAACGCATCGGACGGTCGCACATACACATCGAACCCGTCGGCCGCGAGATTCTTCGCCTCGCGACGTGCGGCGGCGAAATCGAAGTAGCCTTTGTAGGGAACGCGACCGACGATGGGAAACCACCACGTGTATGGCTTGAGGGTGTCGCGGTACGCTGCGGAGACAAGAAGGACCAGCGTGTCGTGATCGAGGCGCGAATATGTCGTGAAACTGTCCTTGGTCCTAAGCCGCAAACTGTCCTTTGCGTACTGTCGCGCCGCCAAAACGACCCTAAGTTTCTCTTTCACATCGCTGGGCGTGCGCGAATCCGCCACCAGCTCGGAAATCGGCTGCCGTCGGGTCAGAATCTTGGCCTCTTCCCACGCCCCTCGACTGAGATAACAAGCTGTCGGAGCAGAGATTAGAGCCAAACCGCCGAGCGCAACCGCTATCGCCACGAATCCGCGGCGCATTATCTTACCACGTGTCCTTCGTTCACCTTCACTGTCACTCCGAATACTCACTTCTCGACGGCGCAAACCGCATCGATGATCTCATCACGAGAGCGTTGGAGTTCGAACAGCCAGCGCTCGCGATAACCGATCACGGTAACCTTCACGGCGCTTGGGAGTTCCAGGAAAAAGCCAAGAAAGCGGGGCTCAAGCCGATCATCGGCATGGAAGCCTATGTCGCGCCGGGCGATAGACGCGCTCGCGACCGCGTCGGCGGCGATCGGGGAAAACCCTACTACCACCTCGTCCTCCTCGCTCAGAACGCGACCGGATACAAGAATCTAGTCAAGCTATCATCCCTCGCCTACACGGAGGGATTCTACGCCAAGCCGAGGATGGACCGCGAGCTCCTCGCCAAGTACAACGAGGGCATCGTAGTATCCTCTGCCTGCATGGCCGGAGAGATCGCGCACAATCTGCTGTCCGAAGAGTACGATCAGGCCCGCGCGGCGGCTTCGTGGTACGCGGATGTGTTTCGCGATCGGTACTACCTCGAGGTTCAGGCGCACGACTCCGAGAACCAGGCGACTCTCAACACCCGCGTCTTTCAGCTCGCCGCGGAGCTGAATCTCCCCGTCCTCGCCACCAACGACGCGCATTTCCTTACGCGCGGTGATCACGACGCCCACGACGTCCTCCTCTGCATCGGCCTGGGCAAGGATTTCTCCGATACCAACCGGATGCACTACGACGAGGGCCTCTACTTCAAGAGCGCCCCCGAGATCGCGGAAGCATTTCCCGGACGGAAAGATGTTCTCGAGAACTCGCTGCGCATCGCGGATGAGACCGCGATCACATTCTCGAAGCAGTACAAGGTTCCATCGTTTCCGCTTCCTTCGGGAATCGAAACCGAAAACGAGCTGCTCGTCCGCCTCGCCGAAGAGGGCGCGCAATGGCGGTACGGCGCGGAGCTGCCCGCGAATGTGCGCGAGAGACTCGACTATGAGCTTGGAGTAATAACCAGCACGGGATACGCCGGCTATTTCCTCATCGTGGCCGATTTCATCAAGGCGGCGCGTGAAAAGGGAATTCCTGTCGGTCCCGGACGTGGATCAGCTGCCGGATCGCTCGTCGCGTACTCTCTTCGCATCACCGACGTCGATCCACTCCAGTTCGATCTCCTCTTCGAGCGATTCCTGAATCCGGAGCGCGTCTCGATGCCAGACATCGACGTCGACTTCTGCTTCGAGCGCCGCGGCGAGGTCATCGAGTACGTGCGACAGAAGTATGGGAGGGATTCCGTCGGCCAGATTATCACTTTCGGGACGCTCAAGTCCCGCGCTGCCATCAAGGATGTCGGCCGCACCCTCGGTTTCACGCCGTCGGAAACCGATTATCTCGCCAAGCTGATTCCGAACCATCCGAACTTCTCCCTCACAGTCAAGGAAGCGATCGACCGGATTCCGGAGGTACGCGAGCTCTACACTCCCCGGAAGGAAGATCCGCGCGAAATCAGGGAGAAGAAGGAGAGGTACCGCCAGCTACTCGACTACGCGATGAAGCTGGAAGGTCTCTCGCGTCACGCCGGGGTGCACGCCGCGGGCATCGTCATCGCGCCGGGCCCCCTGGACGAATACGTTCCCGTCTGCACCCAGGCGTCCAAAGGCGCGGGCAGCGCCAGCGACGAATCCATCGTCGTCACGCAGTACGACATGAACGCGCTCGAGAAAGTAGGGATGCTCAAGATTGATTTCCTCGGGCTCACCACTCTCACCGTGATCGCCGACACGATTCACGGAATCCGCGAGCGCAGTGGCTCGGCGCCCGACCTCGACAAGCTCCCTCTCGACGACGTCGAGACGTACAGAATGCTCCGCGCCGGCAAGACCGCCGGCGTGTTCCAGTTCGAGTCTCCGCTCGCCACCGACATGCTCAAGAGCATCCGTGCCGACAGATTCGACGACCTCGTCGCATCCAACGCGCTGATGCGCCCGGGCCCGCTGGACGCCGGGATGCATCGCGTGTACATGCGCAGAAAACGTGGTGAGGAGCCGGTCTCGTACATCCTGCCCGAGCTGGCGCCGATCCTCGAGACCACCTACGGCGTCATCACCTATCAGGAACAGGTGATGCGCATAGCGCAGACGCTCGCCGGCATCTCGCTCGCGGAAGCAGACGTGCTGCGCAAAGCTGTCGGCAAAAAAGATGCTGAGCTCATTCGCGCAGAGCTCGCCAAGTTCATCGAGAAGTCGGTGGCGCGCGGCCACGACCGCGAGATCATCGAGGAGATCGCCAGCCAGATCGAGACCTTCGGCCGGTACGGCTTCAACAAGTCGCACGCGGTTGCGTACTCGATCATCTCGTACCACACCGCCTGGCTCAAGACGCACTTCCCCGCCGACTTTATGGCAGCCCTGATGTCGTCGCAGATCGGCGATACCGACGGCGTCGTGAAGTACATCAACGAGACCAGGCAGCTCCACGTTCCCGGCGCCGCACAGGCAGGCGTCGAGATCCTTCCGCCCGATGTCAACGAGTCCGGATACAAGTTCACCGTCGTCGGCGACACCAAGATCCGGTTTGGACTGGGCGCGGTACGCAACGTCGGGCGCGGAGCGATCGATTCCATCATCGGCGCGAGAAAGAAGGACGGGCCCTTCAAGTCTCTCTTCGACCTGTGCGATCGCATCGATCTTCGCGTCTGCAACAAGCGCGTGCTCGAGGCGCTGATCCATGCGGGCGGGATGGATTCGCTCGGCGGACACCGCGCGCAGCTCTCGGCTGCTCTCGACGCTGCGATTCGCGAGGCGTCGCTCAGGCAGGAGGACATCGCCACCGGTCAGGTTTCGCTCTTCGGAGCGCAGGCGGAAGGAGCACAGAAGGGGCACACGACGCACACCCTTTCCAATGTGCCGCCCTGGACCGAGTCCGAGCGGCTCGCAAAGGAGAAGGAGATTCTTGGGTTCTACATCTCCGGACATCCCCTCGAGCGCTTTCGGACCGAAGCGGAGATTTTCGCCACCCACACCGTATCGGATCTCGGGAACTGGCGGCCCGAGAACATGACCCTCGCTGTCGTCGTAACGAACATCAAGCGGCAGATGAGCAAGAAGTCCGGCTCCGAATTCGCCCGATTGACCATCGAGGACTTCTCCGGGTCGGCGGAAGTTCTCATCTTCCCCGAGAAGTGGGCGACGCTCAACGATCAGATCCGCACCGACGTGCCAATGCTGCTGAAGGGAGCGTATTCGCGCCGCGACGAGGGTGGCGACAACCCGGCGTTCATCGTCGAGTCGGCAACGAAGTTGGCGGAGATGCGTACTAATGGTCAGGTGACGGTTGCGATCGACCTGGCAAAAGGCGCATACTCGGGTGATGTAATGTCGGACGTGAGAGCAATAGCCGAAACCTATCCAGGGTCAGCGCCGCTCGAGTTTCGCTGGAGCGACGACACGGGCATCCAAGCGCGGCTCCGCTCCCGATCGCTGACGTTGGCCGCGGATGGGGCGGCATTGAGCGCGCTTCGCAATATCCTGGGCGAGTCTTCCGTCAAGCTTCAACGCGGGGGCTGAGAGGTGGCATCAGCAACACAGCTTGAGTTCGAGAAGCCGATCGCCGAGCTGGAACGGCAAATCGACGAGATCAAGAAAACCGCGGGCGACAGCCAGCTCAGCGTTGCCGAAGCCATCGAGCCCCTCGAGCGGAAGCTCTCCGATCTGCGTGAAGAGGTTTACAGAAATCTCACGCCCTTTCAGAGAGTCCAGGTCGCGCGCAACCCGAAGCGTCCCTTCACCGCTGATTATATCCGCCTCGCATTCAGCGACTTCATCGAGCTTCACGGCGATCGCGCGTACCGCGACGACGCGGCGATCATCGGTGGCTGGGCGCGTCTCGACGACGACACGGTGATGGTGATAGGGCACCAGCGTGGCCGCGACACCAAGGAGCAGCTGCGCCGCAACTTTGGCATGCCGCACCCGGAGGGATATAGAAAGGCCCTTCGGTTGATGAAGCTCGCCGAGAAATTCCACGTTCCTGTTCTTACCTTCATCGACACCCAGGGAGCGTGGGCGGGGCTCGGGGCCGAGGAGCGCGGGCAATCCGAGGCGATCGCGCGCAATCTGTACGAGATGAGTCAGTTGACCGTTCCCATCATCGCCACAGTCATCGGCGAGGGCGGATCGGGTGGCGCATTGGCGCTTGGTGTCGCCGACAGAGTTCTGATGATGGAGAACGCCGTCTATTCCGTCATTTCCGTAGAGGGCTGCGCGGCCATTCTCTGGAAGGACGCCAAGAGTCCGGAAATGCGCGAAAAAGCCGCGAGCGCGCTAAAGATCACTGCACCGGAGCTGCTCGAGCTCAAGGTGATCGACGAGGTCGTTCCCGAGCCAAGGGGTGGCGCACACGCCGATCACGAGGCTGCCGCGAAATCTCTCCGGGAGGTGATCGACAAGCATCTCGAGGAGTTGCGCAAGATGCGGCCGGAGAAACTGGTGCGGCGTCGCCGGCAGAAATTTCTCCGCCTTGGCGCGTGGACCGAGTAAGTCGTGGCACACCTCGTCGAAGTCGCCTTCAAGGGCAACCGTAAGGAGTTTTTTCTCTGGGACTACCCCGATCCGCCACCGCTCAACGCGGCCGTGATCGTGGATGTCGATCGCGGAGAGGATCTCGGCTACATCCACGCACTCGGAGAGCTCGCGGCTAAGCGGAATGGCGGATGCTCGCACGGATGCGGCACCTCCCTTCCCGAGCGCAAGGCACTGCGTCTCGCTTCCGAGAAGGATCGCGGACTATCGAAGGACCTCGACCGGCTCAACGAAGATGCCCGCCGCAAGGCGATGGAACGGGTTCGCGCCAACGGACTGGGCATGAAGTTGTCCGACGCGGAGTGGCAGTGGGACAGGAAAAAGCTCACGCTCTACTTCACGGCCGACAAGCGCGTCGATTTCCGCAACTTGGTGCGCGACCTCGCGTCTCTCTTCCGCACCCGCATCGAGCTGAAGCAGATCGGGGTGCGCGATGAGGCTAAGAGATTGGATGGCATAGGCCGCTGCGGACGGCAGTATTGCTCGGCGTCGTGGCTCCCCGAGCTCCGACCCGTCAATCTCGGCGTTGCCAAGGATCAGCGGTTGTCGCTCAATCCCTCGCAGATCTCCGGTGCGTGCGGGCGCCTCATGTGCTGCCTGCGTTACGAGCACGAGTTCTACGTCCAAAGTCGCAAGCGCTTCCCGAAAGAGGGCAAGCTCGTCGCGACTTCGCTCGGCGAGGAGAAGGTCATGAGCATCGACATCTTCCACGAGCGGATCATGCTCCGCGGCGTTGACGGGGATATGCGCTCGCTCACGCTGCCGGAGTTCAAGCAGGAGACCGAGCAGTTGTCCGCGGTGGGAGCTTCCGTGACTCCGGAACCAGACGAGGAAGAGAGCCCCAGCGAAGCCATCCGCCCTGAGGAGATTTCACCGGAGTTGATGTACACGGCGGAGCACCAGATTCTCACGCCGCGCACGAACATCGTTTCGGAGCCAGCGAAAAGCAACGGCCGCGACAACGACGGTGGCAGCAAACGACGTCGGGGAAGACGAGGCGGCCGTCGCGGGCGTGGCGATGACAGCCAGTCGGGAAGTCAATAGTTGGCCAAGTACTACCTCACCTGCGCGATCGATTACGCAACCGCTGACCCGCATCAGGGTCACGCATTCGAGAAGATTGGCGCCGACGCCATAGCGCGATACCACCGCCTCCTCGGCGATGACGTCCATTTCCTGGTGGGGATGGACGAGCACGGCCAGAAAGTCGCTCAGACTGCCGCGGAGCGGAAAGTCTCGCCGCAGGAGCTGGTGGACGCGGTAGCGGAGAGCACCGAGGAGATCTGGGGCCTCCTCGGAATCTCGTACGACCAGTTCATCCGGACGACAGATCCCGCGCACAAGGCTGGGGTGAAGCGCCTGATCGAGCAGATCTTCGAGAATTCGCCTGACGATTTCTACGAGAAATCCTACGCGGGCTGGTATTGCGTAGGCTGCGAGGCGTTCAAGCAGGACAATGAGATCGTCGACGGCAAATGCATCCTTCATCCCACGCGGACGCTGGAGTGGGTCGAAGAGAAAAACTGGTTCTTCCGACTCAGTGCGTATACGGACCGGCTCAAGAAGCTCGTATCCAGCGAGGAGTTTCTCCAGCCGAAGTCGCGTCGCAACGAGATCCTCTCGCTCCTCGATTCGGGCCTCGAGGATATCTCCGCTAGTCGCAGCCGCTTTTCTTGGGGAGTTCCCTTCCCCCGCAAAGGAAGCGGGGGCGAGGACCAGACTACCTACGTCTGGTTCGATGCGTTGCCGAATTATCTCACGGCGACCGGATTTCCGAACCCTGATTTCGAGCAGCTGTGGCCCGCCGATCTGCACGTGATCGGCAAGGACATCACCCGCTTTCACGCCGTGATCTGGCCGGCGATGTTGATGGCGGCGGGTATCGCCGTTCCCAAGCGCATCTGGGTGCACGGATTTGTGCTCGTGGGCGGCAGCCGCGTGAGCAAGTCGGCGGGCGGGAATCTCGATCTGCGCGATGCGATTGCGCGTTATGGGGTGGATGCGTTCCGGTATTTTCTGCTGCGCGAAGTCCCGTTCGACGGAGACGGGAATTTTTCCTGGGAGAGGTTCGAGGAGCGGTATAATGCCGATCTCGCGAACGCTTTCGGCAATCTCGCCAGCCGTGCGATCTCGATGGTCGAGCGCTATTGCGGCGGAATCGTCCCCAAGGGGGAGCGCAACGAGATCGATAAGGCGGCCGAGGCGGATCTCGAGGCTTATCACGCGTCGATCGGCCCGAAAGGGTTTCAGCTGCACGAAGCGCTGAGAGCGGTGTGGCTCACCGTCGCGAGAGGAAACGAGTACGTCGATCGTCAGGCGCCGTGGAAACTCGCAAAAGATCCAGCCAGCCGTGCCGAGCTGGAGAGCACGCTCGCGACTTTGATGAGGCAGCTGACCCGACAGGCATTTTATCTCTGGCCGTTCATGCCGGGAAAATCGGAGGAGCTGTGGAAATCGCTCGGCGCGCCTGGATCGCCTGGCGATATGAGGTTCGCAGGATTGGGGCGCCTCGATCCCACAGGATGGAAGGTGGAAAAGGGACCGTCTCTGTTTCCGAAAAAAGAATCTCCACCCGAATAAAAAAGGTCGCCCTCGCGGGCGACCTTTTTTATTGAAATACCTCCTCAGGTCATGGAGCTTTGGGCTTCGCTGGCGTCGTCGCCGGCGTGGCTTTGTTCGTCCCGAAATCAACTACCGGAGGCGCCTCTGTTCCTGGGGCAGCCTCGAAGTAGGTACGCGGCTTGGCACCGGTCACCTTTGCCGTGAGCGCCTGCGGGAAAGTCCTGATGTAGGTGTTGTAGCTCTGCACAGCCTGATTGTAGTCGTTCCGTGATGTGGCGATGCGGTTCTCCGTTCCTGTCAGCTCGTCCTGCAGCCGCAGAAATCCCTGATCCGCCTTGAGCTGCGGATATGCCTCCGAAATGGCAAGCAGTCTTCCGAGCGCGCCGGTCAGCTGATTGTTGGCCGTCGCCATCTGGCCGGGATCACCAGTCTGAATCGCGCCCGCCAATCCGGCTCTCGCCTGAGCGACCTGAGTGAACACCGCATCCTCGTGCTGTGCATACCCCTTCACCGTGTTCACAAGATTCGGGACGAGATCGGCGCGGCGCTGCAGCTGTACCGAGATCTGCTGCTTCGCCTGCTGCGCGTTCTCGTCGTACTGCTGTATTTGATTGTATCCGCAACCGCCCACCGTCAGCAGCAGCGGTGCAATGGCGAGTACCATTCGACGATTCATTTTCTTCAATCCTCAGTGAGTGAGTGGCTACACAGTGTGCGGCCGAACCACATTGTAATCTACCCTCGAAATTCGTCGAGATAAGCGACCAGCCTCTCCATCGCCGCGAGATACTCCTCTAGAATCAGAGACGCGTTGTCTCTCGGCAGTTTCTCGGTCCCGCGCGCGTGACGAATCACCCTTACGAAAGGCGCGGGTGAAAACCCGGCGCGCTCCGCTACGCTCAGGGTGAGCGCCTCGTAATCCTGCGACGGCACCTGCCCGTGCAGCCTGACGATCCCGCGGAAAATCACCATCAGCGTGCTCAGACTTTTTTCCAGAACATCCAGCTGCAGCGCGGCGTCACCACCTGCGCCCATGATCGCCTGCCGAAGCTGCAGCAGCTTCCCCATTGTCTGATGCTCCACCTGGAGCCGCAGGTCGGCCGGGTTGACGCGTAGCCCGTCTACAGGCAGAGTGCCGTATAGAATCCGGTGGCGCTCGAGGATATCGGCGTACTCCATCGGAAAAATGTCCGCGGACGACCGCCATTCCCTTGTGGTGAAGGTCATCGGAGGTGGATTTCCATCCTCGGCCCACGCCTTCGATACGGCGGCAACCGCGCGGAGCCGGTCCAGCGGAAGTGCGTCCACGATCACCAGCACGTTGTAGTCCGACTTGTTCGGCCGGTGCTCGCCCGCGACCGCCGATCCGAACAGGACCACCGATCGCAATGCATCGGCATACGCGAGCTGAAGCTGCCTGACCAATTCATCTAGTTTCATCATACTCCCAGTCCTACTTAACGCAGGCGTTATCGCGCCTGTTTCGTTTATCAGTCTTTCGGGCCTTCCTTACCAGCTGGAGCCACCGCCGCCGCCGCCAAAGCCTCCTCCGCCACCGAATCCGCCGAACCCACCTCCGCCGCCACCGAATCCCCCGAATCCTCCCCCGCCGCCGCTCCAGCCGCCGCGTCCACCCCCGAAGCCTCCGGTCGGAATGATGATCGGCAAACAGCCACCACCACCGCATCCTCTGCGCCCGCGCCGCCGCGCGCTGCTCAGGAGAAAGAGCACGACGAGGAAGATGATGAAGATCGCGAACGGAGGAATTCCAACCCCGCCGCTCGTGGGATAGTTGTCGGGACTCTGCAACAGCGGCGGCGGCGCGAGCGTGGTGTCGAGCGAAAAGTGGAATTCGTTCGCAAACCTCTGCGCCGTCCGGAGCGTCATCAGCTCCAATCCGCTACTATAGTCCTGCGCCATGAACGCGGGCGTCGCCTCTCGACAGATCTCACCGGAAGTCGCATCGGTTATGAATCCTTCAGCGCCACGCCCAAGCGCGATGAAGCAATGACCTCGTCCATCCTTGCTCGTTTCCTTCGGCACGAGCAGGATCACCGCGCCGGCGTTCCTCGTCGGATCGCCCGGATTCCCGAGTTTGCCCACCTTCCATTGACGGCCGATCTGGAGCGCAACTTCCTGGACATCGCGTGTACCGATGTCGGGGAGCGTGACGATCGTCATCTCGCCCGGCGACTTCGCCCGCACATCTTCGGCGATGCGCTCCATGCGTTGCACAGCGTCGGGCCGAAGGACGTGCGCGAAATCGTTTACCAGTCCCGTCGGCGCGGGAATCTGGATACCCTGTGGAAGAAGGAAGAGCGTCGCAATCCGCAGCACGGCGATCAGCTTTGCCGTAGACGGAAAACCCAACAGCAACACGTTCAGGATTTGCTCTCCCTTGATTTCATGGTTCTAGAGGAGGTCTATTTAGTAGATGAATCACTTCCAAGTCAATCGCCTCGGCTCGTTCGCAATTGTCGCGCTTTCCCTCGCCTGCGCTCCAGCCAACGGCAGCAAACAGGGAGCCGAAACTAGTGCAACTACGCTCAAAGACACCACGCTGGTTTCATCCGCGGCCGCGGCAAAGGACTCGGATGGCGTCAAAGCTGACCTCGCTCGCATTCAGGGAGATCCAAGCGCGCCAGTGTGGGTGATCGAGGTGAGCGACTTCCAGTGCCCCTACTGCAAGCAGTGGCACGATGAAACATACCCGGTTCTTCGCGACGAGTTCGTGCGCACCGGGAAGGTGCGGCTCGCGTACATAAACTTCCCTCTCGCGCAGCACCAGCACGCCTGGCCCGCTGCAGAGTCGGCGATGTGCGCCGGAGCCCAGGGCAAATTCTGGGAGATGCACGACGCGCTGTTCAACACTCAGTCCAAGTGGGAAGCGCTGCCGGCGCCGGCGAGCTTCTTCGACTCGCTTGCCCGCGCCCAGGGCGTCGATGTCGCGCGCTGGCGCCAGTGCGTTCAATCCGGAAAGATGAAGACGTGGATACAGGCCGATCACGATCGCGCTCAGACCGCAGGAGCGGGCTCGACGCCGAGCTTCATGATCGGAGGGAAGCTCCTCGTCGGCGCGCAGCCGATCGAAGAGCTACGCCGCGCGATCGATTCCGCGCTGGTGAAGAGCAAGAGAACGACGCCCTAGCCCCGACAAAGCCGATCGTGAATTCGCTGCTGCGAATTCCTTACGCTCTCGCGGGAAGCCTCGCACACGCACTGGTTCGCGTTGTTCCCGGCGGGGATTCCAAGTTTGGACGCGGATTGAGCGCTCGACGCGGAATAGTCGAGCGGTACGAGCGGTGGTCATCAACATCCCGCGATCCTGCTCGGCCACTTGTCTGGTTTCACGCCCCTTCGGTGGGTGAAGGTCTTCAGGCCCTGCCTGTGATCGAGCTCGTGCGCGCGCGAAGGCCGGACGTACAGATCGCCTACACGTTCTATTCTCCGAGCGCGCAACAGCTGTCGCAGTCCCTGAAAGTGGACTTCACGGACTACCTGCCGTTCGATACGTTCGCTGATGCCGACGCAATCATCGCTGCGCTGAGGCCCAACGCGCTCATCTTCAGCAAGCTGGACATCTGGCCTGCGCTCACCGAGCGGGCGGCGGCGGGGCGAGTGCCGGTCGGAGTCATCAGTGCGACCCTTGCTGAATCTTCCGGGCGTCGCGGACTCTTCGCGCGAGCGCTGCTGGCGGATGCGTATCTCGCGATCGGGCGCGTAGGCGCCATCGACGAGAAGGACGCCGAGCATTTCCGCCAAATGGGTGTACGGCCCGACAGAGTCGAGGTCACCGGAGATACCAGATACGACCAGGTTTGGGCGCGCGCGCAGCGCGTGCCTTCCGCTCTCGTTCAATCGATGCGGTCGTCGCGCCCCACGCTTGTGGCCGGCTCGACCTGGCCCACGGACGAAGAACACCTTCTCAGCGCCTGGAGAAAGATCCGCGAGAAGATTCCCGATGCGCGGCTCGTCATCGCCCCGCATGAATTGACGGCGACTCATGTCGCATCCGTCGAGAGTTGGGCTCGCCGGCGCAACTTGCGCCTCGCGCGCATCGATGCTCGCGACGCTTCTGACGCCGATGTCGTGCTCGTGAATCGTTTTGGAATTCTCGGTGATCTCTACGCGCTTGCGGACGTAGCCTACGTCGGCGGCGGGTTCCACTCCGCGGGCTTGCACTCGGTCCTCGAGCCCGCGGCGTTTGGTGCGCCCGTTCTGTTCGGTCCCCGCCACGACAAGAGCCGCGACGCCCGAAAATTGATCGAGGCCGGAGGCGGTGCCGCGGTTACCGGAGAGGCCGACCTGTCGTTGAGGTTGAGCGATTGGCTGGGATCTTTGCCGGCGCGCGACTCCGCGGGGGAAGCGGCGCGCTCGATGGTTCAGGACGGAGCCGGCGCCGCGGAGCGCTCGTTTGCGCTGGTCAGCGCGTTACTGGATCGGTGAGAACCGGCGCAGGGTGGATCGGCGGCCGATAACCTACCGCGTTTGCGCTCGGCTTGTGGACGAAGAATCCCTGGACGAGATGGACGCCGAGTGACTTCACCATGTCGTACTCTTCCTTTCGCTCGACGCCCTCGGCGATCACCATCGCGCCGTGCTCGTTGGCGAAGCGGACCATCGTCTCCACCAGGTTCTGCTTGATGAAATTCTGATCGATGCAGTTGATGAGAGACATATCGAGCTTGATGAAGTCTGGCTCCAGATTCGCGATCGAGCCGAGACCTGCGTACCCACTCCCCGCATCGTCGACCGCGAAGCGATAGCCCTCGTCGCGGAACTCCTTTAGCCGCCCGCGGAATTTTGGATAATCCTTGATGGCGGTGCGCTCGGTGATCTCGATCACCACACGCGTGGGATCCTTCACGTCGAGCGCCTTCACGTCGAATGAAGGATCGGCAAAATCAGCAGGATCCACATTCATGAAGAGTAGCTCGCCGTCCTTGAGGAGCTTCCCCATTCCTTCAATGGCGCGTTCCCGGCACAGCCGGCTCAGATCCCAGATGAGATCGGACTGCGCTGCGATTTCGAACATCACTTCGGGGCTGCGCATGCTGCGCATGGTTCCCCGGGCGAGCGCCTCGTAGCCGAATACCTTCTGGTTGTCGGTGATGACTATCGGATGGTACTCGATGTAGAGGCCGCGGTTGCGGAGGGTTTCGCGGAGGTCGGCGATTTTCTTAGCCTCTTCCCGGTGCTCCAGACTCTTGGAAGCGTTTGCAGCCTCGCGCATGCCCCGATAGATCTGTCTCTCCAGACGAAGCTTGGGATTGTAGACAACCAGGGCCCGCCCCACGAAGACATCGAACAGCGCCGCGATGTCCTCTCCGTGAACGCGCTCGATCTCCGACGACACGGCGTCCTTGAGCCCAGCGGTCAGCTCCGTAATCTCCGCATCGGTGGCGGCCGGCGTATCGTCCTGCGGCACGTGAAAGAAAATAAAATCGTCGTCATTGGGGAATGAGACCATCAGCTTCGACGAGGCCAGAGGACTTTTGCTGAGGAAATCCCGCATGGCTTCGCCCGTAGTCTCCAACACGCTGTCCAGCTTCTCCCAGCCGTAAACTTCCTCGACTTTTGAATAGCGGTCGAAGTTGAAGTAGAGGACGACCAGCTCACCGCGATCCTGGACTGCTTTTCTGATGCTGTCGATCGTTGCGGCAACGGTGGGCAATCGCGTGAGCGAGTCACGCAGCAGCTGATGGTAATCCACGCTCAGGAAGTTGAGGCCGGGATGAGAAGCTTGATGTTCCGCTCGACAGTCGCGGCGAGCTTCGAGAGCTCGAACGGCTTCTCTACGAAATCATCCGCGCCTGTCTGGAGTGCCTGCCTTTTGTTGACCCAGTCGTCGAGCGCCGTCACCATCACCACCCGCACGTTCCGGCCAAGCGTTGGATGCTGCTTGATGTCGCGGCAGACCTGCCAGCCATCGCGTCCGGGCATCATGACGTCGAGCAGCACGAGCGCCGGCTTCACCTCTTCGAACGCTTTCAGCGCTTCATCGCCGTTGTATGCCACGGTTATGGGGTATCCACGCGCCTCGAGGTAATCGCGAATGATGTGCGCATTATCCGGGTTGTCGTCGACTACGAGGATCGGTGGGTGAGCGGTATCTGGCATAAGCGATTGTCTGAGATGATGTTATGCCCTTTACCCGCGCAATTCGCAAGCCAGCAGTGGCCAAGGTCTGACCGGCGTGCGGCTGTTCCTTAAGCCCTCCAGCTTGACAACAGATGGCACCGGTTACACCGTGAACGAAGAATCACAGCCACACGGAGAAGTTAATGCGTATTCGTTCCAGACTGCCTCTACTTGCGTGGGTAGCCCTCGTGTCCGTCCGTGGCGTGGCAGGTCGGGCTGCGCTCGCGCAGACTTCCACTCCGGTCACACTCAACGGAATCGTCGTCGGCGAAGACGACAACGCTCCTCTCCCGGATGCGGTGATCGGTCTGCAGCGTCGAGGCCAGACTCTCTACAGCATCCGTTCGGGATCTGATGGACGCTTTGCTTTCTCCGATGTCTCGCCCGGAGCCGCATCCATCACGGTGCGTCGTCTCGGCTACCAGCCGCGAAAGGTCGAGGTCGATATCAGTACTTCCACGGTCAAGCAGCCGCTCGAGCTGACGCTCGTTCCGGTAGCAACCGATATCGAGGCGGTCACAATCGAGGGCGCCACTGGAAAGCTTCAGGCATTCAACGACCGGCGAGCGAGGAGCAGCTTCGGCTATTTCTTCGATCAGAACGATATCAGAAAGAAGAGTCCGCGCTACGTCAGCGAGCTATTTAGGACGGTACCGGGCGCGAGACTTCGCGCGTCGCGTCGGGCCGGCAACATCCTCGAGCTGCGGAATTGTACGCCGAGGATCTGGCTGGATGGTGTTCGCGCGGACAACGCGGAGATCGACGAGCTCATTTCTCCATCCGAGATCGCGGGAATGGAGATCTATCCCTCGTTCGCCGGTGTGCCCGCGGAATACATGGACAAGGAGAACCGGGCGTGCGGAGTGATTCTGGTCTGGAGCCGCCAGATCTAGGCTCGCCGCGGACTCGTCGTCGCGCGTCACCTCACATTTCAGCTTGACGAAAAACAAAAGCCCCTCGATTTCGAGGGGCTTTTGTTTCTTGAGCGTGTTCTGAATTACGGAGCGCCGGGGCTAGGTGCCAAGCCTCTCACTCCGCAGTTCGCTCCCGGACCAAACGGCGGGTTCCAGGTTGGAGCATTCTGTGGCGACTTGTCCCAGTACATGCGCGTCGAGAATGAGTCCGAACCACCTTGCGCGGTGTTAGCAAGATTCACGTTGGCAAGGTTGACCGACTTCTCGGTCACTGAATACTGAAAGCGACGTGGGACGTTGCTCTGAGTGGCCGCCGAGCCCGGCTGCACCGTCGCCGGTACGCAGGTACGACGCCATTCAGCCCAAGCCTGCCCGCCGTCCGTAAACAGCGCCACCCACTTCTCCTGCGCGATCTGAACCAGACCGGCAGTTCCCGGGGTGTACACGACGTTCGGCCGCGCGAGGTACGCAGCAATATCGCTCGCTGCAACACCCCATTGCTGCATCGAAGCAGTAATGCCGGCGTTGTAGTGGCTCGCCGCGGTGCCGGTGACGCCACCAATCCCTCGTTGTGCGGCCTCCGCCTTGATGAACTCGACTTCGGCGTAGGTCATGAGGAATGCTGGGAAGCTGTTACCCGTTCCGCCGTAGAAACCGTAGGCAGTGTTACCCGGGTAGAAGATCGCACCAGGACGTGATGCCGCGGTGATGTACGGCGCCATGCCCGACGCTGTCAGGGCGTTCGGCGAACCCTTGTAAACCGTCGGATCCGCCGGCGTCGGCTGCGAGTAGATCGGGACGCGCGGATCGCTCTTTGACTTCATGAGATTCATGAGAACGACCGAGATCCGGTGATCGTCGCGTGTAGCAAAATTCGCGGCCCACGGATTGTTGTAGACACCGTCGCCTGGATACACCAGCTCGGCGTTGTCACCGTTGGAGGTGAATACGCCGCCCGGTGCGGCAAAGGCTGCCGTGAGCTGCGTGTTCGCGGTGGCCGGATCGACGTTGATCAGCTGCAGCGCGTACCTCGCGCGCAGCGAGTTCGAGAAGCGCCGCCACGAAGGCAGATCGCCGCTGTAGATCGGATCACCGTTGGCTAGACTTCCTGACCCGGTGGCCATGTCCGCCGATGCCTTGGCAAGAGTCGTGAAGAAGTCAGCGTAGATGTTTTTCTGCGGGTCGTACTTCGGCGCCAGGCTGCCGGTGCTCGCGTCCCCTGCAAGCGCATCGAAGTAAGGTACGTCTCCCCACGTATTGGTGATGTAGCCGTAGTTCCACGTTCTCAGAACGAGTGCTGGACCGTAGACACCGGCCTCGCTGCTCGTGGTTCCTTTGCCGATGACCTTCTGAAGGTCTTCGAGCTGCTCGATGTACGGATTGTCGAAATAGGTCGTCGTCGATCCACCGGTTAGACGGGCGTATCGATCCTCATCCGGGTACTGCACCTCTGACAGATGCTGCGTGACGAATTCCGCACCACGAAGATCGTACCCACCTCCGAGCCAGCTATCCACCGAGCGCTGTGCTGCCGCGGTAAAAAGTGGGCCGGGTGGTACGTCCTCGGGGTTGTTCGGATTCTTGTTGATGCCCGCCAGCTTATCCCCGTTGCACGCCACCGCAAACATCGCGATGGCGAGCGAGGCGCCGGCCGTTTTGAGTTTTTTATTGATCATCTTTCTTCTGTCCCAGAAAGGGCCGATTACGGCGTGATTCGGAAGCTCAGACCGACGGTCCGGGCGTTAGGTAGAGCGGCGAACTCGATACCCTGGAAATTTCCAACAGTGTAGGAGAATTCCGGATCGATATTCGGCACTTTCGTCCACGTTTTCAGATTGCGGCCGGTCAGTGATACGTTGACTGCCCGCGCGTTCACCTTGCTTGCCCAGGTTGCGGGCAGGTCTACGCCGAAGCGCAGCTCACGCAGCTTGACCCAGTTGTCTTTGTAGACGTACGGCTCCATCACCGGGAAGATGTTCTGGAAGTACTGCTCCGCAGTGATGTTGTCGGTGTTGGGCTGACCATTGCACGGCCCGGTCGCGGCGCACGTGTTGATGTCGATTCCGTCGAGCACGACACCCGGCTTGTTCCAATCAACTTCGCGTCCACGCATCGACTGCGCTGTGACGCCGGAGTAATCGCCGAAGAAGTTGGTAACGCTCACGATGTTCCCGCCACGACGGATGTCGAGCAGGCCACCGAACGAGAAGTTCCTGTAGTTGATCGTGTTGTTCCAGCCGCCGGTCCAGTCGGGCTGAATATTGCCGAGAACCTTGCGGCCGCCCAGAACGGTGAAGCCGCCGTCGGTGTAGATCTTCCCGGTAACGGTGTCGCGATCGAAAGCGTAGCCGTAAATCGAGCCGTAGGGTTGACCAGCGCGCGCCTCGATGTTGGTATACCAGCTCGACCCGATTACGAACGTCTTGATTCCCGGGGCGAGCTCGTTCACCATGCTCTTGTTCTTCGAGAAGTTGAACGTGGAAGTCCACTGCAGGCCGGCATCAGTCTGAATCGGAGTCACGCCAAGAAGGAAGTCGATACCCTTGTTCGTGATCTTTCCGGCATTGAGTGCCTTCGACTTGAAGCCAGAAGTCGGCGAAATCGGAATCGTGAAGATCTGATTCTTCGTCGCCTTATTGTACCAGCTGAAGTCGAAGGTCGCACGACCATCGAGCAGGCTGAGCTCGAGCCCTAGCTCCTTCGCATCGGTGTTCTCAGGCTTCAGGTTAGGGTTGGCAATGAAATTCTGGAGCGAGAACTGCGGTCTTCCGCCGAACTTCGTTCCAAGGCTTGGATATGTCGGCCGGAGCTGATAAGGGGCAGCGTCGTTACCCACCCGCGCCGTTGACGCGCGAATCTTCGCGTAAGAAAGAATGCCGCTCTTGAGCGCCGGAATCGCGTCCGTAAGAACCGCGGCGGCGCTGGCCGACGGATAGAAGTACGAATTCTTGCCGGCCGGAAGCGTCGACGACCAGTCGTTGCGTGCCGTGCCGCCAACTGTCAGCCAGTTGAACATCGTGAAATCCGCGGCGCCAAAGATGCTCTGCACCTCGCGACGTGAATCGAACTGGCCAAGCGTAGGTGTGACCGCCGCGTTTCCTACATTGTAAATCCCGGCCACCGAGATACCGGTGGTCGAGATGCTCTTCGACCTGTAGATCTCCTTGCGGTTCGATCCACCGAACGTCGCGTTCACGTTCAGGCGAGGGTTGAGATCGCGATTCGCCGTCAGCAACAGGCTGGTGCTGTTGTCGTTGCTGTAATCATTGACGAAATCGAAGCCGCCGAAATAGTTGGGATCGATTCCATTTCCCTGGATGTTCTGGGGTCCGAAGCGCTGGTCAATGTCGAACCGGTAGATGTCCGAACCGGTTTGCGCGATCGCGTTCACGCCTTCGAACAGCTTGTAGGTCGCCGAGAGGCTGCCGAGGAACCGATCCCGCTGGTCCGTAAGCGGATTCTCGTACGACACCCAGAACGGATTGTTGTGGTAGTTGTAGTTCCAGTTGAACTCGCGGTTGGCTGGTCCGCCGTTCGCCGCACCACCCTGCTGGTAGTTGCGCAGCGCCTCCATGTCGACCTGTCGGCCGAACCAGACGAACGTCTCGAGCAGGCCGTTGTTGTAACCGGTGCCGGGACGATTGACCGCGCCGTTCTTGATGTACTGCAGCGTAGCATCAGTGGTCAGACGGTCGGTAACCTTGACCGTGCCGTTAAGAAGGCCGGAAGTCTTGCTGAAATTATTGTTCGGGACATAGCCGGTGATGTTGTCCTTCCCGAACGATAGACGGGCACTAGCTCGGTCGTTGCCGCCGCTGAAAGCGATCGTCGTCGAGCGGGTGTGACCAGTATTGAAGAAGTCCTCGACGTTGCTCGGATGAGCAATCCAGGGCGCGCCGCCCGGAGCCGTAAACTGACGGCATGGCTGCAAAGGATCGTAGGTTTTTGGTGCCGCGGGATTGTATCTTGGATCCCGATATTTGCCGTTAGCAAGCGTGTCGCCGTAGATAAAATTGCACCCGAAACTCCTTCCATCGAGCCTGGGTCCAAAGCTCTGATCGAGTCCGTCGCTGACGCCGCCGCCGGCGCCGTCGATGAACAGGAACTCGCCACCGGCGCCCTGACCATAGGA
>DASYVU010000093.1:0-6740 GCA_035936715.1 Gemmatimonadaceae bacterium
AAGTCATTGCCAATCAACGATTTGCACTAGAGCAGCAATTTTGAAGGGGCCCGGTTGTCGCGAAATGACACGCCACTGTGGGACACCTGTGTCGTTAGAACACGGGGCTAGCTGGCGATTTTTCTGGCGAGAAAGGTCTTGGAGGAGCTGGAATCGTCTTCGACTGAGATCGACCAACCCTTGTACTGGCGCCGCAGCTCGGCGACGGAGACGCCCCTCTTGCCTCGTACGATTGTTCCCACCAGGTGAACGCCGCCGTCCCGGGTTGCAGCCTGAAGAAGCTCGAACGCCCGGCCACGCTCCTCCAGGGACAGGTCGCTGAACGCCTCTGATGTGCAGACGAGAGCGCCGAGCGGCACATCGGGTGACCAGTCGGAGAGATCGGCGACATAACTCTTGATCCGGTCGGCGAGACCGGCGGCGTGAGCGGCGTTCATCACACGCTCGAGTGAGTCCACTTCGCGGTCGACCGCAGTCACGTCGCATCCGTGCGCGGCGAGATAGAGCGCGGTCCGATCTATCTCTCCACCGGCGACGAGCACCTTCGACTCAGCCGGTGGATGTATCTCGCGGGCCAGTACTCCATCGGGCCGGATTCCCCAGTGTTCGGGCCGGCGATACTCCTCGAGGAGCTTGATCCGCTTTCTCCTCCACGTGTCGTACGCGGGGATGCGAAGGCGTTTCCGGATGATGCGGTCGACTTCCGCCCAGAGCAGAAGCTCGTCCATCGCGAACTGCTCGCCAGCACGAAGGGATGCGGCGGCCTCATCACCAATCTTGAGAATGGCGGACCGCGACACCGACTCCTTGTAATTCTCGATCTCGTTTTCTACGTACAGCTCGTACTCGTGCTTGAGAGACCGAGGACTGTGTTGCGTCATGGCGTCAGGCAGGGGTGGACAGGCGTTTAAGGTAGACCGCTTGAGTCAACTCGCAAGAGCTAAGTTGGTGAAGCTCGACTTTAACGCTCGTTCAACGACAGATGCCCGGCTGATCTATTACTGGTCTTTGCTATGCACGTAACGACGATATGCACGGTAGAGCCGATGGGATCGCACAGGGAAGTCAGCGCGGACTAGATGCCTGAGCTTCCTGAGGTGGAACGCGCTGCTCGACGCCTTGGTCGAGCGGCGATCGGCAAGACAATCGCATCGGTCAGAGCTATCCATCCCGCGCTCAAGAGAAAACTGTCGTCCGGTCAATCGCGCGCGGTCAAGGGAAAGCGGATCGAGCGGATAGAGCGCAGAGGAAAACACCAGCTACTCCATCTCGACAACGGCGATACGCTCGTTGTTCACTTCCGGATGAACGGCGACTGGGAGATCGGGACCACGGATGAAGGTCTCGACCCGTTCGCGCGAGCCGTGATCGATCTTACCGATGGAACCAGAATCTCGCTCGTTGATCGCAGGGCGCTCTCCTCCATCACGCTGGACAAGAAAGGCGAGTCGTCGCTGCCAAAGCTGGGAAGGGAAGCGAGCGATCCGGCGCTCGACGCGGACTACCTCACGGAAGTGCTCGGGCGCAGGAAGATCGCAATCAAGCCAGCGCTCATGGACCAATCCGTAATCGCCGGCCTAGGCAACATCTACGCGGCGGAGGCACTCTGGGAAGCGGAGCTGGATCCCCGCGCGCCAGCCGCGAGCGTGACGAAGAAAAAACTGGAGGCGCTCGTTGAAGCAATCAGACTGGTGCTCAGCCCAAAAAAGCGCCGGCCTGGGCGCTACACGGACACTCGCGGAACGAGCCGGTTCGCGGTCTACGATCGCGAGGGGAAAATCTGCCGGCGCTGCAACGGTACCATCGAGCGCTTCGTCCAGGCGGGGCGCTCCACCTATTTTTGCCCCGACTGTCAGCGCCGGTAATCACTCCATCACTTCGAGCAACGCGCCCTTGATGTAACCCGTCTCCGGGATGGTCAACACCTCGGGGTGATCGAGTGGTTGACCCGTGAATGCGCGAATTGCGATACGGCGTCCGCTGTCAGCGGCAGCGTCCTGGAGCATCTCCAGAAAGAGCGGCTTGGTCAGGTGGAAGCTGCAGCTCGCCGTATAGAGCAAGCCGCCAGGCGCGAGCAGACGCATCGCGCGCAAGTTGATGTCCTTGTACCCGCGCATCGCCCCCGGAATCGCGGCGCGCGTCTTGGCGAACGCCGGTGGATCGAGCACGATCGTGTCGAAGGTGATTCCTTCGCGCTCTTTCTCCCGCAGGTAATCGAACGCGTTCGCCTCGACGAAGGAGATGTTCGCGAGCGAGTTGCGCGCCGCATTCTCGGCCGCGCGGACGAGGGCCGGCCCAGATGCATCGAGCGCGGTCACGTGCGTCGCGTTCTGTGCCAGGTGCAGCGCGAACGATCCGTGGTAGCTGAAGCAATCGAGCGCACGCCCCCGGGCGAGTGTTCCAACAAAGTGGCGGTTCTCGCGCTGGTCGAGGAACGCACCCGTCTTCTGGCCGGTCCACGGCGCGGCCAGGAATTTCACGCCATACTCGTGCACCTCGATCTCGCGCGGGACCTCGCCGGCCAGGACAACGGTCTCACGCGGCAGGCCCTCTTTCGCCCTCAACGGAACATCATTCCGCGCCAGGATTCCGGCCGGCTCGACGAGCGAGCGCAGCGAAGACAGGATCTCTTCCCTGAAAGACTCCAGTCCGGCGCTCATGAACTGCACCACGAGCCACTGGTCGTACCGGTCGCAAACGAGCGAAGGGCATCCGTCCGCCTCGCCGTGAATCAGTCGGAAGGCGCTGGTGTGATCCTCCAATGGGACGCGCCGCGCAATCGCCGAGGCAATGCGCTCATCCCACCAGGCCTGGTCTATGACCGCGTTTGGGTCGCGATCCAGCATCCGAAGCGAGATTTCCGACAGCGGGCTCCACAGCGCCCAGCCGAGCGGCTTGCCGCGATTGTCGTGGACGAGTACGGCACCCGCGTCCACGAGCGGGCGCTCGATCACATCCGTGCGATAGATCCATGGATGCCCGCCGAGCCACCGCCGCGCGCCCTTTAGGTTCACCCGTGCTACGGTCATGCCGGTGAATGTAACCAACGATCCCGTACGGTTCTTGCGAGTCGCGCTCGCATGAAAGACATAGTCCCATTCACTGTCGGCGCTGCGGCGGCGGGCGGGTTGCTGCTCCGCGAGCATAGCATGCGGACGAAGGCCGAGCGGCTTAGCGCGGCCACGCTCGAGACGCTGCTCAACGCCATCGACGCCAACGACGCCGTCACCGGCTCCCACGTCCGCCGCGTCGCCGCCTACGCGCTGATGCTCGGCGACGCAGCCGGTCTGGACGAGCACACTCTACGCAGCATCGAGCGTGTCGCGCTCTTCCACGACATCGGCAAGCTCCACGGAGCCCTGACCGACATCTTCCACGAGCAATCGAAGCTCACGCCGGAGGAACGCCGTGCGGTGAGGACACACCCTCAACGCGGCGCCGAGGTCCTGGCTCCGCTCGAGGGATTCTTTCCTGACCTCCCAAAGGGAGTAGCCGCGCACCACGAACGATGGGACGGCACGGGATATCCGCGAGGACTGAAGGGGAAAAGGATTCCGCTGGTGGCGCGCGTCGTGGCGATCGCCGACAGCTTCGACGCGATTACCCACCGGCGCCGCTACAGCCATGCCCGCAGCTTCAGTGAGGCGATACGTGCGATCGCGGAGGGACGTGGTACCCAATTCGATCCGGATCTGGTCGACGTGTTCCTGAGCCCGCCGGGGCTCGCCAAAATCGAGAAAGCGATGCGGGAAGCGAACAAGCCGCACAAGAACCACGGCAACCGGAGGCGCGGCGAGGCTCAGCGCGCTCCGGATGTCACTTTCCGATGGCGTCCGCGATCTGACGGGTCGCGAGCTCGGGGTCGTCAGCCCTGAATATCGCGTTGATTACCGCGACTCCCACCGCGCCGTGCATCGTGATCTGAAGCGCACGGTCGGCGGTTATTCCGCCGACGGCTACGGCCGGCACTTCCACCATTCCCGCGAGTCGCTCAAAGCCGTCGACGCCAATCGCGCCGCCCGCGTCGCTCTTGGAGTCGGAGCCGAATACGGGGCCGATCCCGACGTAATCAGCTCCCTTGGCGTTCGGCAACTCCGTGTCGCTGCCAAGTGATGCGCCGATGATGAAATCCGCGGGCGCGAACCTGCGAATGGCGGCGACGGGCAGATCCGCCTCGCCGACGTGGACCCCCGCCGCGCCCGCTGCGAGAGCGATGTCCGCTCGGTCGTTGACTATCACCGGAACCGATGTCCTGGCCATTATCGCTCGGGTGATCTCGACGACTTCGCGTGGCGGCGCGGTTTTGAGCCGCACCTGAACGCTCGTCGCTCCGCCGCGCACGGCCGCTGCCACCCGGTCGACGAGCGTCATGCGGCGATCCTCTGCGTCATCGGTGATGGCGACGAGACGCAGGATCCTTGGATCGAGCATCTGTTATCGACTTAGGTGTGTCGAGCGAAGCGAACGTTTTGGCGTTGGTTTCTTTTTTGTGGATGTCGTGTGTCTTGTCGCTGCCTTCGACGCCGGCTTTTTGGCCGTCACTGCCTTCGCGCTGGGTTTGGTGGCCGGCTTTGTTTTGACGCTGCGAACTTCCCTGATTGCGCTCGTGTGCTCCTGCAGCGTCATCCGGAATTCGTGATGACCGTCGGGGCTGGCAACGAAATAGAGATAGGGAACGTTGGCCGGATTAGCCGCGGCCGCGAGGCTGGCGACTCCGGGCGCTGCGACAGGACCCGGCGGCAGGCCCTTGTGGATGTACGTGTTGTAGGGCGACTTCACTTCGAGATCCTTGTACAGCACCCGGCCAACGTGGTGGCCGAGCGCGTACTGGACGGTTGGGTCTGCCTGGAGCAGCATTCCCTTCTGGAGGCGGTTGTAGTAGACAGCGGCGATGACTGGCCGCTCCTCCGGAACCCGCGCTTCTCGCTCGACGATTGAAGCCATAGTCACCAGATCGTTGCGGTTGATCTTCAGCGCCGAAGTTTTCGCATCCCAATCCGGCTTCCAGCGACGCTCGAAATCGTAAACCATCTCATGCACTGCCTGGCTCGCCGTCGTGCCGAGCGGAAATGCGTAGGTATCGGGAAAGAGGTAACCCTCGAGCGTCGGATTCGGGATGTCAAGCCTCGCCAGCAGCGCTGTGTCGCGCACCGCGGCCTGAACCGATTCGACTGGAACCTTTAGCGTTTTGGCGAGCAGCGGAGTGATCTGCGCAACCGTGTAGCCTTCGGGAATCGTAATGGTGTTGACGAGTCCGTGTCCGCCGTGGAGCGCGCCGATGATGTCCTTCCACGGCGTTCCGTGCCTGAGGAGATACGTGCCCGGCTTGATGTTCCGGTCCCCGCCGGTCACGCGCGCGTAGACGCGGAACATCTTCCGCCATCCAACCAGGTTGGCCTTCGATAGCGAATCCGCCGCGTCAGCGAAGCTCGCTCCCCTCGGGATGATCACGCGCGTGGATGCTCCGTACGGTTTCTGCCCGCACGCGGCAAGCACGAAGCACCCCACGGCGAGTGCCGCACGGAGCTCAGTCCGGAACATTGAGGGCGTGCTGGAGAAGAATCGTCGCCGCGAGCGAGTCAACGTCGCCTTTCCGACCGCGTGTGGATTCTCCCATCTCTCGTACTGTACGCAATGCTGCCGCCGTGGTAAATCGTTCATCATAAAAACGAACGGGCATGCCAGTACGTTTCGAGATTTCTGCCCCCAAGGCACGCACTTCGGCGGTCCAATCGGTCTCGTTGCCCTCTCCGTCGAGCGGAAGCCCCAAAACGAAGCCCTCGGCCTCAAGCTCCGCGGCGCGCGCGAGGATCCTGGTGATCGGCGGGCGCTTGCCTTCGCGCCGGGTGATGAACCCCGCAGGCGACGCGATCATGCCCAGAGGATCGCTGATCGCGAGGCCGATGCGCTTTCGACCGTAGTCCACCGCGAGAAAGCGAGCCAGCGCAGCCTTCACGCTACCCTATCCCTGCGCCATTTGGGTGAAGAATTCCTTGTTGTTCTTGGACTTTGCCATCTGCCTGAGCAGGAACTCGATCGCCTCGGCCTCGGGCATGTCGGCGAGAAACTGTCTCAGTAGAATCACGCGGTTGATCTCGGCCTGACTGAGCAGGAGCTCCTCTTTGCGCGTCCCTGAGCGGGATATGTCGATCGCCGGATATATCCGGCGGTCGGCGATCTTGCGATCGAGAACGAGCTCCATGTTGCCCGTGCCCTTGAACTCCTCGAAGATCACGTCGTCCATGCGCGAGCCGGTCTCGGTGAGCGCGGTGGCGATGATGGTTAGCGACCCGCCTTCCTCGATATTTCGGGCGGAGCCAAAGAATCGCTTCGGTTTGTGCAGCGCGCTCGCATCGACTCCACCCGAGAGAATCTTTCCCGACTGCGGTGCAACCGTGTTGTGCGCTCGACCGAATCGCGTCAGCGAATCGAGCAGGATGACGACGTCCTTTCCGCTCTCGACCAGTCGCTTGGCCTTCTCCAGAACCATGTCCGCGACCTGGACGTGGCGCGCGGCTCCCTCGTCGAAGGTAGAGCTGATCACCTCCGCGCGGATCATGCTCGCGATCATCTCCGTCACTTCCTCTGGGCGCTCGTCGATGAGCAGCACGATGATCGTGACCTCAGGGTGATTCTCCGCGATCGCGTTGGCGATCTTGTGCATCAGGATCGTCTTCCCGGCCCGTGGGGGTGACACGATGATTCCGCGCTGGCCTTTTCCGATAGGCGCCATGATGTCG
>DASYVU010000094.1:0-5577 GCA_035936715.1 Gemmatimonadaceae bacterium
AGGGCGTCAACATCGACGTAGCCCGCGTCGAGCACATCCCATATCCGCCGCTCCGCCTCCGGAAGGTTGGGAAGCGGGCGATCCTTGGGCGCCGAGACTCCGAGCAACGCCAGCGCGTCCTCGACCGACGCGATCATCACCGCTCCGTCCCGAAGAAGCTGGTTCGACCCCTTGCTCTGCTCGGAATCGATCGGGCCGGGGACTGCCGCGACAACGCGTCCCAGCTCGAGCGCCTGGCTGGCTGTGTTGAGCGCCCCGCTCTTGAACCCGGCTTCGACCACAATCGTAACTGGAGCGAGGGCCGCGATGATCCTGTTCCGTTTCGGAAAGGCCCCGGCATGCGCAGTGGCCCCCGGCGGGTTTTCGGACAGTACGAGACCATGCTCGCCGATCGCGCGGTGAAGCTGGCGATGCCCCACTGGGTAGGGGACGTCGATCCCGGTTCCAAGGACGGCGACCGTGTTCCCTCCTTCCTCGATTGCCGTCCGGTGCGCGGCGGCATCGATCCCTCTCGCCATCCCACTGATCACCGAGACTCCGGCACGGACCAGCGCTCGGGTCAGGCTACGCGCGGTACGCTCTCCGTAGCCCGTCGAGTTTCGCGTCCCGACGATTGCCACGCGTGGCTTCGTGAGCGCAGAGAGGCGGCCGATCGTGTACAACGACGCGGGCGGAGACGACAGATCGAGCAGCTCGATGGGATACTGCTCGGAGCCCTTCTGCCAGCACTCGATGCGCTGTTCGACACCAGTCGAACCCGCGCGAAGGGTCGACATTTCCATGCCTGCGCGCATCACTCCTCGCTGGTCGAGGGCACCTGAAGTGGCAAGAACTAACTCTAGGGAAGACTGAGTGTTACGTCTTCGGGCCTCACGCTTTGCTTCAGGCGCAAAAGCTCGGTCCACCAAGCCGCCGTGAGAGCCTCGAGTCCTTCTCGCGCGGGCGCGCTCACTGCAAAAAGTCCGAACGCCCCCGGCGCTTCGATCGGTGGCGCGTATTCCTCGCCAAGGAGATCCATCTTTGTGAACACCACGCAGTGCGGCTTCGCCGCCAGCTCCGGCGAATACTCGGCGATCTCGTGCCTCAGCTGGTCGTACTCCGCCTGCCAGTCCATCGCATCGATCGGGATCAGAAAGGCGAGCATCCGGGTCCGCTCGATGTGCCGGAGGAACTGCAGCCCCAACCCCTTCCCTTCGTGCGCTCCTTCGATGATCCCGGGGATGTCCGCCACCACGAACGTCCGGTGGTCTGAGAGCTGGACGACCCCCAGGTTCGGCTGAAGGGTCGTGAACGGATAATCGGCGATCTTTGGGCGGGCGGCCGAGATGACCGAAAGCAGCGTGGACTTGCCGGCGTTGGGCTGGCCGACGAGTCCGACGTCGGCGATCAGCTTCAGCTCCATCTCGATGGTGTGGATCACACCTTCTTCGCCGGGCTGCCACTCGCGAGGGGACTGGTGGGTGGGCGTCGCAAAGAAGGCATTCCCCTTCCCACCCCGTCCGCCCTGCGCAATCACCGTCTCCTGCCCATCCTCGAGGATCTCGGCGATGATCTCACCGGTCTGGGAGTCGCGGAGAATCGTACCCGGAGGCACCGGCATGATGATGTCGGCACCTCCGCGCCCGCTCTTGTTCGACCCCATCCCGTGCTCGCCACGCTCGGCCACCCAATTGTCGCGGTAAGTGTAGTCGAGGAGCGTCGCGAGGTTGGAGTCGCCCCGTACGATCACGCTGCCGCCGCGGCCGCCGTCCCCGCCGTCGGGGCCGCCCATCGGAGTTCGCCATTCGCGACGGAAGGAGGTGCAACCCGAGCCTCCGGTTCCGCCCTCTACTCGGATTACTACGCGATCAATGAACATTAGAGAACGACAACTGAACGGGTGCGAGTTGTGAGTAGCGTAGCTGGCAGTTGCCAGTCACCACGCCCTGACTTACCTGCGCGGAATTATGGTAAGGCAAAGGTGTTCGCTTGTACCAGGAACTGCGCGAAACGCGTCCCGACGTATTGAACTGATCACTGCCAACTGTGCCACTGACAGCTCGCACCAGTTCAGTTGCCGTTAGCGTCGTCACTGCGCGGTCACTTTTTGCAAGAGCTGCCGGTACCGGCCGAGATCATCGCGCGATATCAGATCGCCCAAAGCGTCAAGCACCGCAGCGATCTCTCCCGGAGACGACCCCGCATTGAGAGCCCCATGCAGATGGGAGTGGAGCTGCCTCTGCTGCCCCGATACGGCGCAAGCCGCGACGACGCACAGCTCACGCGTCCGGAGATCGACACCCGGCCGAGCCAAGACTTTGCCGTACCCGTCAACGATCATCCACTCATCCAGCGCGGGGTGCAGCTCGCAGACATTCTGCCGCAGCTTCTCGTACGCCTCTCCGTAGACGATGGCGCAAGTCTCTGCCCCGCGACGTCGCCAAAGGTCGAAATCTTCCGCAGCGGCCTCGGGGTCAGTGGTCGGAGCGGGCCGCTCGGAGATGACCCGCCACATCCGCATCGCGTTGAGCGTCCTCGGGAATCCGGCGAACAGGTACGACTGAAGAATTATCTCCTCGACCGAAACGGGGTCCACTTCGTCGACGGCTTCAGACATTAGGGATCGCACCTGGCCCTCGGGCGATCCGGCAATCGCGCCCGCGATTCTTACGAGATGTCTGAGACCTGCCTCGATTGGGGCAAGGCTAGCGCGTGCTTCGGCTCCGGTTGTCATCGAGTCGTGGCGTCCATCATCAGTTGGCCAGCAGGGGATGTCAGGACAGGTCGGCTCGCATCACGACTTCGCCGACGGACTCGCCGCGGGTGTTCTTCACCGGCTTGCGCATCCATTCGGCG
The DNA here is from genome assembly GCA_035936715.1 of Gemmatimonadaceae bacterium. Lineage (GTDB taxonomy): Bacteria > Gemmatimonadota > Gemmatimonadetes > Gemmatimonadales > Gemmatimonadaceae > UBA4720. The sequence continues at coordinate 2,836 of DASYVU010000094.1, forward strand.
AGACGGGGCGAAAGCGGCGACGGCAGCGCATCCAGCTGCTGGAGCAACCTCAAGAGTGCGGGCACCTGCGCGCGTTGAGCGCCGTCCTCGACTTTGACCGCGATACCGATTCCGCGGTCGGTCACCATGGCGCAGTGCACTCCCTCCGCGCCGACCTTCGAGACCACGCGCCCCTCTGTGTCCGCGATCAGCGCCGAATCGAAGCGATCGGTGCCGCCGACGAGGAATGCGTGGTTGCTCATCGCCTCCACAACACGCCGCGGAAATTCTTCTCCGCGCGCCGCGGCGATCGCGAAGCGCGAGTACGCGCGCGCCATTCGCTCGAGGGTCATCCCGAAGACAACGACGCCGCATCCATCGACAGCCTGCACGATCTTCTTGCACGGCAAGTCGGTCCACAGCGCGACTTCGTGCAGAATGTGTCGCTGCACGGGATGATCCGGCCCCTCGTAACCCTGCGTCGGCCAGCCCTTGTGCCGGGCCATCGCCATCATCGCCGTGTGCTTTCCCGAGCAGTTGTTGTGCAGCCTGGACGGCCGTTCGCCTGACTCTCTCAGGATCTTGGCGCCACGTTGTGAGGATGGCTCGTGCGGACCACAGGCGAGATCGCCTTCCTCGAGACCGATGTCGTGGAGCATTCTCTCCACGAGCGCGACGTGCTCCGGCTCACCTCCGTGCGACGCGCACGACACCGCGAGCTGCGCCTCATCCCAGCCCAATTCATCGAAGCCGCCGGAGGCGAGGAACGGAATTACCTGGAAGGGCTTGGCGCACGATCGCCAGAAGGTAAATGCGTTACCGTCGCGGGCGGCGCCGAGGAGCTCATCTCCTTCTCCGACTACCGCGGCGTGTACTCTATGCTCCGATTCGGTTCCCTGACCGCGGCTGACTGCAACATCGAGCTCGTACGCTTTGATCACACTTCAAGATACCCTAGTTGATCCTAGAATAGCTTAACCTGGATCATCGTCTTTGTGTACCGGCGCGGGTCGCGTCGGACATCGACCAGAACGTTATTCAGCTCGGTCACGGTTTTCACGAGCTGATCGTAGAGCTGCTGATCGCTGAACAGTTTTTTCATGGTGCCGCCGTTGCCGCCCGACATCATGCCCACGAGAGAGTCGGCGCGGGTGACCACGCTGAGGAGGTGCACGTACAGCGTATCGTCGCGCAGCAGCTTCGACAGCGAGCCACTCCCGGCGGTCATCTGCCTGATGACGGTGTCGACCGATGAAACGGTGCGATTGAGACTGTAATAGAGCTGCGGATCGTCGAGCAGTCGTCCGATTGTTCCTCTCGGATTCTCCAGCTTCGCCATCAGCGCGCTCGTGCGCGCGAGCGAAGAGTTGAGATTGTCGTACAGCTGACGGTTCGTCACGAGCTGGCCAAGGGTTCCTTCGCCGCGGCTGATTCCGCCAGTCACCTTTTTCAAATCCTGGGTCAGGCCGACGACCTGATTGATTGCCTCCGACGCCTGCGCCACCACTGCGTCGTAGTCGGTGGACGGCGCAATGAGGATCGTGTCACCGTTGCGCAGCGCGGGAAATCGAGGCGTCCCTACCGAGATGTCGAACACCTTGTCACCGAGCAGGCCCTGCGTCTTGATCCTGGCGCGGGAATCCTTCCGCACCTGTTCGGAAAGCTGGCGGTCCACTTCGACGATCAGCTTCAGATTGCGGGTCGTGTCATTATCGGGCGGAAGGAACTGGACGTCCTTGACGCTGCCGGCCAGTTGTCCCGCGACCATCACCGGACCGCCGACGCGAAGGCCGCTCGCGTTCGCGACGAACGTGACGAGCCGATACCGCTTCCCAAACAGCTTGCCGGCCTGGCCGAGTCTGACGATGGCGACCGCGACGATGAGGAGCGCCACGAGTATCACCACTCCCACCTTGAGCTGGTCCCACGTAATGGACGTCGATCGCTTCATGCGCTAGAAAGTATCATCGCCGTCAGAATCCGCCCAGAAATTCGCGAATGTAGTGGTCGTCGGTGCCGGTCATTTCTTCGGGGGTGCCGAAGAATCCGATCTTCTTGTCGGCGAGCAACGCGATCTTGCTCGCCATGCGGAAAGCCGACCGGATGTCGTGTGAAACGACAACGCTGGTTACTCCAAGCTCCCGCTGCAGCTTGATGATAAGGTACGTGATGGTGGCGGTCGTGAGTGGATCGAGACCCGACGTGGGCTCGTCGTAGAGCATGATCTCGGGGTTGTTGGCGAGACCGCGGGCGATGCCCACTCTCTTCTTCATGCCGCCGGAAAGCTCCGACGGCATCTGGTCCATCACCTTGTCCGGCTCGAGATCCACAAAGCTGAGCTTCTCGCGCACCCGCGCCTCGATCTCGTCTTCGCGCAGCGAGGTGTGCTCACGCAGGGGGTAGGCGACGTTCTCGTAGACGGTCATCGAATCGAACAACGCCGCTCCCTGAAAGACCATCCCCATCTTCTGCCGGACCTTGAGCGCGTCGTCGAAGCTGAGATGTGTGATGTCTTCGTCGTCGATGGCAACGCGCCCCTTGTCGGGTATGAGCAGTCTGAGAAGGAGCTTGAGAATGGTTGACTTTCCTGTTCCCGATTCACCAACCACGACGACGGTTTCTCCCCCTCTGGCGTCGAACGAAACATCCTCGAGGATGGGCTCCTCGAAGGCGAGAGAGATGTTCTGCAGCGAAATGACTCTCTTCTGGGAGTCGGTGGCGGGTTGCTTCTGCTCATTCTGGTCAGCGACTTCCTCCAGCTCG
>DASYVU010000095.1:0-11730 GCA_035936715.1 Gemmatimonadaceae bacterium
TGACATTCAGCCGCTCCTGATCGTGGCCGATGTGCGGCATCGAATGCATCAGGCCTTCGGTGTACGGGTGGTGTGGCTTGGCGAAGAGCTCGTCAACTGCTGCCTGTTCCACGATTTCCCCCGCGTACATCACGATCACGCGCGACGTCGTCTCGGCGATGACACCCAGGTCGTGGGTGATCATGAGGATCGAAGTCCCGATCTTCTTCTGCAGATCCACGAGCAGCTCGAGGATCTGAGCCTGAATGGTCACGTCGAGCGCGGTGGTCGGCTCGTCGGCGATGACCAGCGCCGGCTTCATCATGAGTGCCATCGCGATGAGAACGCGTTGACGCATGCCGCCCGACAACTGATGCGGGTACTGTTTTGCGCGCTCTTCGGCGTCGGGTATTCCGGTGAGCGCGAGCATCTCGACCGCGCGGTCCCACGCGTGCTTCCTGCTCATGCCCGCGTGGACGCGCGCGACCTCAGCGACCTGATCGCCGACCGTGAAAACGGGATTGAGCGCAGACATCGGCTCCTGGAATATCATCGAGATGCGGTTGCCGCGAATGTCCCGGATTTCTTCGTCACCCAAGGTGACGATATCGCGTCCCTCGAACTCGATGCGGCTGCCGGCTTCTATGCGACCGGGAGGCTGGATCAATCGCAGAATCGAGAGAGCGGTAACGGATTTTCCGCAGCCCGACTCCCCAACAATTCCTACGGTTTCTCCAGCACCGATGTCGAACGACACACCATCCACGGCGCGAGCGACGCCCGCTTCAGTGTAGAAGTACGCCCTGAGATCATGAATCGAGAGAAGCGGAGGCGGCGGTGTCATCGATTCGTCAGCGGCGATCGTACGCGTCGCGCAGTGCTTCACCAAGGATGTTCAGCGTCATCACCGTAAGGACCATGAAGAGACCGGGAAAGAGTGACATCCACCACAATGTTGCAACCTGGTCGGCACCGTCCTGAATGATGTTGCCCCAGCTCGCCAGCGGTTGCGGTACGCCGATGCCCAGGTAGGAAAGTCCGGCTTCGAGGACGATAACGTGGGCGACGCCGACCGTTGCCGCAACGACGATTGGGGAAATCAGATTCGGAAGCAGATGCCTCACCAGAATCCGTCTCCGGCTGGCGCCAAGTGCGTGCGCGGCAGTGACGAATTCCGCGTGCTTCAACGCAAGAACCTGACCTCTGACGATGCGGCTTAGGCCGAACCAACCCGTCAGGCCGAGGAACAGGACGAGCGCGCCGATCGAGAGCTGCGGCCACGCGACGAGAATCCCGAGCAGGAGGAGAAGTCGCGGGATAGCGAGGAAAGCATCGAGCACACGCATCATGACGGCGTCTACCACGCCCCCCGCGTAACCCGCGATCGCCCCGTATGCCACGCCAAGGGTGAGGCTGACCAGCGTCGCCAGAAGCCCGATCGCCAGCGACAAGCGTGCGCCGTAAATCACCCGGCTCAGCACGTCGCGGCTGTATGGATCCGTTCCGAATGGATGCGCGAGGGAAGGAGCGAGGCTTTTTAGCGCGACAATGTCGGGCTGCGCCGCCGGGTCGTATGGCGCGATGAACGGCGCCAGGAGTCCGACGAGGACGATGGTCCCAAGGATGACCAGTGCGATGCGAGATGACGGCCTGCGCAGTATGCGGCGCAAGCCGATGGCAAATGCGGATTCGCGCGGCCGCGGAGTGCTAGCGAGCGCGGAGTCTTGGATCTGCCCAGGCATATAGAATGTCGGCGAGGAGGCTGCCAAGCGTCACCATGATGCTGCCGATGATCACTCCGCCTACTACGAGAGGATAGTCTCTGGTGCCGATGGCATTGACCACGGCGAGCCCCATCCCCGGCCACGCGAAAATCTTCTCGATGAAGAATGCTCCCGTGAGGAGGGCGGGAAACGACAGACCGATGAGGCTGATTGTCGGGAGCAGAGCATTGCGAAGGGCGTGTCGGCGCAGGACCTCGCGCTCGGTCAACCCTTTGAGCCGGGCGGTGCGAATGTAGTCGGCGGGGAGGACTTCGAGGAGCGCCGCTCTCTGGTAGCGCGCAACGCCGCCGGCAGCGAGAACGGTAAGTGTCAACGCCGGCAGCGTCAGATGTCGCAGTCTGTCGCCGACGCGCGCGCCGAGTCCCATGTAGTCGTGCATCACCGCGTCCACCGCCCCGCCGACCGGGAAAATCGGAAGCCAGTAGGTGAACGCGAGCAGCGCCAGGATCGCGAACCAGAAATCCGGCATCGAGAACAACAGCAGCGTAACTCCGCTCAAAGCGTGATCCGTGACGGATTCTCGTCTGGCGACCTGAATCAGCGCGATGAGAATGCCGAGCGAAAAACTTCCGACGAGCGCGACGCCCATCAGCAGCAGCGTATTCGGCAGGGCGGTGCCGAGAACCTCGAGCACTGGACGATCGTGCGAGAATGACCACCCGAGATCACCGCGCGCGAGCTGGCCTACATAGCGGGCGAACTGCTCCGGAAGCGGCCGATCGAGCCCGTATTGCGCGCGGAGAGTTTGACGGACGCTCTCGCTGACGTTTGGGTTGTCCATCACGGCGCTGAACGGATCGCCCGGCGCGAGATGGATGAGCGCAAAGCTGATCGCCGCGACAAAGGCGACGATTACTGCGGCCTGCGCGAGCCGTCGCGCGAGGTAGCGGACCACCCGCTACGGGGTTTTCTGGCTGGCGGATACCCACCAATCGGGGATGTGTGCCCACCAGGCGTCCGATCTCATCGGCGCGAGATGCAGACGCGCGTTGTACCCAACCGTCGGCCTTGGCTCAACCAGCCAGATCGCTGGCGCATCCTGAATGATCGTGTCGTAAGCCCTGGTGAAATACGACTTTCCTGCGGCGGGATTGAACGAGGCAAGAGCGCTGTCGACGTAGGCGTCGAAGACGGGATTCTCATATGAGCCGTAGTTGCTGCCGCTCGACGCACGCGAGCCCGCCGTTCCCCACGATCCGCGAACGGAGCCGGGACTCGGCTGAGTGTTCCATTGTCCAATTGCGGCATCGAACGCGCGTTTTCTCTCTTTCTCCACGAGCACAGGGAAATCGAGCTGTTCGACTTCAACCTTGGCGCCGGCCTGGCGGAGCTGCTCCTGAAGGAGTACGGCCAATCGAATGCGCACCTTGCTGGTGCTCGGCACTGAAAGGGTGAACCGCAGCGGACGACCGTTGCGCGAGCGCATTCCATCACTCCCGGTGACGCGCCACCCGAGCGAGTCGAGTATCTGTCGCGCGCGCGAGAGATCGAAGGGAATCTGCGCGAGATTCGGGTCAGTCGTTGGGTAGGCCCGTACCGTGGGACCGAGCGCGGGAAGGGCGAGAGTGTCGTACACACTGCGCACGATTGTCGCGCGGTCAGTTGCCATTGTCAGCGCGCGCCGAAGCTCGCGGTTACCGAAGATTGGATGGGGCCGCGCACGATTGGCGGGATCGCGGAGGTTGAACTGCGCGAACAGATACGCCAGGCCGCGATACGTTTTCGCTCTCAGCTCGGGGTGCCTGGCCACTTCCGCAATATTTTCGGGACGCAGTACTTCGAAGAAGTCCGTTTCACTGCTCAGGAATCTGGTGAGCGCGGTGGGGAAATCGGGGGCGATGCTCCAAACCACCCGACTCAGTTTCGGCGCGCCTCGATAGTTGGCTGTGTCAGCCGCTACCTCGACTGCTGTTCGTGGCGTCCACCGCACGAATCTGAACTGGCCTGACCCAATCGGATGCTTCGCTGCATCGGACGCTCTCCACGCGGCGGGTGCGATTCCTTTCCAGATGTGCTCGGGCATGATGGGCATCTGGTAGGTGGCATCGTAGAACTGCTGCGGCGTTCGCTGATGAAACCAGAAGACGGCGGTCGCGGAATCAGGCGTGCTTACCGAGTCGATGTTGGTGAGCAGCGCCGCGACGGGAGTGCCGAGCGTGGAATCTCTGGTGCTCTCAAGAGTGAATCGGACATCGCTGGAGCGTACGGGCTGCCCGTCGTGCCATTTTGCGCGCGGATTGAGGTGGAATGCGATGCTCAACGAGTCCGGACTCCACGTCCAACGATCAGCGAGGCGCGGAGCGAAGCCGCCGTCGTTCACGATGTTGAGCGAGTCGCCTATCTCCGCCAGACGATCGTAAATGAGATCGGCCATTTGCGCGGCCTGAACTGTTGAGACAAGCGAGGGAATGAGAACGTCTGGGTCGCCGCCGGTGGAAATTGCCAGCGTGCCGCCGGATCTCCCTGGAGTCGATTCGGATCCCACACACCCGGCGAAGAGCGCCAGCGTGCAAAGGACTCGAACGTGCTTCATCGTCGCCATGTCCAATCCTCGTCGAGAAAGTGCGGTAAGTGTTGCAAGGCTTCCGCGCGGATTTCGTCTTCATCGAGCTCAGTCGCTTCAGCATCCTCGAGCGATCGAACGGCGTCGAACATCGCACCCGCCACTTCAGCCGCATCCGGAGCGCGACCCAGCAGAGCAGCGAGCGTTGCGGGTTGTGCGATCGAGCCGCGCGATCCATTCACGGCGCCAGCCGCAAAGGAGGGAAGCGAGGACTGATCATCCTCGACGAGGATGGAGCCGTGCTGCAACAATGCTTCCCCGTCGCGCCATTGCGCGCTGCCCACGAGTTTGCCGCCCTCCGCGACGAGCTCCCCCTCGCCCGGGGTCTCGAAGCACGGGCGAATGCTGGGCGCGGGCGCTCGCTCGCGCGGCGCGGCGAGCCCCGCGACGATACCAAGGCGGGCGAGCCCGTCGAGAAGGATTCGGTTGATTCGGGAGTACGCATCACGGAGCGACTCGGCGTCCTCGAGAGGTGCTGTCACGCTGTAGGTGACTTCGCGGTTGTGCAGAATCGCGCGCCCACCGGTGGGTCTCCGCACGACGTCGAGCCCAGCGGCCAGGATCCTTTCGACATCGTAGAGGCCCGTCGCGGGCTGATGTCTGCCGAACGAGAGAGTTGGCCGCGCCCACGAGTAAACACTGAACACGGTTTCCGACGTCTCCGCGGCGCGCGCCTGCAATGCCGTGTCCCGCGCCATGTTCTCGGCGCCCGAGCGTGGCGGCGCGAGGAGAAGTCGCCAGCGTCCGTAACTTCGCCGGGGGTGCATAGAGTGTTAAATTGTCACTCTTATGAGCACTACAATCAAGCAGGTCGAGGCAGCCATCCCTCCTGCTGAATCTTTCGTTCCACGACATGTAGGTCCTGACGACCGCGATGTAGCCGAGATGGTGAAAACGCTCGGCTTTGCGTCGCTGGACGCTCTCATTGACGCGACTGTTCCGGCGAAGATCCGATTGCGCGGCGGGCTCGATCTGCCGAAAGGAATGACAGAGTCCGAAGTGCTGGCGTACTTTCGGGCGCTGGCGACAAAAAACCAGGTGTTCCGCTCGTTCATCGGCATGGGCTACTCGGATTGCGTGACCCCGCCGGTGATTCAGCGGAACATCATGGAGAACCCCGGCTGGTACACGGCTTATACGCCCTACCAGGCCGAAATTGCGCAGGGACGGCTCGAGGCGCTGCTCAACTTCCAGACAATGGTTAGCGACCTCGCGGGACTCCCGATTGCGAATGCATCTCTTCTAGACGAGGGGACGTCCGCCGCAGAAGCGATGTCGATGAGCTACGCGCTCAAGGGAAGACCGGGGAAGGAAGTATTTCTCGTTGCGTCGGAGTGTCATCCGCAGACGATCGGCGTGGTAAAGACGCGCGCCAGCGTCCGCGGCATCGAGGTGCGAGTGTCGAGCTATGCGGATTTTGAGATTGGGCCCGACGTGTTTGGCGCACTCGTACAGTATCCGGCGACGGACGGCGCCGTCATCGACTACACGAAGACATGCGAGCTGGTACACGCGGCAGATGCGCTGGTGACGGTAGCCGCGGATCTATTGAGTCTCGTGCTGCTCACGCCCCCCGGCGAATGGGGTGCCGACGTCGTCGTCGGCAACAGCCAACGCTTCGGTGTCCCGCTCGGATACGGTGGCCCGCACGCGGCGTATTTCGCGACGAGAGACGAGTTCAAGCGGCAACTACCGGGGCGCATCATCGGCGTCTCCCGTGACGCCGACGGCAAGCCTGCATTGAGGATGGCGCTCCAGACGAGAGAACAGCACATACGCCGGGAGAAGGCGACGAGCAACGTATGCACGGCCCAGGTGCTGCTGGCCGTAGTCGCGAGCATGTACGCTGTGTACCACGGGCCACAGGGACTGACGCGCATCGCGAAACGAGTCCACGGATTCACCACTGCGCTCGCGGAAGGGCTCCGCCGACTCGGCTTTGCCATCGCCCACGACGATTACTTCGACACCATTCGTGTCGCGCTGGGCAAGCGAAGCCCGTCAGCCATATTGGACGAAGCGCGCAATCGGCGGATCAATCTCCGCGCGATGGACGACAGGAGCATAGTCATCGCGCTGGACGAGACCGTGAGCAACGAGGACATTGAAAACCTTTTTGCCACATTCAATGACGGGAAGGAGCCCGGCTTCACGTTCGACGACGTGGTGTCGGCGGTGGACTTCCGCTATGACGAGCGCTTCAACCGGACGACTCCGTTTCTCACGCATCCGGTCTTCAACAAGCATCACGCCGAGACGGAGATGCTGCGGTACATGAACAAGCTGCAATCGCGCGATCTCTCGCTCATCCACTCGATGATTCCCCTCGGCTCGTGCACGATGAAGCTGAACGCGACCGCGGAGATGATGCCGATCACCTGGCCGGGATTTGCGAAGATCCATCCATTCGCGCCGCTCGATCAGACGGAAGGATATCAGGGGCTATTCGACGAGCTCGAGCGTGCGCTGGCGGAGATCACCGGGTTTTCGGCGGTCTCACTGCAGCCGAATGCCGGATCGCAGGGAGAATACGCGGGGTTGCTGGTGATTCACGCCTATCATGCGTCGCGCAACGAGGGGCACCGCAACGTTTGCCTCATTCCGCAGTCGGCGCACGGGACGAACCCGGCGAGCGCGGTGATGGCCGGCATGAAGGTCGTGGTGGTGAAAACCGATGAGCGTGGAAACATCGATGTCGCCGACCTGCGCTCGAAGGCGGAAGAGCACGGGCTGCATCTCGCCGCGCTGATGGTCACCTATCCATCGACCCACGGCGTGTTCGAGGAATCGATCGTCGAGGTCTGCGGCATCGTCCACAAGTACGGCGGACAGGTGTACATGGACGGGGCGAACATGAACGCGATGGTCGGGTTGTGCCGGCCGGGGGACATCGGCGCCGACGTGTGTCACCTGAATCTTCACAAGACCTTCTGCATTCCGCACGGCGGCGGAGGTCCGGGTATGGGGCCGATCGGTGTGGCGAAGCATCTCGTGCATTTTCTGCCCGGCCACCCTGTGGTGAAGCTCAATGGGCGCGATGAGGTCGGCGCTGTTTCATCGGCACCATGGGGAAGCGCGAGCATTCTTCCGATTTCGTACTCCTACATCAAGCTGATGGGAGGCGAGGGCCTCGAGTACGCGACGAAGATCGCGATACTGAACGCGAACTACATCGCAAAACGGCTCGAGCCGCATTTCCCCGTGTTGTACAAGGGCGCGCACGGAACTGTGGCCCACGAGTGCATAGTCGATACGCGGGTGGTGAAGCAGTCCAGCGGCGTCGAGGTGGAGGACATCGCGAAGCGCCTGATGGACTACGGCTTCCACGCGCCGACGGTCTCGTTCCCGGTGCCCGGAACGCTGATGATCGAGCCCACGGAGAGCGAGCCGAAGGAAGAGCTCGACCGGTTCTGTGACGCGATGATCTCAATCAGAGCGGAGATCAGGGACATCGAGACGGGCGCGGCCGATAGACAGGACAACGTTCTCAAGAACTCGCCTCACCCGATGAGCCGAGTGGTCTCGACGGCGTGGACGCATCCGTACACGAGGGAACAAGCCGCATTTCCCGCCGACTGGACGTGGGATTTCAAGTTCTGGCCCGCGGTCGCGCGCGTAGAGAGCGCTTACGGTGATCGGCATTTGATCTGTTCCTGCTTGTCGACCGATTCCTACGTCGAGGCCGAAACGGGAACGACAGGAGGATAAACGTGCATTGGGGCGGAATTGTACTTGCTGCGCTGGTGATAGTGCTGGCTATTCCGTTTGCATTATCGCACTTCCGAAGCTCGGATAACCCGCCGAGAACCGATGGGGCGCGCGCGTGTCGGGCGTTACTATCCGATCTGCTTTTTGTAAGCGTCCGACTTCATCAGTGCATCAACCGCTGACGCATCACTCGGCTTGATCTTGATCATCCAGCCCGCGCCGTAAGGATCTGTGTTCACCAACGCCGGTTCCTTGTCGAGCCTGTCGTTGATGGCGACGACCTCACCCGCGATCGGAGAGAAAAGCTCCGACACCGCCTTAACCGCCTCGATAGTGCCGAAGACGTCGTGCTTCCCGACCTTCGTCCCGACCTTGGGCAGCTCTATGTACACGATGTCGCCGAGCTCGCCCTGTGCGTAGTCGGTGATGCCGATCTCAACCGGGTCACCGCCGCCCTTTCCTTTGCGGACGTACTCGTGCTCTTCGGTGTAAAAGAGATCGCCGGGAATGTTCGCCACTTCTGCTCCGCTGTGATGCGTGATTGCTCGCCGGCCAGTTCGGACGCCGGGCGCGAAGTCTATCGGCGCTCTAAATGAGAGTCAAGAAACGCGGACTTCGCTCTCCATATCTACAGCATTTCGCTGAAGGGAGCTCCACAGCGCGTCGACATCGCGCTCGAGATCCTGGAGGGAGCCGTTGTTCTCGATCACGTAATCTGCCCGCGCGCGCTTCAGCTCAGCGGGCATCTGTGATGCGATCATGTTCATCGCATCCGTCGCTTCCATGCCTCGGCTGGCAACCATGCGCTCGAGTCTCAGGGGACGCGGCGCGTCGACGAGAACTATCGCATCGAATTCATCGACGATATTCCGCTCGAACAATAAGGGAATGACGCAGATGACTATCGGATCACCGCGTTCCCTCGCCTGGGCTATCTCCCGGTCTCGAAGTCGCGTCACTCCCGGGTGCACGATCCTGTTCAGCGCATCCAGCTCGCTCTGATCGGCGAACACAATTTGTCGGAGTGCGGCGCGATCCAGGCTTCCATCTTTCTGCAGGACATCCTTGCCCCAGCGCTTTATGATGTCCTTGAGAGCCTGCGTCTCGGGCTGGACCGCTTCACGCGCAAGCAGATCCGCATCGATCACTGTCGCGCCGCGATCGGCGAGCATTCTCGCAATCTCTGACTTTCCGCTGGCGATGTTTCCTGTCAGTCCGATGCGAATCATCTGTCAAAGGATTGAGGTGGTGTTGCGCGCAGCCTGAACGGGCAAGATAGGAAGTTCTCCTACACCTGTCACGCGTAAACTGCTGCTTGCGACGACAGCTCTACTGCTGAGCTTGCTAGAGTAGTGCCACCTGAGCTGCGTCGCCGGCGGGAACTGTATGGCACATTCTGCACCGCGCCTCGTAGGACTCCGTCCCGCCGACCATGATTTGGGGCGAATTGTAGGGGGCAGGACGTCCACCGATTAGCCGCTGGTTGCGACTGGCTGGACCACCGCAAAGGACGCAGATCGCATGGAGTTTGTCGACGACTTCCGCGATCGCCATCAAATCGGGCATCGCGCCGAACGGCTCCCCCCGAAAATCCGTGTCCGTCCCAGCGACGATGACGCGCCGGCCTCTGCCTGCCAAAGAAGTCACGAGCGGAACGATTCCCTGATCCATGAACTGGGCTTCGTCGATCGCGATCACGTGGGCCATCGGGTCGATCTGCTGAGCGATTTGCGCGGCCGAGTCGGCGGGGATCGCCTCAACGGTGCGGCCGTCGTGGCTCGAAACCGTATAGATGCCCGCATACCTGGCATCGAGGTGGGACTTGAACACCTGCACTCGTTTCCGCGCGATAATCGCCCGTCGCACGCGGCGAATGAGCTCCTCGCTCTTGCCGCTGAACATCACGCCGGCAATGACTTCTATCCATCCACCAGCCTGGTGGAATGGTCCGCTCGGTCCGCTCACGACCGGTCGCGATCTCTACGGGGAGGACCTCCGCGGCTCGATCTGTCCGGTGGTCCGCCGCGACGCGGAGCGCCAGGCCGACCTCTCGGCGGTGCGCCGCGATCCCGCGGTCCGCGTTCAGGCCGATCGCCTCTGGGGCTCGCAGAACGCTCTCTTTCCTCTTTGTCACGCTCTCCGCGCACCACCACTCGGCGGCCGCGGATCATGGCGCCGTTGACTCTGGCGATGACGCTGGCCGCATCAGCTTCGGCGACTTCAACCAGAGCATGGCTTTCGCGCAGATCGATCTTGCCAACGTGATCGCCAGGAATTCCGCCTTCGCCGGCGATGGCGCCCATCAGATCGCCGACCTTCACGCCGTCGCGCGTTCCGATAGTCATGAAAAGACGCGTCATCCCGCCCGATGCGGCCTGGGATCGATCGCCATCCGTCGGTCTTGGCCGCGCGACTGGCGGAGCGTTCTCGGCTGCCGCGTGCCGCTGGGCACGCTCGCGTTCCAGCAGGTAAAGCGCTGCGGCAGCGAGCTCCGAGGAGTCAAACTCCTCGAGCAGAGGCTCGAGCGCGATGATTTCGCGCGGCGGAACACCGCGGTCCAGCACTGCCCTCAGCTCCTGTCGTACTGCCGCCTCGCGATCATGCGCCCGACGCTCGGGCCCGGTGAGATTGAGAGGCGCGAGCCGTCCGCCGGTGAGCTCCCTGAGCCAGGCAATCTCTCCCGGTCTGGCCAACACCACGACCTGAACCGGTTTTGCCTGCGCGACCCGTTGAAGCTCCGCGGGTGTAACCGGAGGCTGGTAAAAAATCACCGCATGGGCGGGAGACGCAAAATCGGTCTGAGTTACGCGAACGTTCTGGTCGTCATCGTGGTAGCCGAGCGTGCGGAGAGTTTGCTTCGCGCTCTCGGCGGTCGGAGCGTCGCGCGCCACTATCAGGGCTGAGGGCGGGTTGAGGTCGTCGAGCAAGCGCCTGAGCGCGGCCGGTCGGGCGCTGGCACCAACGGTGATGTGCCGGACGATTGGAAGCTCGTAATTCTCAGGCATCTGCGGCGCCTCGGTCTCGGCGGCACCTACCCGCCTAGCCCGGCGAGCATATCGCTCTACCAGGTTCTCGATGACCGGCGTGACTTTGCGCACGACGATCACGCGAGTCGCGTCGCCGAGCTCGCTCAGCAGCGCCTCGAGAGCAGCGAGCGACTCGGCGCCTTCTTCGAGTATGTCGTCCGCCCAGGCGAGGACGACTGTTTTCACGGAATCGACTTTGAGAAGCGAAGCGCGGACGAGCCCGCCGAGCTCCGACGCGCTCCCGGCAACAGCGAGCACGGGGCGCGTGTTGAAGATCCTGGCGGCGCGGGACGCGCTCGTGACGGGAACGACTTCAATTCCCGCCGGACCCGTGAGGCGCAGCACCGTCTCGGAGATGGTCAGGGCTGTTTCCGCATCGCGGGTTACGACCACGACTTGCGTGCCCCCCAACGCCGGATCGACACGCGCCAGGGCCGGAGTCAAAAATTCCGCAATCGACTCGGTCGTATGCGGAAGGGTGTAAACGAGATTTTGGGGGCGGCCTGCCTGTCCGGAAGCGCGCTCTCCCACTTCCTCCGATTCCAACATCCTAAACCTCTATTTTGCAACGTGGCGGAGTGTCTGCCGCGCCGGTATCGTTATATGTCTCACCTCTCGCGGCGACGCCGCTCACCAAAGATAGCAGCATCGGGGTCCCCATGATTACCGC
>DASYVU010000096.1:0-2011 GCA_035936715.1 Gemmatimonadaceae bacterium
CTTGCATCGGGGCTCCGGAAGACCAGATACACATCGTGCAATCCCGACGTCGGCCGGAGCGCCGTGCGAAGTAGTGACGGCTTCGCGCTCGTGTCGGGGGTCGGCCGAATCAGCTCGCTCTCACCGAGCAAGGGACCCGTCGGCGAATCGAGGTGCACCTCGACCTTCCCGCCCGCTGCCTGGTACCGAGCAGGGGCCACGACCGAGAACACCATCGCGGACACGCCCGTCAGGTCGAGGTGCTTCAACATCGCGTAAGCGCCGGACCGATTCACAACGGTGATCTCCTCGCCCGGCAAGTCCGTATCCCTCTGCCCCTTCTGCACTCCCTCCGAGAGTTCACCGCTCGCGACCACCACGCTCGGCGAGTGGAGGACAATCGTCTTCTCATTCGTGATCGCTGGCATCCCGTTCGCGCCGCGATCCGTGTACGCTGCGCGCAGCACCAGTACCCCTTTGGGCGCATCACCCGACCCAGCTGGAGGGACATATGCGCCTCGGTCAGGGAGTGAACGAGCGCTCGTCTTCCGGTCGGCGAGGCTCAGGATGTAGGCGACCATTGCGGAGGCCTGCGCGTCGGTGAGCGCGGGATGAGCGGGCATCGTCACCTTGCCCCACACGCCGGATCCCCCTTCGCGGATCTTCCGAACGAGACGCGCGGTAGCCGTTTTGTCGTCGTGATACTTCCGCGCGACATCCACGTACCTGGGGCCGATGGATTTCCTGTTCAACTGGTGGCAGGAGAGGCAGTCGTTTCCTTCGATCAGTCTCCTCCCCGTCGCGTGCGCGCCGCCGCTCGAGCGAAGCGCGGTCGCTGGTCCGCTCGACGCGACCCCATCCTTCAGGTACTGCGCGGTTACACTCACTCTGCGTGCCGGGATGGTTCCGCTCCGTAGCGAGCCGTCCTCACGATCCATCACGCGCACCGCATAGCGCACCGGAATGCCGGGGAAGAAGAAATAAAGATTGCTTCCCGTGAGATCGATATCGACGTTGGGCGGCTCGTTGCCAGCCACGATCTGCACGGCCGCGGTCGCGTCCGCGCCGTGAGGATCGATCACCACGAGCGACGCCGTGTACGTACCCGCCTGAGTGAAAGTGAACGACGGGTTTGGTTCGATCATCCTTTTCAATACGGTATCGCCTCGCCGACGGATGGTCCACACGTATCGCAGCGCATCCTCGTCAAGGTCCATGGTGCCGGCCGAGGATAACTGTACGCGCATCGGGAGCGCGCCGGCGGGCTGATCGACTGCGACCGCCACGATCGGCTTCCGATTGCCTGCGTTGTACTCGATGCGGACGAGGCGAGCGTCGTCGTTGCCCTGGAACCAGGCGGTGCCGTACTCCAGGACGTAAAGATCTCCGTTCGGGGCGAACTCCATCTCGATCGGAGCGCTGAACTTCTCGCTCGGCATCAAGCGCTCTATGGAGACGAGGTCGCCCTTCGCATCCATGGTCACTGCCATGATCCAATGACGCATGAACTCGTAAATGAAAAGCTTGCCGTCGTAGTACTGCGGAAATGGTCTGGCCGCGCCGCGGAAGTCGTCGCGGTGGAAGACCGGACCTGCCGCCGAGGCTCGTCCTCCGTTACCGACGATCGGGAAATCGGGCGATGGTGCGTACGGATACCAGATGTATGCGCCGCGCGCCGGTGGCAGCTCGGTGAGGCCGGTGTTGTTGGGTGAGTTGTTCACCGGGTGCGCCGGATCGAACTGTGCTCCTGCCACGACTGTCAGCGAGTCTACAAACGTAATTTTATAGTACGCCTTGTTGTCGCCGACGAAGTAAGGCCAGCCGTAGTTACCGGCGCTCCGCGCCTGATCGATCTCGTCATAGCCGCGCGGGCCGCGTCCGACGGAGTCTACGTTCGCGTCGGGACCGACGTCGCCCCAGTAGAGGAATCCGGTGTGTGAGTCCACCGAGATCCGATAGGGATTGCGGTGGCCCATCGTGTAGATCTCCGCCCGGGTCTTCGCTGTCCCCGGCGGAAAGAGATTTCCCTCGG